>NZ_JBVVPX010000004.1:78482-255333 GCF_055811375.1 Mesorhizobium sp. WSM4848
TCTCCCCCCCACTCTGGGCCGCGTTTGGGGGGGTGGCGCGCGGTGTTTCCCCTGCCCCCCCCCATTCAATCCCCCTTATACACCCCCCGCGTTTTCCCCGCCCCCCCCCGGGGGGGCGCCCGCGGCGTATGGATGTCAGGCCTTCCAATACCATCCGGCGGCATGCCAGGATGCGACGCGGGTGTTGGAATTTGCCTGGAAACCCTCCAGCCCTTCCTTGCAGCCGAACACGTTGGTGTAGGCAAATAGAGGCAGGAACGGCAGATCCTGACGGACGATTTCCTGCACGCGCAGATAGATGGCGCGCCGCTGTTCCCGATCGAAGGTGCGGGCGCCCTTCTCGAGCAGCGCATCGACCTCCGGGTTGGAGTATTGGCCTGTGTTCGAGCCCTTTCCGCCCTTGGCGACGATCGCCTTGGTATGCAGGCGGTTGAAAACGTCGGGGTCGCCCGCGATGAGATTGGTTACACCGGAGATGGCTGACTCGAACTGCGATTTGAGCCAGAAATCGCCCCACATGACGGCGGCCGGCAGGTTCGAGATGGTCATCTCGACTCCGATCTCGGCGAATGTCTGCTGCAGGAACTGCTGCGTCTGCTCGCGCAAATGGTTGCCGGAAGTGGTGGAGTTGGCGAACGACAGACGCACCCCATCCTTCGCCCGTATTCCATCGGCTCCGGGCACCCAGCCGGCCTCGTCGAGGATCTGGCCCGCGCGCTCGATGTTGAACTCCTGCGCCGGCAGGTTCGGATTGTAGTAGTAGGAATTCTGCGGCATGAACGTCTCGGTAGGGGTGTGGACCCCGTAATAAAGTGCTTCGAGGATCGCTTTCCTGTCGATTGCGGCGTAGAGCGCCTGGCGGACCGCCGGATCCTTGAATTGCGGCTTCTCAAGATTGAGATAGATCGACTCGACCGATGACCCGCGCTCCAACATGACCACCCGATCCGACAGTTGGCTGGCTTCCGCGTAGTGGTCGGCGGTTATGAATGCCTGGTCGACAAGATCGATGTCGCCGCTCTTGAACTGGGTATAGAGCACTGTCATGTCGGGGATGTATTTGAAGACGAGCCGCTCCAAATAGGGACCCTCCCCGGCATAATCCGCGTTCGCGACGAGTTCGATATGGTCGCCGGCAGTGCGCTTCGCCCATTTGAATGCGCCAGTGCCGACAGGCGCCTGATTGAAGGCGGCGGCGTTGGGGTCGGCCTCTTTTTCGAGGATGTGCTTGGGAACCATGAAGGTTTCGGCGAGAAACGACAAATAGGGGGCGAAAGCCTCCTCCATCCGCCAGGTGAGCTCGGTCGGCGAGACCACCTTGATATCGCGCACCAGGGAATGACCGGCCGTGCGCCACGCCCGGAATTTCGGATTGGTGATGAGCTCGAGAGTGAATTTCACGTCATCGGCAGTGAAAGGCTCGCCGTCGTGCCAGCGGACGTCATCACGCAGGCGGATGCGCCACACAAGTCCGTCCTCTGAAATGCCGCCGTTTTTCTGGCTGGGCACTTCGACAACGAGATTGGGCTGAAGAACACCCTTAGGGTCCATGCGAACGAGTGCATCAAACACCGAGAAATGCACAGCGTCGTCGCACTCGGTATGCGGCATCAGTGGATTGAAGACGGTGGGTTCCTGCGAAAATCCGACGACGACGCGGCCGGTTGGGCTCGCTGGAGGCTTCTGGGCGAAGGCGGGTTTGCCCAACAGATTGGGCGCAATGAGGCCTGCAGCGCCGCCTATCGCCATCAACCGCAGTGCATCGCGTCGCGAGTAGTTTGATTTGGTGTTTGAGCGTTCAGTCATTGGAATTCCCCTTGTTCTGGCGGTATCCGCCGTGGCTCTTACCCATTTGCTGCAACCGGACGGGTAGATCCCGGCTGCTCTCCAGGAATCGCCGCCACCAGCTCACGTGTGTAGGCTGATTGCGGGTCGAGGAAGATTTGCGAGGGAGGACCGCGTTCGACGATCCGCCCTTTCTGCATCACCGCGATTTCGTCGCAGATCTGGCTGGCGACGCGCAGGTCGTGGGTGATGAAGATCATCGACACGCCGGTTTCCCGCTGGATCTGGTCGAGCAGCTGCAGGATCTGGGCCTGGATCGACACGTCGAGCGCCGACACCGCTTCGTCGGCGATCAGCAGCTTCGGCTTGAACATCAGTGCCCGGGCGATGCCGATGCGCTGGCGCTGCCCACCGGAGAATTCATGCGGAAAGCGATCAAAGGCGCCGGTATCGAGCCCGACATGGGCCAGCAGCGCCTTCGCCTCTTCACGCGCCTGGGCATAGGGCGTCCCATGCGCGACTGGGCCAACGGTCAGGATGTGGCCGATCGTCGAGCGCGGGTTGAGCGAGGCGAAGGGATCCTGGAAGATCATCTGGACCCGCGGCCGCAGCGGGCGGAATTCGGCTTCGGAAAGCTTGGCGATGTCGCGGCCCTCGAACAGAATCCCGCCGCCGTCGCTGTCCAGCAGCTTGATCAAAAGCCGACCAAGCGACGATTTGCCGGAACCGCTTTCGCCCACAACGCCCAGCGTGCGCCCGGGCGCCAGATCGAACGAGACCTCGTTGACCGCGGGCACGACGCGCTGCGCGCTGAACAGGGAACTGCCGCTGCGGTAGGTCTTCATCAGGCCTTCGACCTTCAGGATCGGCGCTTTGTCCGCCGTCTCCAGAGGAACGCGGTCCTCACCAGTCAGGTGCGGGACGGCTGCGATAAGGCGCCTTGTGTAGGGATGGCCAGGCGACTTCAGGACCTGTTGAGCGCTACCCTGCTCGACGATGTGGCCCTTCTCCATCACCACGACGCTGTCGGCGATCTCGGCCACCACCCCGAAGTCATGGGTGATGAACATGACGCTCATTCCCTTGCGTCGCTGAATCTCGCGGATCAGCTCCAGAATCTGCGCCTGGGTGGTCACGTCGAGCGCGGTCGTCGGTTCATCCGCGATCAGGATCGTCGGCTCGAGCGCCAGCGCCATGGCGATCATCACCCGCTGCCGCTGCCCGCCGGAGAGGCGGAACGGATACTGGTGGTACATAAGTGCCGGGTCCGGCAGTCCCACCTCGGTCAGCAGTTCGATAGCGCGGCCGCGACGGGATTTCGGAGTGCCGACGCCATGCGCCGCCATGACCTCGTCGATCTGTGCACCCACGGTCATCAACGGATTGAGCGCCGACAGCGGATCCTGGAAGATCATCGACACCACTCGGCCGCGCAGGCTGCGCAGCTTGTCCTGCGGCATGCCTATGATGTTCATCCCATCGAGGTGAATGGCGCCCGAGGAGACGCGGATCACATTGGGCAGTAGCCCCATGATGGCGTTGGCGGTGACCGACTTGCCGGATCCAGACTCGCCAATGACGCACAGAATCTGGCCGCGTTTCAGATCAAAGGAGATGTTCTCGACGGCATGGGTCCGTTCCATGCCTTTTGGCAAATTCACCGTGAGGTCGCGCACCGAAAGCGCCACATCGTGGGGGGCTACAGGCTGGATGGTTGCGACCATTGCGATCATCTCCCGTTTGAACCGAGCGGGTCCACGCTGTTGCGGACCTTATCATCGCGCTTTGAGCAGAAGCGCCTCACTATAGCGTCCGTCGTCTGGCCATCTCGGCGCATCGAGCGCTGAGGCTGCGAGAGACTGATTCTGCTCATCCTGGCGGCTCCCTTGATGAAATTCGGTCCGTGTACCGGATACTGTTCCCTTGGAGCTTGCCCGCTATATGGAAGGGTTGCTCCGTTCTTTCAGCCAGTTTGACTGTTCTGTATCCGCATAGTCGTCGAAATTTGGCCCTCGGGCGGCAGGAACTTCTGAAAAGAACGTCAGGTTCGGCATTTCACTCTGCTCCCGCTCCGGCGCAGAACCGGGATCAGACAACCAGGTCCTTCTTCCGCTAATTTGTGCGCGACAGGCCTTGCGTCACTGCGCGCCGCGTCCCGAAAAGCCCATGCCGCAGATCACGCGACTGGATGAAGCGTACTCCTTGCTTGCCCCTGCGAGGTTGGGCGCCAGCGAGCGCTTTTTCGGCAACAATTGCCTGTTCCATGGGCAGCAAACCGCAGGAAATTCCGTCCAGGCATGAACTCCGCAGCCTGCCTCTGCGGGCCGCAGGTTAGGATGTTTCAAATTTACCGGAGTCCCATCCATGCCCGCGCCGCTCATGCACATCGATTCCAGCCCATCCCTGCCTCGCGACGCGGACGTCGTCGTCATCGGCGCCGGCGTGGTGGGCGTGTTCACGGCATATTATCTCGCACGCAGCGGCGTCAGCGTTGCCCTGCTGGAGAAGGGGCGCGTTGCCGCCGAACAGTCCAGCCGCAACTGGGGCTGGTGCCGTCAGCAGAACCGTGACGCACGCGAGTTGCCGATGGCAACCAGGAGCCTCGATCTATGGGAAAAAGTGGCGCAGGAGACCGGCGAGGACACCGGCTTCCGCCGCTGCGGCCTGCTCTATCTCTCGCAGGACGAAAACGAGTTGGCAGGCTGGGCAAAGTGGCGCGATTTCGCAAGGACGGTTGGCGTCACGACGGATGTGCTGAGCGCGGAAGAAGCCACCGAACGGGGCAAGGCGACCGGCCGCAAATGGAAAGGCGGGGTGTTCTCGCCAACTGACGGAACGGCGGATCCTTCAAAGGCGGTGCCCGTCGCCGCGCGCGGCATCATGGCGGCCGGCGGAACGGTACATCAGAATTGCGCGGCGCGCGGGCTGGAGTTGAGCGCCGGCCGGGTCAGCGGCGTCGTTGCAGAAGCGGGAACCATCCGGACAACGACCGTGGTCATGGCCGGAGGCGCGTGGGCTTCCTCCTTCTGCAACCAGCTTGGTATTCGTTTCCCGCAAGCTGCTGTGCGTCAATCCATTCTAGCCGTAGCGCCGGGGGCAGAAGGCCTGCCGGATGCCCTGCATACCGCGCGCGTCTCGCTGACGCGGCGCAGCAACGGTGGCTACGCGCTGGCGATCAGCGGGCGGGCGCGAGTCGATCCAACGCCGCAGCAGCTCAGGTTCAGCCGCGAGTTCTTGCCCATGTTCGCCCGCCGCTGGCGCAGTCTGGCCCCGGGAGCGTTCGAGGGCTGGCGTCAAGGTCATGAAAGCCTGGGGAAATGGGCCCTCGACGACGTCACACCAATGGAACGGAATCGGATTCTCGACCCGAAGCCGGACACGAGGCAGATTCGGCTGACCTATCAAAGAGCCTGCGAATTGCTGCCTGAGTTCCAGCGGGCGGCGATTTCTCACGCTTGGGCGGGCTATGTCGACAGCACGCCCGATGGCGTCCCGGCAATCGGTGAAGTGGAGGGGATTCCGGGCTTCATTCTCGCCGCGGGATTCAGCGGCCACGGCTTCGGGATTGGGCCCGGCGCTGGACATATGATCGCCGATACGATCACCGGCAGCGAGCCGATCGTCGATCCGCGTCCTTATGGGCCCGAGCGTCTGAAGTCAGCTGCGTGGGGCAAGGTCGCTGAATTCTGAGAAGACCGTTTGCCAAGCTGCAATCGGTCGCACATGAGATCGAGGCTGCGATGCAGCCAGCACTGAAAACAGGGAAAATGACGATGCGCGAATATGAGATTGCCGCCATTCCTGCCGACGGGATCGGCCCAGAGGTCATTGCCGCCGGTCTCCAGGCGCTTGAGGCGCTGCAGCAGCGCTGCGGCGACTTCAAGCTGCGCATCCAGCACTTCGACTGGGGCTCGGACTATTACAAGGCCCATGGTCGGATGATGCCCGAAGATGGGGTGGCGCAACTGAAGCGCTTCGACGCCATCTTCTTTGGCGCGGTAGGCGCGCCCGATGTGCCTGACGACATCACGCTCTGGGGGCTCCGGCTGCCGATTTGCCAAGGCTTTGATCAATACGCCAACGTGCGGCCGACCAGGATCTTGCCCGGTATTGCTTCGCCGCTGGCGGGCGTTGGCCCTGGCGACCTGGATTGGGTGATCGTGCGGGAGAATTCCGAGGGCGAGTATTCGGGCCACGGCGGCCGAGCCCATCGCGGCCTCCCCGAGGAGGTCGGAACCGAGGTCGCGATCTTCACGCGCGTCGGCGTCACCCGCATCATGCGCTATGCATTCCGGCTGGCGCAGTCACGGCCGCGAAAGCTCCTGACAGTCGTTACAAAATCCAACGCGCAGCGTCACGGCATGGTAATGTGGGACGAAATCGCAGCCGAGGTGGCGCCGGAATTCCCGGACATCGCCTGGGACAAGATGCTGGTCGATGCTATGACCGTGCGTATGACGTTGAAACCTCGGAGCCTCGATACCATCGTCGCCACCAATCTTCACGCCGACATATTGTCGGACCTCGCAGGCGCCCTCGCAGGCAGTCTCGGCGTTGCACCGACCGCCAATATTGACCCCGAGCGGCGCTATCCCTCGATGTTCGAGCCAATTCACGGCTCGGCATTCGACATCGCCGGCAAGGGTATTGCCAACCCGATCGCCACCTTCTGGACCGCTGCCCAGATGCTCGAACATCTGGGCGAAAGCGCAGCTTCCGCCCGGTTGATGAGTGCTGTGGAAATGGTGGCACGTGAAGGCGTACTGACGCCGGACGTGGGAGGGACAGCGACTACGCAGGAGGTGACGGACGCCGTCTGCCGGACGATCCGCGGTTCGAACGTTTGACAGGTTTGAAAATGAAGCTCGACAAGATCGACATCAAGATCCTATCCCAACTGCAAAAGAACGGCCGGGTCACGAATGTCGAACTCGCCGACCTGGTGAATCTTTCACCGAGCCCTTGCCTGATGCGGGTGAAGAAGCTTCAGGCGGAAGGCTTCATCACCGGCTATTCCGCCCAGATCGATGTGTCCAAGCTCGGGCAGACTCTGACGATCTTCACCGAAGTCACGCTCAAGCACCACCAGCAGAACGACTTCGCGAGATTTCTCACCGCAATTCAGAAAGTCGATTCTGTTATCGAATGCCACCTGGTTTCAGGCGGTTACGACTATCTCGTGAAGTTTGTCACAGCGGGCATCAGCGAGTACCAGACGATCATGGAGCGCATGATCGAACTGGATATCGGAATCGACAAATATTTCAGCTTCGTCGTGCTGAAGTCACCGATCGTCAAATCCCATTTGCCTCTCGACGCCATATTCGACAGCTGAGGAAGCGGCTGCCGCGCGCATGCGGCGGCAGTCTGGACGATCATCCCTTCATCGCCGACCGCACATCCTGGTCCTCGAGGGTTTGATCCAGGGTCATCCGGGTGCGTTCGAGGATTCCATCAATATCGTCATCAGTGCAGCAGAGCGGCGGCGCAAAGCCGAGAATGCCGCTGTTGAAGGCGCGGATGACAAGGCCGTTCGCCCACGCGCGCTCGAAGATGCGGCGCCCCGGATCGGCCGCCGCCGGCAGCGGCGTCTTGCGCTCCTTGTCGGTGACCAACTCGATTGCTGCCAGCATTCCACGACCGCGAATGTCGCCAACCAGCGGGTGGTCGGCGAGCGAGCGAAGGCCTGCCATCAAGCGCTTGCCAGCCTTGCGCCCGTTCTCGAGCAAGCTGTCTTCGTAGAGACGCAGGCATTCGAGCCCGACTGCCGCGCTCACGGGGTGGGCCGAATAGGTATAGCCATGGCCGACAGGCGCTTTGCCAGCTCCGTCCGCGATCGTATTGTACACATGGTCCGAGATGAAGACGGCGCCCATCGGCACATAGCCCGAGGTCAGTCCCTTCGCCGTGGTCATGAGATCCGGCACGACCTCGTCTTCCTCACAGGCGAAGAGGGGGCCGGTACGGCCAAAGGCAGTGATGACTTCGTCGACAACGAACAGGATGTCGTGTTCCTTGCACACGGCGTGCAGAGCCTTCAGCCAACCTGTCGGTGGAACGAGGACACCGCCCGAACCCTGGATGGGTTCGGCGTAGAAGGCCGCAACGCGGCCCGCGCCGAGTTCCGCGATCTTGGCCCGCAGGGCCGCGACCGATGCATCGATGATCGCCTGCGGGTCGGAACCGACCGGATTGCGATATGCGTAGTGCGAGGGAATCTTGTGCTGCCAGTCGTAAGGCACGCCGAAACCCGCATGGAAAGCCGGGATCGCGGTCAGACCTGACCCTGCCGTCGAGGAGCCATGGTAGCCATGCTCGACCGAGATGAACTGGTCCTTTTGCGGCGTGCCCTTGGCATGGTAGTAATAGCGAATGAAGCGGATCGTGCTGTCGATAGCGTCGGAGCCGCCAAGCGTGAAATAGACATGGTTCAATTCGCCGGGCGCCAGTGCGGCAAGCCTGGCAGCAAGGCGAATGGCAGGCTCGGATCCCAGCCCGAAATATCCCGTCGCATAGGGAAGCTCTCTCAGCTGCTTGGCGGCTGCTTCAACGACACTTTCCTGGCCGTATCCGATGTTTACACACCATAGACCGGCGAATCCGTCGAGCAGGGTTTTCCCGCTTGCATCGGTCACCGTTGCGCCCTTGGCGGATTTGAGCACCCGCACGCCCGTCTCCTCGTGGCTCCGATAGCACGAAAACGGGTGAACCAGATGTGCGCGATCGAGTTCGATCAGTGAATTTGCCAGCATTTCTTCCTCCGATTCAACCGAGTGCCTGATTTAACCGAGCGCCTGACTGACCAACGCATATGTGCGGTGATGCGCGGGCTTGCTTTCCTTGTGCGTGACCATGGAGCGTCGCATCGTGATCCCACCGCCAACGTGCGCGAGGCCGCGCCCGGTGAGCCAGTCAGCAAGATCCGTTGAAACGTCGGTATCGACACGGACGAACTTGCCCTGATGATGGGCGAGCAGAAAGTCGATCAGGGCCTTGGCCTCGGCACCGTTTCTCGCCACCACCGGCCCGATGACCAGCCCCCGGCCGAATGGCCGGATGGCGGAAAAGGCCTGGGCATCGCCTTCATCGCGAATGACAGCGAACTTCGCGCGCTCGAAAAGCCGCTTCATCAGCGCCGAACGGTCATGGCCAAATGCCTCGCGATCCAGCACCTCGATGCGGGCAAGATCGCCGCTCTCTGCCCAGGATACACGAGCCGGCGCCGAAACTGCCAACGCCTCGCCCTGATGCTGCACGATCTCGCCAGTCGTGACGAAGCCCAGCTTCTCATAGAGCGGCAGGCCTTCCCGTGTCGCCGTCAGGCAACAGGTGCGCTCACCCGCCTTGGCCAGCGCCTCTTCCATCATCTTTCGGCCGAGTCCGCGGCCGCGCATGGCCGCATCGACGATCACCATGTTGATGGCGGCGGCATCGTCGCCGTAGGGGGTCATCATGATGGTCGCCACCACGCGTTCTTCTTCCAGAGCGACGATCCCTCGGCTGACCGACTGGGCCAGTTCCCAATCCTCGCGACGATGCGGCCATTTAACTTGGCGAGACAACTCGACAGCACCTTCCAGGTGCCCCGGTGTCATCTCTTCAAGGATGATCTGTCGTGTGGTCATGATGAATTCCGGCCTTCGTCTTCAGGTGCTAACGGTAGACCATCAAAGACAGCAGTTCCTCCCGACCGGCAGCCATGCGCGACGCGTTTTCACTATCCTTCGCCGCTCGCGCCGCATCTTCTGCCGAAGCATGGCCGACAGGCCGCGCTGCTCCCAAAGCTCGAAACGACACCTGGCGCAACTCTCTGCCAAACCGGCGATGCAATACGAAACGATCTGCTTCAGGTCGCGGCGAATGCGGCCGTTAGTCTTCCAGATCTCCGACTATCGTGATTGTGGTACAGGCACGCTGTGCCGAGAAAAATAGGAGGATTGTCGCCATGTCGACGTTCAGACCGAAATACATCACCTTCGACTGCTACGGTACGCTCACCAATTTCGATATGGCCGGCGCGGCGCGGTGCGTCTACGGCGAGCGCCTCTCCCCAGAGGCAATGGCCAGCTTCGTCGAGGCTTTTAGAGGCTATCGCCTTGACGAGGTGCTGGGGCCATGGAAACCCTTTCTCGAGGTGGTGCAGAATTCCATCGAACGCAGCTGCAAGCGCATCGGTATCCAGTTCAAACCCGAAGACGCCCAACGCATCTATGACGAAGTGCCGACCTGGGGTCCGCACCCCGACGTCCCGGCTGGCCTGTCCAGAGTGGCCAAGGAAATCCCACTGGTGATCCTGTCCAACTCCATGAACAGCCTGATCATGTCGAATGTGGAAAAGCTCGGCGCGCCCTTTCACACCGTCATCACAGCCGAAGAGGTTGGCGCCTATAAGCCGCTGATGAAGGGCTTTGAATACATGCTCGACAAGCTCGGCTGCGGCCCTGAGGACATCACTCATGTCTCCTCCTCATTCCGCTACGATCTGATGACCGCCTACGATCTCGGCATCAAGAGCAAGGTCTGGGTGAACCGCGGACACGAGCCTGCAAACCCCTTCTACGAATATACCGAGATCAAGGATATCGGCGGGCTGGCCGCCGCGGTCGGCCTGGAGCCCGTTCGGGAAGTTGCATGAGGCTGGCGGGCCTCCGGCATCGCGCCATCCGAAGTATCGAAATGAGAAAGGGGCGGTTTCGACCGCCCCTTTCTGATTCTGGTGCCGCTGTTGCGACTCCGGCAAAGCCTACTGGTTCAACCCGCCGACGTGGAGCGTCTTGACCTCGAGATATTCCTCGATGCCGAGCTGCGATCCTTCGCGCCCCAGCCCCGACTGCTTGACACCGCCGAATGGAGCGACCTCGGTCGAGATCAGGCCGGTATTGAGCCCGACCATACCGAACTCCAGCGCCTCGGCGACACGCCATGACCGCTTGAGGTTGTCGGTGTAGAAGTAGGCAGCAAGGCCGAACGGCGTACCGTTCGCGATCGTGATGGCCTCTTCCTCCGTCTCGAAGCGAAAAAGCGGCGCCACCGGACCGAAGGTCTCTTCCGATGCCAGGAGCATGTCGGTAGTGGCCTCCCCCAGGACGACGGGCCGTGCATATTGCCTGCCGTCGGGCACTGCCTCGCTTTGGGCGAGGATCTGCGCGCCTTTCGTCTTCGCATCCGCAATGTGACGCTCGATCTTGTCGATCGCGGCCGCGTTGATCATCGGGCCGATCTCAGTGCCCTCGTCGGTCCCCGCGCCAACCTTCATCCGCGTGACGCGCTGGCTCAGCTTTTCGGCGAATGCGTCGTAAACGCCTTCCTGCACGAGAATCCGGTTCGCGCAAACGCAGGTTTGACCGCCATTGCGGAACTTGGATACGATCACCCCTTCAACTGCGTTATCCAGATCGGCGTCGTCAAAGACGATGAAGGGCGCGTTGCCGCCAAGCTCCAGGCTCAGCCGCTTGATGCTATCGGCCGCGCCACGCATGAGCAGCGCACCGACGCGGGTCGAACCGGTGAACGAGATCTTGCGCACCGTTTCGTTGGCCATCAGCTCTTTGCCGATCTCGCCCGGCATGCCGGTCACGATGTTGATAACGCCTGCCGGGATGCCCGCCCGCTCCGCCAGGACGCCGAGCGCGAGCGCCGAAAACGGTGTGAACTCCGACGGCTTGATCACCACCGTGCAGCCGGCGGCAAGGGCGGGCGCCACCTTGCGCGTGATCATCGCATTGGGGAAATTCCACGGAGTGATGACGGCACAGACGCCGACTGCTTCCTTGAGAACCAGAATGCGGCGATCGGCGGTGGGTGACGGAATGGTCGAGCCACCGATCCGGCGCGCCTCTTCGGCAAACCATTTCACGAAAGATGCGCCGTAACGGATTTCCGCCGACGCCTCGGCAAGCGGCTTGCCCTGTTCCAGCGTCAGCAGAAGCGCCAAATCCTGTTCGTGCTGGCGAATGAGGTCGTGCCAGCGCTCCAGCAGTCCGGCACGCTCGGCATGGGTCGTCTTCTTCCAGCTTTTGAATGCCTCGGCCGCAGCAGCGATAGCGGCCCTGGTCTCGTCGCCGCCCATGTCGGGAACGCTGCCAAGAACATTCAGGGTGGCAGGATTGGTGACATCGACGACGGCCTTTGTATCCGCTTCCCGCCACACGCCGCCAATCAACGCCTGCTGGCGCAACAGGTCCGCGTCATCAAACGTGCCAATCTTCGTTATCGCATTCATGGTCTTTTCCTCTGCCCTTTCAGCTCAATGCCGCAAGCACGGCTTGCGTGATTGTTTCAGTCCGGTCCTTGCCCGCGATCGTGCCTATTCCCTGCGCGGTTACGGACTCGATCGCCGACATCACTTCTGCCGCAGCATGCCCCTCGCCCAGATGCTCGAGCATCATCGCACCCGACCAGATCGCGGCGATCGGATTGGCGACACCGAGATGCGCGATGTCGGGCGCCGAGCCGTGGACCGGCTCGAACATGGAAGGCGCGCTGCGATCCGGATTGATATTGGCGGAGGCGGCGTAACCCAGCCCGCCCTGAATGGCCGCTCCAATATCGGTGAGGATGTCGCCAAACAGGTTCGAGGCGACGATCACGTCGAGGCTATCCGGCGCCAGCACCATGCGGGCGGCAATGGCGTCGATGTGGTAGTGCGAGACTTCGATGTCGGCATAGTCCTTAGCCACCTCACGCGTAACCTCATCCCAGAAAACCATGGAATGCTTCTGTGCGTTGGACTTGGTGACGGATGCGAGCTTCTTGCGGCGCGCCCGCGCCTGTTCGAAACCGAAACGCATGATCCGTTCGACACCCGCACGCGTGAAGATTGCCGTCTCAATCGCCACCTCATTGGCCGTGCCGGAATGAACGCGCCCGCCGGCGCCGGAATATTCGCCTTCCGTATTCTCGCGGATGCACAGGATGTCGAACCCCTCGGAGCGAAGGGGACCCTGAACGCCCGGCAACAGCCTGTGCGGCCGTATGTTGGCGTACTGCGTGAACCCTTTCCGGATCGGCAGGAGCAGTCCGTGAAGCGATACTGAGTCGGGCACTTCCGCGGGCCAGCCGACAGCGCCGAGATAGATCGCATCGAATTTTCGAAGGGTCTCGATGCCATCTGGCGGCATCATTGCGCCGGTTTCCAGGTAGTAGGCGCACGACCATGGGAAGCGTGTGCCGTCAAGGGCGAAACCGCCCCGTTTGGCCGCCGCCTGCATCACCTGCCATGCCGCCCCGGTCACGTCCCTGCCAATGCCGTCGCCGGGGATGAGCGCTATGTCATAGGTCTTCATCGATCGAGGTCCTCATTCGCACTATCGGAACCATAGCGGACCGCGCGCCGCATTTTTCGTCGAGGATGAGCGGCCCGACAGCGTCGAATCGCGTCGGGCCGGACTTGGAAAGTCGATTGTTTCGGAACCGCCGCGTGCTCTACTCGGCCGGACCTTGGGCACTGAACTCAGTCGCAAACGCAGACGTAGATCTTGCGCACGGTCTCGACCGTGCGCCAGACGCCGACGAAACCCGGCTTCATCACGAAACTGTCGCCGGCGCGGTAAGTCTTGGTCTCGCCGCCCTTCTCCTCGATTTCGATGAGGCCCGAAAGGATATGGCAGAACTCGTAGGTGGTGCCCTTGATCGAATGCGTCTCGCCGGGGGTGGCTTCCCAAACGCCGGTCAGAACCTTCTCACCTTTCGAGGCATCCTGCGCCCAGGTCTTGAACGATGGAGTGCCGGAAATGAGCCGCTCCGGCAGCGGCAATGCCTCCTTCGGCGTGAAGGCGGGATTTGTGTCGATCGTGGTCAGCAGTGACATGTGAGGTTTCCCTGGTTAGTAGCCGAGTGTCCGATCGACGAGGCCGATCAGTTCTTCGCCGGCGCGGTGGCGCCGGACGTTGTCGACGGCGGCTTGCGCCGCCGTATGCGGTTGCGTCACCGAGGCAATGTGCGGCGTTATCATCACCTTCGGATGCGACCACAGCGGATGCTCTTCCGGGAGCGGTTCCGGATCTGTGACATCAAGCACCGCCGCGGATACGTGACCGCTATCGAGCGCGTCGATCAGCGCCGCCTGGTCGAGTTGCGGACCCCTGCCGACATGCAGCAGCCGCGCCCCGGCTGGTAGCAAGGAGAAGAGCTTTGCATCGAGAATTCCGCTGGTTTCCTGCGTCAGCGGTAGCAGGCAGACGAGAATGTCCGTCTGCTTCAGAAAGCGGGGCAACTGATCGGCGCCGTGAAAACAGGCGACGCCCTCTATCCGCCTTTCGCTGCGGCTCCAGCCGGCAAGCGGAAACTGGAACGGCTTCAGGCGCTCGATTGCCGCCTGCGCCAGCATGCCAAGACCAAGAAAACCGACCCGGCGCTCGGCCGCCTGTCGAGCGGCAATCGGCTGCCAGAGGCACCTTTTCTGCTGCTCGAGATAGGCGGGCATCTCCCGGTGGAGCGCCAACACGCCAAGCGCGACGTATTCCTGCATCATGCGGATGATGCCGTCCTCGACCATGCGCACAAGCTTCACATGGCTTGGCACCACGTCCTGCTTGAACTGGTCGACGCCGGCTCCGATCGAAAAAAGCACTTCCAGATTGCGGTAGCGCGAGATGTCGTCCGGCACCGTCCAGGTGATGAGATAGCGCACCTTGTCCGGCTCCAACTCCTCGCCGGAATGGAAGAATTCAAGATCCGGGAGTTCGCGCGCAAAAATCTCGCGGAACACCGCAGCACGCGCCGTATCGGAATTGAAAAGAAATGCCATGGAAGCTGCCCTTCCCTCAGGCCGCGAGACGCGCGCCGAGATCCTCGATCATGCTCTGGCAGGCAGCAAGTTCATCGATCTCGATGTATTCATTGGGACGATGCGCGCGGGAAATGTCGCCGGGGCCGCAAATGATCGCATCGATGCCGGCCTGCTGATAAAGCCCGGCCTCCGTGCCGTAGCTCACCGCCGTGAGCGGCTCCTGCCCCGTCAGCTCGGTCAGAACGGCCGCCAGCTTGCTCCCCTCCGCCGGCGCAAGGGCGGGATAGGAACTCAATTCGTGCCAAGCCACCTCGAAGCCGCCGTCGCGCAGATCGAAAAGCCGGGCTTTGACCGGCTCAAGCAGGGATGCTGGGGAAACGCCCGGCACGGCACGCACCTCGATATCGGCTGTGCAGTGGCCAGCGATGATGTTGACGGCTTGTCCACCGGCGATGACGCCCACCTGCAAGGAAGAATATGGGGGCTCGAAATTTTGATCGAGCGGCCCGCCGGCGAGGGATTGGCCGTAGGCCACGGCGTGCGTGATGACGCCGGCCATGGCGTGCACGGCATTGAGGCCGAGATCGGGGCGTGACGAATGGCCGGATCGCCCGATCACCTCGAGCCGCGCGGCGGCCTTGCCCTTGTGCGCGCGCACAGGCTGCATCCGGCTGGGCTCGCCGACAATCGCGCCAAGCGGCCTCTCGCATAGGCTCGGCAACGCAGCCAAGAGATGCGGCGCGCCACGGCACCCCGCCTCTTCATCGTAGGAGAATGCGAGATGGACTGGCTGCCGCAGGTTCATTGCCGCAAGTCCTGGCAGCGCGGCCAATGCGCAGGCGAGAAAGCCCTTCATGTCGGTGGTGCCACGGCCGTAAAGCCTGCCGCCCTCGCGACGCAGGACGAACGGATCCGAGCTCCATTCCGGCTCGCCGGCCGGCACGACATCCATATGTCCGGAGATGATATAGCCCTGACCGGCACGCGGGCCGACAGTGACGAACAGGTTGGACCGGTCGCCCTCGGGACCGGGGAGAACCGTCACTTCGGCTCCGGCTGCCTGACAGTAGTCGCGGATCCAATCGACGATCTCGCCGTTTGGCGCGCCCACAACGGAGGGAAATGCAATCAGGGTCGCGAGGATTTCTTCCACGTTCATGGCGGTCCGCTCTGCTTGCACACTATCACCGGGTGCGACCAGCCTATCGCTGCGCAGCAGTGTTCCCTGCCGAATCGCGTCGTACTTTGGCTGAAGATTGCGAAAAAACGCCTCGAACCAGCGAAACCTGCTGGCTTTCCCCTGTAATGCTGCGGCAAATGAGGCCTGTCGCAAACATGGCTATCGGCGCCAGGATTAACACCGCGTGCCTTTTGGCATTTGTTGAAGGACTTGGGGCTTACGTTGAAGGAGCGGATCGACTGAGATGCAGAGATCAGTACGCCTGAAATCCTTTGAACTGGTCGCGCGGGACATCAATGATGTCGACGTTGATCTGCTGCATGCACTATCGATTTCGGTCCGCTGGCCGCATCGTCCCAAGGATTGGGATTTGTTGCGCCGCGCCGGCCACGGCATCGTCGCCGTTGACGGAATTGGGCGCGTCTTCGGGAGCGCGATGTGGTTTCCCCAAGGGGACGATTTTGCCACCATTGGCCTGGTGATCACGACGCCTCGCGCACAGGCGCAGGGAGGTGGCCGATGGCTCATGGAACAGATCCTCGAGCAGTGCGGGGATCGCAATCTGGCCCTGAATGCAACCCACGCCGCCTATCCTCTGTATGTGTCGCTCGGCTTCACGAACGAGGCGATCGTCTACATGCGCCAGGGACAGGTCCCACAAACACTACCGCCATTGCCGGTTTTGGATGGTGAACTGATTGAGCTGCCCAGCGGCCGACTTGGCGAGATCACCGAGCTGGACGCGCGCGCATTCGGGACGAACCGCGCGAGGCTACTTGCGTTGCTCTCGGAGGATGCCTCGATCGCCACTTTGAGTCGTGGCGGCGTGGTCGTTGGCTATTCCATGTGTCGCGAGTTCGGGCGCGGCCATGTGATTGGACCCACAATAGCCCGAAACGACCAGGACGCGGTCCATCTCACAGCCGTCCATCTGAAGAAGCTGGCAGGTCGATTCGCCCGCGTCGATACGCGCGAGAAGGATGGCGTGTTTGCCGAGCTTCTGCAGCAGAGTGGCCTCGGCATTGCCGAGACCGTGACGACGATGTCCAAAGGCCGCCGCTTCCTGAACCGGGAAAGCAACGGACCTTGGGTCTATGGATTGGCCAGCCACGCCTGGAGCTGAATGCAAGCACCCGTCAAGCGGCAGAGGTGCGGGTTCCGCGTTGCGCAACACGTGGCGTTCGAACAGGAAATGCTCGTTCCGCTTCTGGCGCTGGTCCATCCGTTCAGCCACAACGCTTCCTGAGCCGCTCGAGATCGGGCACATCGACCTGGGTCACTGCGCTGATTGCAATGACTTTCTCCGCGCGGAGCCTGGACAACTGCCGCGAGACGGTCTCGATCGTCAGCCCGAGGAAATCGGCAACGTCACCGCGCGTGAGAGGCAGAATAAACTTGCGGCCCTTCTGTTCGCTGTCCGCCGAGGGATCGAGGTGCGTGGCGATGAGATAAAGGAAGCTGGCGACCTTCTCGGCAGCTGTCTTCCGCCCCAGCGTGACCATCCATTCGCGGGCTTCATCGAGTTCCCTGAGCGTCTGCTCCATTAATCGACGCTCCAGCTTGGGATTCCCCGCGATCATCCGTTCCAGAGCGCTTTTCGACACGCGGCAGAGATCGACGTCGGACGCAGCTTCGGCAGTTGCGGCACTGTCAGGCGCGAAAAGTCGCCCGAGGAAATCCGGGGCGAACTGCAGCCCGACGATCTGCTGGCGGCCGTCTTCCAGCACCTTCGTCAGCTTGATTACGCCACGCATTACATTCGCATAGGACTCGACGGGCATGCCCTCCGCGGCGAGTTCCTCTCCGGCGGAGTGCCGGGCCAGGCGAGTGTGACGAGAAAGCGCAACAAGCTCGGCCGAATCGAGCACGCCGCACATTCCCTTGTGCCGGGCCTCGCAGCTCCGGCAAAGCACAGGAATGTCGGAGTTGTGTATGTCCTTGCGGTTCGTGTTCATGGCGTTGTCGGGAATATCGGACGCTCCGGCGCCGAATGCCAGCGTGGCGTGCACGCCAAGGTTCGCGTATTGCCGCAGCCGCAGCCGATCCAGAAACTCGTCCGCACGTTTGATCCATGTCAAGAGAGCTCCGGCCGTTGCCGGATAACGCTGGCGCAAGGAGCCCGCAATGGATCAAGCAACCATCGAACGGCATTCGGCGCCCGTTCCGCGCTACACCAGCTATCCGACCGCACCACATTTCCACGCGGGGGTCGACCCTGCATCCTACTCGTCCTGGCTAGGTGCGTTGGATCCCTCGGCCCGCGGGGTTGAGCTGACGGAGGAGGACCGCGTCAGGGCTTCCGTGATAGAAAGCCTGATGTGCGGTTTCGGGTTTTCGTTGAAGGAACTCCGCGGGACCTTTGGCCAGCGCGTCGATACAATAGCGGAAATCGTCTTAGATCTCCGGCGCGACGACGCGGACGGTTTCACGTCGTTCGACGGCGAACGGTTCGCCGTCACCGTTGACGGCCGCCCGTTCGTCCGTACAATCGCAGCCCGTTTCGACCAATATCACGTACGCGGAAGCGCCCGACATTCCGCAGCCGTTTGAGGGACGCGGGAGGCGTCTGCTTCTTCTGGGCAATTGACAGAGGTTCGATCGATGCGGAGATAGGCGCTGCCAACGCAACCCCGACGTAACACGCACCTGATCCAGGAACTGAAAGGAAAGAGTCGGGATTTGGGAGGATAGCATGGGCGAGGTTCTACCCGGTCATCATGCCGATCGCATACAGGCCGCAATCATTTCGGATGCCGCGGCGAAATCGGCGCTGGTCGCTTCATGGCGACGCTCGTCCAATTTGCATAAGCTCGATCCAACCGATCCCAAACCGCCGCGTTACCTGACCGAGGCCGAATTTATCGACGCCAGGCAACGGATCGAACCGCTGATCCGAGCTGCCCAATCAAGCCTCGACAGACTCTACCTGGCGGTGGGAGGTGTTGGATGCTGCGTGCTTCTCGCCGACTGTGAGGGCGTGCCGGTCGAACGACGCGGTGCACCTGCGGATGACGAGACGTTTCACTCCTGGGGGTTGTGGACAGGCTCAGTCTGGAACGAGGAGAGCGAGGGCACCAACGGCATCGGCACCTGTCTTGTCGAGCAGCGCGTGCTGACGATCCATCGCGACCAGCATTTTCACACGCGCAACACAGCGCTGAGCTGCATCACCGCGCCCATCTACGATCACGAGGGAGACCTCGTCGCCGCCCTCGACGTGTCTTCCTGCCGGGCAGATCTAACCGAAGCTTTCGCCAATCTTATTTCGGTGGCTGTGGTCGACGCCGCACGACGGATCGAGGCGGAGAACTTCAAGTTGGCATTCCCGAAGGCGCGCATTCTGCTCGCGCCAATAACCGACAAAGGTTCGGGCGGACTGGTCGCGGTCGATGCGGACGACCTTGTGGTCGGCGCGACCCGCTTGGCGCGATTGGCGCTGGGAATCACGCAAAAAAGCCTTCGGAAGCCGATCCCCGCGGCCGATCTGCTTGGCGGGGCGAGGAAGGTCACCGAAGTCCTCGCCGAGGCGGAGCGCGGTGCTCTGCAACGGGTGCTGGCGCGGACAGATGGAAATGTCTCGGCCGCGGCCGCGGCGCTTGGGATCAGCCGTGCGACGCTCCACCGGAAGCTCAACCGCCTCGATCTCCATAGATCACACTGATCTTTTCGAATCCCGGCATGACTGTCGCAGTTCTGCGACACGTCCTGCGGGTCCACTGTTCTCACCATGGTGACAGCGAGCCGGCAGATGCGGCAAGTCTTTCCGCCGAAGCGCCGCATCCCGCGGCGTTGTTTCGGGAGGTACATCATGAACAAGGTTGAATTCTCACGCTCCGTCAAGGCGCCCTTCGACAAGCGTTACGGCAATTTCATTGGCGGCAAATGGACCGAGCCGCTTTCCGGCAAGTATTTCGAGAACTTCTCGCCGGTAAACGGTCAGCTTCTCTGTGAAGTCGCCCGTTCCGACTCAAAGGACATCGAGGCCGCGCTCGACGCGGCCCATGCGGCCAAGGACGCATGGGGCCGCACCAGCCCGGCCGAGCGCGCTTTGATTCTCAATCGCATTGCTGATCGCATGGAGGAGAACCTCGATCTCCTCGCGCGCGCCGAGACCTGGGACAATGGCAAGCCGATCCGTGAGACGACCGCCGCCGATCTGCCGCTGGCCATCGATCACTTCCGCTACTTCGCCGGCGCGATTCGCGCCCAGGAGGGCAGCCTCTCCGAGATCGACCACGACACCGTTGCCTATCACTTCCACGAACCGTTGGGCGTCGTCGGCCAGATCATCCCGTGGAACTTCCCGCTGCTCATGGCGGTATGGAAACTGGCCCCCGCGATCGCGGCCGGCAACTGCGTGGTTCTGAAACCCGCAGAGCAGACCCCGGCGGCGATCATGCTCTGGGCGGACCTCATCGGCGACCTGCTGCCGCCGGGCGTGCTCAACATCGTCAACGGCTTCGGCCTCGAGGCAGGCAAGCCGCTTGCCTCCTCGAACCGGATCGCCAAGATCGCCTTCACCGGCGAGACGACCACTGGCCGGCTGATCATGCAGTACGCCAGCCAAAACCTGATCCCGGTAACGCTCGAACTGGGCGGCAAGTCGCCCAACATCTTCTTCCAGGACGTCACCGCCGAGGACGACGATTTCTTCGACAAGGCGATCGAGGGTTTCGTCATGTTCGCACTCAACCAGGGCGAGGTTTGTACCTGCCCGAGCCGGGCGCTGATCCACGAAAAGATCTACGACCGCTTCATGGAGCGGGCGCTGAAGCGCGTCGAGGCGATCGTCCAGGGCGATCCGCTGGATCCGGCGACGATGATCGGCGCGCAGGCCTCGTCCGAGCAGCTCGAGAAGATCCTGTCCTACATCGACATCGGCAAGCAGGAAGGCGCCGAAGTGCTCACCGGCGGCGCGCGCAACGAGCTGCCGGGCGATCTCGCCGGCGGCTATTACGTCAAGCCGACGGTGTTCAAGGGCCACAACAAGATGCGCATCTTCCAGGAGGAGATCTTCGGGCCGGTGGTTTCGGTCACCACCTTCAAGGACGACGACGAGGCGTTGTCGATCGCCAACGACACGCTCTACGGCCTCGGCGCCGGCATCTGGAGCCGCGACGCCAACCGGCTCTACCGCTTCGGCCGGGCGATCCAGGCGGGCCGCGTCTGGACCAACTGCTACCACGCCTACCCGGCGCACGCGGCGTTTGGCGGCTACAAGCAGTCCGGCATCGGCCGCGAGACCCACAAGATGATGCTCGACCACTACCAGCAGACCAAGAACATGCTGGTCAGCTACAGCCCGAAGAAGCTCGGCTTCTTCTAAGGACTGCCTCACGGGGCGCGGGACAGTCCCGCGCTTCGCTTTCCGGAGGGAGGATGGAATGCACGACAAGGTGAGCGCCACGCCGGCGGCGCTGGAGCTCCTGGCGATGATCATCGCCGAGCATGGGCCGGTGCTGTTCCACCAGTCGGGCGGCTGCTGCGACGGTTCCTCGCCGATGTGCTACCCCCTAGGTGATTTCGCTCTGGGGGACAGCGACGTATTGCTCGGCGAGATCGGCGGCGCGCCGTTTTACATCGGCGCGGCGCAATACGACGCGTGGAAGCACACGAACCTCGTCATCGATGTTGTGCCCGGACGCGGTGGCATGTTCTCACTCGATAACGGCCGCGAGAGACGGTTCCTGACGCGGTCCACGGTGTGCCAGGTGGAAATCTGATTTCGAGCAACCAGCGGACGTCTATCTGGCGCGCCGATATTTCGCGCAGGTGGTCAACGATTCGGAGGAACTGCCCTCCCAGCGAAACGGTGCCTATGGGCGCTGCGGCCCGGCGATCGATACAACGCCTATCTGACGGCTAGCCTCGATAGCGAGAAACGTGATTCTTGAAACCATCGCTTGCCGACGCAGATTAGGCTTTGATCTCGATCAAGCTGAAAAGAAGGCCCAAAGGTAGAGTTCAAGCCAAGGCCTCGTCCCGGCGTGTCTGTGGACTGGACGCGCCAAGCGCGAGCGTTCCTTGGGCGGAACAGGCAACAGAGGACAAGAAGGCAATGTACAAGCACATCCTGATTTCGACGGACGGCTCCGATGTCGCGCAGAGGGGCGTCGACCATGGGCTTTCGCTTGCCAAGAGCCTCGACGCGAAGGTGACCGTCATCACAGTCACCGAGCCTCTCCCCTTCCATGCGAGCGCGGCCGGCGGCGGCTGGGTCCCGCTTCCCGGGGATATCTCGGGGTATGAAGAGGGGCAGAAGAAGGCTGCGGAGAAACTCCTGGCGACGGTGCGGGAATCGGCCGCCAGGATCGGCGTCAGCGCGGACGTGCTGCACGTGCCCGACGCGAGGCCAGCGGAAGCCATCGTCGAGGCGGCGAAGGCCCAAGAATGCAGCCTGATCGTCATGGCCTCGCACGGCCGGCGCGGCCTCGGGCGCCTGCTGCTGGGCAGCCAGACCTCGGAAGTGCTAGCCCATAGCCCCGTTCCAGTGCTCCTCGTACGCTGAGCGGGATGGAGGAAATTCCTGTCCTGGAGGACTACATCGAATGAAGCTTCGCGCTCTTGTGCCCCTACTCACCTATCCGGAACCCCACACGACGGCAGTCGTAGCCAACGCTGCGGCGGTGACGGATCTGCTTGGCGCGGACCTCCACGCGCTGGCGCTAGAAGCTGACATTCCAGAGGTTTCGAACGCGTTCTCCCGCATGCTCATGAATCTGCCGGAAATGATCCGCAACGCCGAGAAACTCAGCGCGAGCAACGGCGCGGAACTGCTGGCCGCGGCCAGGGTTGAGGCGGAAGCCAGAAGCCTGAATCTGACGACTTCCGTGGAGAGGACGCAGGTCGCGCTGCTTGGCGAGGCGGCCGCTCGCCATGCCCGCTATTTCGACATGGCGCTTGTCGGGTGGAACTCCGACAACCCCGGTATCCGCGCTTTGGCGGAGGCCGTTGTCTTCAGCTCCGGCCGCCCGACGATCCTTCTGCCCGATCAGGCGCCGCCCGCCAGTTTTAGCCGGGTGTCGATCGCATGGGATGGCACGCGCGTCGCAGCCCGCGCCGTGTCAGACGCCAGGTTTGTTCTGGAGCGCGCCGTGGAGATCAAGGTTGTCACCGTCACAGACGAAAAGTCAATCGACGAGGCAGATGCGGGGGAGCGGCTCGCGGGAAGTCTGCGCGAAGCCGGCTGAAAGCCACCTTCTCGACAGTGCGCGCGGAGGACTGCCCGATTGCAGAAACCCTGCAGCGCCACGCTGCCGGCCTAGGTTCGGATCTGCTGGTGATGGGGGGCTACGGTCACTCACGGCTCAGGGATTTCGTTCTCGGCGGCGCGACCGAAGGCGTCTTAGCGGACCTGAGGATGCCAGTGCTGCTTTCGCATTGACCGCCCTGCTGATGATGGATGCTTACCTTGCCTGATGCGCGGTGGCCGATTCTCTCGTTGAGAGGAGTGCTCCTCGGCGTGGCGCTCAGCGGACTCATGGTCGGCATTACTGGATGGGCGTCCGGCGCAGGCTGGCATCCCTGGCCGTGGGCCGTCGCGACCGCGTTGGTGCTGGCGGCCCTCGCCGTCGAGATCGTCCGCAGTCTGTCGCGGGGCGAAGTCGGGCTTGACCTGGTCGCCGCGCTATCGATGTCGGCCGCGCTCGCGTTCGGCGAGATGCTAGCGGGCAACGTCGTCGCGCTGATGTACGCGGGGGGCCAGTTTCTCGAAGGCTATGCGGCCGGCCGCGCACGCAGGGAGATGACCGCCCTACTCGGTCGCGTGGCCCACAGCGCCATGCGGTACGGCAATGACGGGCTCGACGAAGTCCTCATCCAGGCTATCGTTCCAGGCGACCGGCTCCTCGTTCGCCGCGGCGAAGTGATCCCCGTCGACGGCAGCCTTGCGTCACCTTCTGCCGTCCTGGACGAGTCCGCCTTGACCGGAGAGAGCCTGCCACGCACGAAGTTGCTGGGTGACGAAGTCCTGAGCGGAGCAACCAATGCTGGCGATGCCTTCGATCTCCTTGCGGACAGACCCGCGGCCGAAAGCACCTACGCCAACATCGTCCGGCTTGTAACCAAGGCACAGGAAGGCAAGCCTCCCAGCGTGCGTGCGGCGGATCGCTACGCGGTCTGGTTCCTGCTGCTGACGGTCTTGGCGGCAGGAACTGCCTGGGCCATCTCCGGCGACCCTGTCAGAGTGCTGGCTGTGTTGGTGGTCGCAACGCCGTGCCCGCTCATCCTCGCCCTGCCCGTCGCCATCATCTCCGGCATGTCGCGCGCCGCGAAGCTCGGCGTCCTCGTCAAGGACGGCGGGGCTCTCGAGACCCTTGCGAAGGTCAAGACGGTCATCCTCGACAAAACCGGAACCCTGACGTTCGGCCAAGCCGAGGTGGTCGACGTACGCACCGTCGGGACCTGGTTACCTGACGAGGTCCTGCGGCTCGCAGCCTCGCTCGACCAGGCGTCCGGCCACGTCACGGCAGCGGCGCTGGTGGCGGACGCACGCCGGAAGGGGCTCCCGCTCTCTGCGCCGACGGACGTCAGCGAGGTCGCCGGAACCGGAATCAAAGGGATTGTCGAAAGACGCAGGCTGGTTATCGGCGGCAGCCGCTTCGTCAGGGACGCGATCACGCAGGGCGATCCCTATGGGTTGCGGGAAGGTCTTCCCTGGGGAAGCGCCGTGGTGGCCGTCGGCGTAGACGGCGTCCTGGCCGGGATCATCGCCATGGCAGACGCGATCAGGCCGGAGGCGCCCGCCATGCTCCGGGCGCTGGAGAAGGCTGGGATCGACCGCGTCGTGATCGCCTCCGGCGATCGCCAGGATGTGGTCGACGCCGTGGCTGCCCGGCTCGGGATAGCCAAGGCGGATGGCGAACTGGATCCGGCGCAGAAGGTCGAAGTCGTGACCAGGGAACGCATGCGCGCTCCCGTGCTCATGGCTGGAGACGGCGTGAATGACGCTCCCGCGCTGGCGAGCGCCGACGTGGGCGTGGCGTTGGGCGCGCGCGGCTCCGCCGCCTCGTCGGAAAGCGCCGGAGTCGTCATTCTCGTCGACCGCATCGACAGCCTGGCGTCCGCGGTAGAGGTCGCGCATCGGACCCGCCAAATCGCAATGCAAAGCGTGGTCGCCGGCCTCGGCCTCTCCGTCGTCGGGATGGCTGTGGCTGCGCTCGGCTATCTCCCGCCTGTGGCTGGCGCACTCGTGCAGGAGGGCATAGACGTAGCGGTGATCCTCAACGCCCTGCGTGCCCTCCGGTGATGTTCCGGACTCCTGAGCCACTCGGCCCCAGATTTCCCGCGTTCAGGCGTTTCAGTGTCCCGCGTGTTCGCCGTGAAGCAGTTCCAGACCGGGCGCCGGTCGCTCCAAGTCATGAGCTGTCTGGCCCTCGGCCGGAGCCTGGGTCCATTCTGCCCTGTCCGTGCCGCAGACCTGGATCACCGGAAGATAGATCGTTACGCCCGCCGGGAGGCTTGCGTCGAGAGTCGCCCTGAAAACGAACTCATCGCACTCGTCGTCCGCCACGCTTCCGCCGCTCCAAGATAGCTCGGTAACGCCTTCAGCCTTTCTTGCCCTGCAGATCGTGCTCTGCCTTGTACCCCGTCACCGTCTTTTCGATCGTCCATCCGGCCTTGGGCATCGGCTTGACCGCGATCACGCCTTCCGGGATCCGGACCCGGACCTCGTCCGTGGCCATGCCGTCGCAACCGTGCGGAATCCTTAGAACCGCCTTGTAGGTCGTGCCGACGGCAGCCTGGGCGTTTTCGAACGAAACATGCGCATGGGCCGGTCCGGCCACGATCGCAGTAACCGCCGCAATTATAAGAGGCCTGTACATCTGACTGTCTCCTTTTTTCTCCAGGTCGAATGACCTCTCCAGGTCGAATGACGCTCGAGTTGCGCGACGGGTTGTTCCGCCCGCTTATGGAGCCACTGCATAGCCGCGTTGGCCGTCAGCTATTTGCGCTGCAACAAACTCCGCAGATACTCCTACAGGTCGCTCCCCCGGAAAATCCATCGGGAGTTTGTTCCAGGACAAACTCCTCTGCCATGGCGGGCGTAGAAGTCGCTCATCGACAACGATGGATCACAAGGAGAACCGAAATGCTCACGCGTCGCCAGGCACTGATGGGAGCAGCGGCCGCCGCCATGCTGGCCGCGATGCCTTCGATAACCGCTTTCGCGAACGAGACCGAGATCGCCGCGCTGCCGCGCGAGCAGGTCACGCTCGTCGCACCGCCCTTCGTGCACCCGCACGAACAGGTGGCGAAGAGCGGTCCGAAGGTAGTCGAGTTCACGATGACCATCGAGGAAAAGCCCGTCACTATCGATGACGAAGGCACCGTGCTGCAGGGCATGACCTTCAACGGCTCGATCCCCGGCCCGATGATGGTCGTCCATGAAGGCGATTACGTCGAGTTGAACCTGGTCAACCCCGGCAGCAACTCGATGCCCCACAACATCGACTTCCACGCCGCCACCGGCGCGCTCGGCGGCGGAGCCCTGACGCTCATCAATCCCGGGGAACAGGTGAAGCTGCGTTTCAAGGCAACCCGCAGCGGAACCTTCGTCTACCACTGCGCGCCCGAGGGAGCGATGATCCCGTGGCACGTCGTGTCCGGCATGAGCGGGACGATCATGGTCCTGCCCCGCGACGGCCTGAAGAACGAGAAGGGCGAGCTGCTCACCTACGACAAGGTCTTCTACATCGGCGAGAACGACTTCTACGTGCCGCGCGACGAGGACGGCAACTTCAAGACCTACGAGAGCCACGGCGACAGCTACGCCGACACGCTGGAGGTGATGAAACGTCTCGTCCCGTCCCATGTCGTCTTCAACGGCACCAAGGGCGCCCTGACGGGCGACAACGCGATGAAGGCGAAGGTTGGCGAGACGGTGCTGATCGTCCACTCGCAGGCCAACCGGGACACAAGGCCCCACCTGATCGGCGGCCACGGCGACTACGTCTGGGAAGAGGGCAAGTTCGCCAACCCGCCCGCCAAGGACCTGGAGACCTGGTTCATCCGCGGCGGATCGGCCGGTGCCGCGCTCTACACCTTCCTCCAGCCGGGCGTCTACGCCTACGTCAACCACAACCTGATCGAAGCGGTCGAGCTCGGTGCGACGGCCCACTTCGTGGTCGAGGGCGAATGGAGCGACGATCTGATGAAGCAGGTCGAGGCTCCCGGACCGATCCCGACCCACTGACCGATCAGGCTGGCGGCCCGGACCAAGAGGGGATCCGGGCCGCGTTTCCCATGGAGAATTTCGATGCCCGTCACCATGCTGGAAGCAGCTTTCGGCGCCGTCGCCGCGCTTGCCGTGCCGGCGCTCGCCGTCGGATTGCATGCGCCGCTGGAACACCAACGGTCAGTTCCGGTCGCGGCAACCGTCGAGATCGGGGAAAGGATCGTGGACTTTCCGGCACCGGGCGAATTCCTGTCAGGCGGTGTTCCTGCAGCGGCTCCCGCCAAGCCTATGATGGTCGCCGGCTTCCGGATTATGACGCGGCAGGTCAGCCTCGCCGAGTACGATCTCTGCGTTGCCGCAGGCGCCTGCATGGCGGCCGACGCGCGCGCTTCTCAGGCAGACGTTCCGGTCACCGGGGTCAACTGGACGGACGCCGACGCATATGCTCGCTGGTATTCTGAGGCCACTGGCGAATCCTGGCGGCTCCCGACCGCGCTCGAGGCAGCCGCGGCGGCCGGCGAACGTTTTGGTGGCGAATCCTTCTCCGCAACGGCGGACGATCGCCAAAATCCCGCGGTGCGCTGGATACGGCGATACAAGGAGGAAGCCGCGGCCAGGCGCCCCGCGGATCCGGAGCCGAAGCCCGGCGGCCACTACGGCGTCAACACTCTCGGCGTCGAGGATTTCGGCGGCAACGTCTGGGAATGGACTTCGAGCTGCTACAGCCGCGTCACGCTCGATGCCAGGAGCGGCCAGCCCGAGACCATCGTCGAGAACTGCGGCGTGCACGTGCTCGAAGGACGGCATCGGGCCTACATGTCCAATTTCGTCCGCGACGGCAGGAGTGGCGGATGCGCCGTCGGCACGCCGCCGGAGAATCTGGGATTTCGGCTTGTTCGCGATGAGCCCTTTTGCGGGCCTGCATGCTGGATCAGCACGCTCTTCTCCAGCGAAAGTTCCGAATCGTGACACAGAAATCGGACGCATCGAGAATGCTTGCGGCAGCCTCGTCGCGATTGCTGGAACTTGCCAACAGGGGCGAAAGTTCCTTTGCCGCTGAGTTGCTGCGCCGCCTCGCCGAGGTGGGGCGTGACGGTGTTGCCGTTGAAGTCACCGACGCCGAGCCCGATCGAACGGGGACGGTTGTGGATCATGCGCAGGGTCCCGCCAAAAACTTCGCTGACGCGAAGCGGATGCGCGACGCGATCGACGTCGCATTGGCGCTTCTCGATGAAGTATTCGAGTTGGCGCCTCGCGAGCCCAAGCCGGCCGTCGCGAACGACATCGCAGAGATATTCCGCGAGATCTCCGAGATCGCGGCGCTTGGAGAGAGTGCGGCCAGGAAGGCGATTGAAGAGTGAAGAAACGCCGTCGCCCCATCTGCCCGACATTTTGAGCGGCCAATCACTGATCATCAGGGCTGCCTAACACTGCTCGCAGACTGATCGGGGCTTTAAGGAGACTACACCGATGGTAACCGATACTGCGCTACGACCGATGCTCCCGATCGAATCCCTGACGCGGCCGTCGCTGGTCGAACGCGTTCGTCAGGGAGTAGCCGGCGCAGCGCTCGACCGCCAATGCGCCGAGGCCGCGAACAGCATGCTGGATCCTGTCGGCTCGGAAGACGATCTGGTCCGGCGCGCTGGCGGGCTCGCGGACGCCAGAAGGATGCGGGACGCCATCGTGCTCGTCCTCGCGCTTCTCGGGGAACTGGACGAACTCATGCCCGACGAGCCTGATCGCTCCGCGTTCCACGAGATCGCGGATCTGTTTCAAGACGTCTCTGAATTCGCGGCGTTCGGGGTGAAGGCCGCAAGACAGGCGGCAGGCGGAGGAAACAGCTGATGTCCGCCGTTGCCACGCCAACCGACAGGTCCGTGCTGCGCTCGCTGCGCAAGTCCGGCGACGTTTCCCGTGACGGCCGGGGACGGGTGTCCTCCATGCCGCCGATCCTCCAGTATGGATTCAGGCCGTTCTTCTTCCTCGCCGCGCTCCACGCCGGTGCGGCGATCCCGGCCTGGCTTTGGATCTATTTCTCCGGACATGCTTTGCCCGGCCCCTTCCCCGGCCTGCACTGGCACGCCCACGAAATGCTGTTCGGCTACCTGCAGGCCGTCCTGGCCGGCTTCGTGCTCACCGCAATCCCGAACTGGACGGGCCGATTGCCGCTGAGCGGCTGGCCCCTCGCGGGCCTGGTGACACTGTGGCTGGCCGGGCGCATGGCTTGTGCCGCCGCCCCCGGCCCCGTCGCGGCCTTCGTCGTTGATATTTCGCTCCCGGTCATGCTTGGCTTCGCGGTCTGGCGCGAGGTGGTGGCAGGGCGCAACTGGAAGAACGCGCCCGTGGCTGTCATGATCACACTGTTCGGGCTGGCCAACGCACTGGACCACGCAGCCAATCTCGGGTTCGTTTCGCATGACCTCGGCGTGCGGCTGGCACTGGGTGCGATCGCTATGCTGCTTGCCCTTATCGGTGGCCGCATCGTCCCAAGTTTCACCCGGAACTGGCTTGTCAAGAATGGCGGGACGCGCCTTCCAGCAAGCTTCGGCGTCCTTGACAAGGCGGCGCTGGCGACGACTGCCGTTGGCGCGGCTGCCTGGGTGGCCGTTCCGGATTCCCCTGCCGCAGGAGGCATGCTCGGTCTCTCCGGTGTGCTTCTGGCCGCGCGTCTGGCGCGCTGGCAAGGCCAGCACACCACGCGCGAGCCAATCGTGCTGATCCTCCATATCGGCTATGCCTGGCTCGGCTTCGCACTATTGCTGCTCGGTGGCTCCGTGTTGTTTTCAGGGGTACCAGAAAGCGCCGCCCGGCACGCGCTGACAGCCGGCGCGATCGGCACGATGACGCTCGCCGTCATGACCCGCGCCAGCCTCGGCCACACTGGACGGGAGATCGTCGCGGACCGGACCGTGCTCGCAGCCTACATAGCGGTTACAACGGGAGCTGTCCTGCGGGTCGCGGCGCCGATGGCGGGAGACTGGTACGCGCATTTACTCATCTGCGGCGGTGCGCTGTGGAGTGCCGCCTTCCTGCTGTTCGCCATTCGCTATGCGCCTATCCTGTGGGGGCGCAGGGCCAGCGCTTGAGATGGCGAATATTCCGAGCCTTCGGCTGGCATTGTTCGAGAACGTTTGAGCGTCAGAAAAAAGGTATTGAAAAAGCCACTTAAGGAGATAGCCTGTTCAGCGGTCTGACGCTTCACAGTATCTGGCCAAGTCCAAGGCACATGGAGTGGTCATGACCCAGGACAGCCCCCAGGCCCTTTCCGACCCCGGACCTTCGCGTTCGAAGACGAGGCGACGAGAGCTGCTGGCGTTCCTCGCACTCGCTTTCGGCATCTGGCCCATCGTCGCCGTCGGCGTCGTCGGCGGCTACGGCTTCCTTGTCTGGATGTATCAGATCGTGTTCGGGCCGCCCGGCCCTCCGGGAGGGTGAAGCAATGCGCGAAAATCCTGCTATCACCCGCAGATCCCTTCTCAAGGGTGGATTTCAGCCTCGGCATCATATTTCGAGCGCCGTCGTCGTCGCGCTACCCGCGCGACGGGAAGAAGTGAGCAGGCGACTTGCGGAAATGCCTGGCGTGGAGATTCACGCCGGCGAAGGCAGCCGGATCGTCGTCACGATCGAGGGTCCAAGCAGCGGCATGCTCGGCGAGACCTTGACCACTATCTCGATGATGGACGGCGTGATCGCCGCCAACATGGTCTTCGAGCATATCGAGGGACGGGAGGACGAAGGCAAATGACGTCATCCATCAACCGTCGTGATCTGCTGAAGGCGCACGCGGCGTCGCTCGCGGCAGCGTCGGCCGGGATCGTTCTGCCGGCCGCGGCGCAGCCCGTTCCCGGTGGCGTCGAAGCACTGGAGATCAAGTGGTCCAAGGCTCCCTGCCGCTTCTGCGGCACCGGGTGCGGCGTCATGGTCGGCGTGAAAGACGGACGTGTTGTCGCGACACATGGTGACATGCAGGCCGAGGTCAACCGCGGCCTGAACTGCGTCAAGGGCTATTTTCTCTCCAAGATCATGTATGGCGAGGATCGCCTGACAACGCCGCTGATGCGCAAGCGCGGCGGCGTCTACGACAAGGACGGCGAGTTCGAGCCCGTCTCCTGGGACGAGGCCCTCGACCTCATGGCGCAGAAGTGCAAGGCCGTACTCCGGGAGAAAGGTCCCGAAGCGGTCGGCATGTTCGGCTCCGGCCAATGGACCATCTTCGAGGGTTACGCCGCAACCAAGCTGATGCGCGCCGGCTTCCGTTCGAACAATCTCGATCCCAACGCCCGACATTGCATGGCCTCGGCCGCCGTCGCCTTCATGCGCACATTCGGCATGGACGAGCCGATGGGCTGCTACGACGATTTCGAGCACGCCGACGCCTTCGTGCTGTGGGGCTCGAACATGGCCGAGATGCACCCAATCCTGTGGACACGGGTGGCGGACCGCCGGCTCGGCCATCCCCATGTGCGCTGCGCGGTGCTGTCGACCTTCACGCATCGGTCGATGGACCTTGCCGACATCCCGATTGTGTTCAAGCCGGGCACGGATCTGGCGATCCTGAATTACATCGCCAACCACATCATCCAGTCCGGGCGGGTCAACGAAACGTTCGTGCGCGACCACACCGTGTTCATGAGCGGGGCCACCGACATCGGCTACGGGCTGCGGCCCGACAATCCGGTAGAGATGGCTGCCAAGGGTGCGGCGGATCCCGGAAAAACGGAGCCAATCGACTTCGACGCATTCAAGACAATGGTCTCGGACTACACGCTCGAGATGGTCTCGGAACTGTCTGGTGTCGAGCCCGAATTCCTCGAGGAACTGGCGGAGCTCTATGCCAACCCCGACGTGAAGGTGATGTCGCTGTGGACCATGGGCTTCAACCAGCACGTCCGCGGCGTGTGGGCCAACCAGATGGTCTACAACATCCACCTGTTGACCGGCAAAATCTCGGAGCCTGGCAACAGCCCGTTTTCACTCACCGGCCAACCGTCGGCCTGCGGCACCGCGCGCGAGGTCGGCACCTTCGCCCACCGCCTCCCCGCCGACATGGTTGTGACCAACCCCGAGCACCGAAAGCACGCCGAGGAGATATGGCGTCTGCCGCACGGCCTGCTGCCGGAGAAGCCCGGCTTCCATGCGGTCCAGCAAGACCGCATGCTGAAGGACGGCAAGCTCAACTTCTACTGGGTCCAGGTCAACAACAACGTTCAGGCCGCACCGAACAACTCGAACGAGACTTATCCGGGCTACCGCAACCCTGACAACTTCATTGTCGTGTCCGATGCCTATCCGACCGTTACCGCGCTCTCGGCGGACGTGATCCTGCCGGCGGCGATGTGGGTGGAAAAGGAAGGAGCATACGGCAATGCCGAGCGCCGCACTCATGTCTGGCACCAATTGGTGGATGCGCCCGGCGAGGCGCGCTCCGATCTTTGGCAGTTGGTCGAATTCTCGAAACGTTTCACCACCGAAGACGTCTGGCCGGCCGACCTCCTGAATGCCAATCCTGACTACAAGGGCAAGACTCTTTTCGACGTGCTGTTCAGGAATGGCACGGTCGACCGCTTCCCATTAGGAGAACTCGACGCCGAGTATGAAAACAGAGAATCGCGCGAATTCGGCTTCTACCTGCAGAAGGGCTTGTTCGAGGAGTATGCCGAATTCGGCCGCGGTCATGGCCATGATCTCGCGCCCTATGACGTCTACCACGAGGTGCGTGGCCTGCGCTGGCCAGTCGTCGACGGCAAGGAGACTAAGTGGCGCTATCGCGAAGGCCTCGATCCCTATGTGAAGCCGGGCGAAGGCGTAAAATTCTATGGCAGGCCAGACGGCAAGGCAGTGATCCTCGCCGTGCCTTACGAGCCTCCGGCAGAATCCCCTGACGAGGAATACGACGTCTGGCTGGTAACCGGACGCGTGCTGGAGCATTGGCACTCCGGATCGATGACGATGCGGGTGCCGGAGCTCTACAAGGCGTTCCCTGGCGCGGTCTGCTTCATGAACGCTGACGACGCGCGACGACGCGGCATCAACCAGGGAGCCGAGGTCCGGGTCGTTTCGCGGCGTGGCGAGATCAGGCTCAGGGTCGAAACCCGGGGCCGTAACCGCATGCCGCGCGGCGTGGTGTTCGTGCCCTGGTTCGACGCCAGCAAGCTCATCAACAAGGTTACGCTCGACGCCACCGATCCCATCTCCAAGCAGACGGATTTCAAGAAATGCGCGGTCAAGGTCATGCCCGTCTGACGCGCCGCGCGCGCGTCGCACTTGTCGCCGGAGGGCTGTTCGCCATTGGCACGGCCGCGTTGGCGCAGATGTCGGCCGAGATCGTCCCGCCGCTCACCGGGGCAGCGCAGCCCATGGACGAACTTCCGGCTGATCCGACGCCTAAGTGGACAGTCGACGATATCAGAAAGATGCGCGCCTATCCCGACCAACCGCCCGTCATCCCGCACTCGATCGAAGGCTATCAACTTTCCGTCAACACGAACCGCTGCCTGTCGTGCCACAAGCGCGAGTTCACCCAAGGGTCGGGCGCACCGATGATCAGCGTCACGCACTATACCACCCGCGAGGGCCAGATGCTCGCCGACGTCTCCCCGCGGCGGTACTTCTGTACAGCCTGCCATGTGCCGCAGGCCGACACCGCGCCGCTCGTCGGCAACACGTTCACCGACATGAGCAAGCTGGGCGTCGGCCACGCGGGAGATCAGTAGCATGTGGTCACGGCTCAAGGCCGCCGCCTTATGGGCCTGGCGCATATTGGCGACGCCCGCCGCGACGCTCAGCCTGGGCTTCCTGACGCTCGGCGGCTTTGTCGGCGGCGTGATGTTCTGGGGTGCATTCAACACCGCCCTGGAACTGACCAACACCGAGCAGTTTTGCATCTCCTGCCATGAGATGGAGACGAACGTTTACGAGGAGCTCACGCGCACCGTCCACTTCTCGAACCGTTCAGGAGTGAGGGCCTCGTGCCCGGACTGTCACGTCCCGCACGAATGGACCGACAAGATCGCCAGGAAAATGCAGGCTTCCAAAGAGGTCTGGGCCAAGATCTTCGGCACCATCAACACCCGCAGGAAGTTCCTCGAATACAGGCGTGAACTGGCTGAGCACGAATGGGCCCGACTGAAAGCGAACGACAGTCTCGAATGCCGCAACTGTCATTCCTCGGTGGCGATGGACTTATCCAAGCAAACCGAACGCGCGGCAACGATCCACACACGCTACCTCCTGTCTGGCGAGGCCACCTGCATCGACTGCCACAAAGGCATTGCCCACGAGCTGCCGAACATGGAAGGCGTCGATCCAGGCTGGAAAGTCGCCCCCGAACTCGAGGGAGAGGAACTGCCGGCGGCTTCTGTATTCGATCGCCTGGAAAGGACTGCGCGGTCCCCGCATGGAATGATGTGGAGCTTGGACGACGGCGCGCCTTCCAGATGATCGGGCGCCGGCGGCGGGCCAGGCCGCTCAAATCAATCGGCAAAATGGAGGCAACCTGAGAGCCGGTTGCCGCTGGGCGAAGGCTTGTCCATCCGACCTGGGCAGTCGGCAGTGTCTCAGTTGGAAGTTCGGCTCTCGACCGAACCGGAAGTTCGATCTGCCCCGCTTGGTGCCACATCCGGACGTGGTACACCGCCTCCATCCGGGCTAGAACTCTGTATGCGTCACGCTCGACTCGCCCGGACGCTCAGCCACCGATCTTCGGGCTTTCCGATGCACCGACGTACCTCGCTGACGATCCAGCCGGCGTCCGTGAGTGCGGACCGCAGGGCAGACTCGCGCCAATACGTCTCGACGTAGCGCCGAGGCGCTGCAGCGCTGCCGTGTGTGGACACATCCTCGCCATCGCCCTCTCTAACCGAGGCGTGCAGTCGGCCACCGGGCCGGGTCGCCTCGGCAAGCCGTCCAAGCACCGTGCCGAAATCCTCGCGCGCGACGTGAATCAGGCAGGCACAGGCCCAGATCCCGTCGTACGGTGTGCCGGGACGCTGCGGGTCGGCCAGGTCTTCGGTCAGCGGGTCCAACAGGTCGGCCTCGAAGCCACTCTCGCGAAGCAGTTCGACGAAACCCTTCGAAATGTCGGTGCGCCGGACGCTGATCCCCCGCTTCTCAAGCTCAAGTGCATCTCGCCCGCCACCGCTTCCGATCTCCAGCACCCTGCCAGAGCCACCCAGCCCGGTCACGAACGCATCGATCTCGGTCGCGACCCATTCGGGCATCGCCGCGGCCTCGGCAGCGTACTCCGCCGCGACCGCATCATAGGACCGCACGGTATCCCGGTCGGTGCTCATCCTGGCGCTCCTCCTTCAAGACAAGAGGCCCGATGAGCGAGAGGCCCATCAGCCCGTTGCGCCCCTTATACTTTCGGCAGTTGGTGACATCACGGGCGATTTGCTTCCCAGCCATAACAGAAATGCGATCTGAGACACTACCGGGCAGCCACTTCGAAGCGACGTTTGGTCGGAAGTTGTCACCGAGGGACATTGATCTGAGACAACGACGATTGTGTGCGACGCGCCCATTGTGAGACTTCGATGAGGAGTTCCACCATGATTATTCGACAACTATCCCTCGCCCAATGCACCGCCCTGATTTCTGAGAACCGGCTCGCGCGGCTCGCCTGCTCGTCCGGTAACCAGCCCTACCTTGTGCCAATCTACTACGCCTACGACGATAGATGCACCTATTCCTTCACTATGCCGGGCCGAAAGCTGGACATCATGCGGGGCAACCCTCAAGTGGCGCTTCTGGTCGAAGAAAAAGGTGAGGCCCGTTCTTGGAAGAGCGTCGTCGCCGAAGGCCGCTTCGAGGAGTTGCCCGACAGCATTGGCATCAAACGAGAGCGCGACCGAGCCTGGTCTCTGCTCAGCCAGCACGCCAACTGGTGGGAACCCGGCGCGTTGAAGCCCGTCATTGCACCGCACGTCGACCATCCTTCGCACGTCTTCTTTCGAATCCATGTCGAGCGGATGTCCGGGCGCGAGGCCCATGAGAAATGAGGCAGAGCGGCGGATGCGCGTCGACTTCGAGCGTCACAGGAGCTACTCGACCAGCAGGGCGAACGCTTTCCTGACGGCCGCGCAGTGGGGTTGGCGCCAGACGCACCGTCATGATCGCGACAAGCAGCGTCATCCCGCGTGGCAGCTGCCACGAAGCTTCGCGGAAGATTAGGCAGGCCTTTGCAAGGAATCAAGAACGAGGCCTGGGGATCAGGAACGGGGCTTGGCGCGGTCTCCGGCTCCCAGCCGGTTCTCCAAGAGCCGCCGGTCCTCCTTGGAAAAGGAAGACCGGCGGACGAGGTCGGCGAAGCTGTGGCCCGGGTGGCAGCGGTCATATCGCCGCGACGTTTCCTCCCAGATCGCGGGATCGTGGTTCGGCGCGCCTTGGCGCCAAGCCTGCCTGTCCGCTCGGTCCGTCACTTCCGCCTCCTTGACGCGGCCCCCGCCGTCCGCGCCATTTCGCGTCTGTCGGCCCCGCGCTACTTGGCCGCCACGGCTTGGCCGAAGAGTTCGGCGAACACGGCTTTGGCCTTGCCCGTTTGCTTGACGGCCTTCGCTGCGTCGAGGTTGACCGGCTGGCCCACCTCGATCAGGGCGACCATGCCCATTCCATAGTGCGGCGCACACTTGACGCCGTAGACGCCTTCCTTATCGAGCGTTACCGTGAAGACCTCGTTGAATTTGCTCTTGAAGGCTTCGGCGCCTTCCGGGAGCATGCCTTTGATCGTTTCCACGTTGTGGCCCTTGTCGGTCGGCACGAAGCGAATGGTGTCGCCGGGGGCGGCGCTGACGAAGTCGGGTTGGAACACCATCGCACCCTTCTCGCCCTTGTTCAGCATCGTGACCTCAATTTCGGCCGCGCCAGCCGCGCCTACGATCGCGATGGCCGCGCCTAGCGCCAGCCCTGCGATGAGCTTGTTCATTTTCTTGGTCCTTTCCTGGTATGCGGCTCCAATGCCGTTGATGGCTCTATAGTGCGTGACGCCAACAGGCAGTTTGCGCTGGCGCAAATACCCGCTAGAAATCGAACAGGAGCAGCGCCCCACAGGAGCAGCGCCCCAGACTGGAAGCGAAGACAATGCCTCTCGACAGGTCCCTGATTTCGGGATTGCCCGCGTTTGCCGACCTCGACGGCAAAGACCTCGATGCTATTCTCTCGCGGGCGCGGTCCTCCCGCTTTCCCAAGGATTCGGAGGTTTTCGGACAAGGGGAGGAGGCCACGTCCTTCTTCCTGCTCCTGTCGGGTCATATCCGCGTCGTCCGCACCTCGCCCGAAGGGCATCAGGTGATCGCGCGATACATCACCGAGGGTGAACTCTTCGGCATCGCCATCGCCATGGGCAGGACGACCTATCCGGCGTCCGCGGTCGCGGCGGTTGATTGCGTCATCCTCGCCTGGCCCAATTCCGCGTGGGCAGAACTGCAATCGCGTTTCCCAGCGTTCGGGGCCAGTGCCTACCGCACGATCGGTTCCCGCCTCCAGGAAACCCAGGCGCAGGTCATGGAGATGTCGACCCAGCAGGTCGAGCAGCGCATCGCCCACGCGTTGCTGCGTATCGTCAGCCAGTCCGGACGAAAGACGCCAGAAGGGATCGAGATCGACTTTCCAATCACTCGTCAGGACATCGCGGAGATAACCGGAACGACGCTCCATACAGTCAGCAGGCTGCTCAGCGCCTGGGAAGCCCAGGGTATTGTACGGAGCGGGCGCCAGAAGGTCACCGTGACTGACCCGCATGCGCTCATGCTGGTGTCTGAGAACAGGCGCAAGGGGCCGGCTGCATAGCGCCGCCGTCACGTCGCAGGCAGGAAACGGGCGCGTTCCCTCCGTCGAGTCGCGGCGAAAGCCGGCTTCTTCGAAAAAGGGCCAGGTTAATGTTGGCCAACTCCGGTCGCGTCCTGCAAACTTTGATCTGGATCAAGACGCATTCAGCAGCGAGCGGTAATCGACATCAGCCATAATTTGGAATTCCAATGATCTCGGTGACAGATCCGCTATTTTGCCAACTGCCTCTCCGGGTGGAGCGTGCCGCATGCGGTTCAAAGCGCCGCGACGCCGTCACCGAGGAAGGCCGACGGCGCGTTCGCAAACGGATCGCTGCTTATCGCCTTGAGAAGTTCCTGGGAGAAGGATTCCAGGTCGACCCGATGGGCGTGGCATGCGTCGGCGACCGTATGGAAGATTCCGATCGGACAGCCGATGCAGAGCATTCTGTTGCGGATCATGACCCTTATGGTTGCCGGCCATCGCCGCATGATCTCGTCGACCGTCATATCGGGATCGATGGTTTCAGGTTGGTTCACGATAGTCGTCTCCAAAGAAGGCCATCTAAACCGTCCGCCTCGCCCGGAACTTTGCGCAGGCGCAAACAAATGGCGGAACGAGCGGGCTGGGACGAACTCCGCGCTTGCCGTGCGGAAGTCAGGCACCTAAAAGTAGCAGACGCGATACCACTTTGTGTGCTGCGATGATTTCTACTGTTTACGATCACGCCCGGCCGCAGGCGGAAATGCCGCTGTCCCACCCGTTGGTCGACCGCGGGTTCATCGGCGCGCTTGTCCGCGATTTCTATGTCTGCGTCAGGTCGGATGCTCGCCTCGGACCCATCTTCGCTGCGGAAATCCACGGCGACTGGGAACCGCATCTGGAGAAGATGACCGACTTCTGGTGCTCGGTCATTCTGAAGAATGGCGCCTACAGCGGCCGCCCCGTGCCTGCGCACCTTAAGCTGAAGCAGGTGCGCGAGGAGGATTTCGACGTATGGCTCGGTCTTTTCCGCAAAACCGTCGAAGAGTGATGCCCGCCTGAGGTAGCCGAAGTGTTCGTCGACCGCGCCGAAAGGATCACGCGGAGCCTGAAACTCGCCATGTTTTTCCGGGTTGAGCGCCCGACCGCGGGGGCGGCGGGATGACAAACGCGGAAGGGCAGACTTTTCCCGCCGAGACAACTTTCGTAGCGGCGTTTTGGGCGGGCATGCTCGCGCTGACGTCGCATTTTCGTGTAGGATGGGTTCGTTCTCCGATGAAAACCAGGAATCCGCTTGATGCGTCTCACCTTTCAGACGGACTATGCGCTCAGGATGCTGATCTACCTGGCGGTCCACCGGGAAAGACCGTGCCGAGTGACCGACGTGGCCGCGGCATACGGGATATCACGCAATCACCTCCTGAAAGTGGCTTTCAGGCTCGGGCGACTGGGTTACCTGACCACGGCTCGGGGGCGCACCGGCGGCATAGCGCTCGCCCGGCGGCCGGAGGACATCAACTTGGGTGAGGTCGTGCGACACATGGAAGACGACTTCTCTCTGATGGAGTGTATGCGCAGGGATGGCGGCCTTTGCGTCATATCTCCTGCCTGCCGGCTCGAGGGCGTCGTCGTCAAGGCGCTGGAGGCGTTTCTCGCTGTCTTCGATGGCTATACTCTGGCTGACATAGCCGCAAACAGATCCGAACTGGCTAAGTTGCTTGAAATGCATAGAGTTTCTGGGGAAGTTGCCTGAGCGAATGCCGTACCTGGAGGGAATGCATGATATCGAACCTCAAATCCTCTGAACGGCAGTACGCCTTGATCATCGCGGTGGCGGTGGCGCTCGCGGGACTCGCCATGGCGGCCCTCGGACGCTCGGACACTCTCGGTGTGCACGGCGTCATCGTCATGCTTTTCGCGGGCGTCGTTATCTACCGCATCATGTCGTCGCTCTACGGCCCCGAACCGACCGAAGACCGAGCAGTCTCGTACTACGACGATCCCATCAAGGTCGGGATCGTGCTGTCGATGGCCTGGGCCGTCTTCGGCATGTTCATGGGCGTGTGGGTGGCCGCGCAGCTCGCCTGGCCAGACCTCGCCTTCGACGCGGCCTGGTCCAGCTTCGGGCGGCTGCGGCCAACGCATACGTCCGGCGTCATCTTCGGGTTCGGCGGCAACGCGCTGATTGCGACCTCTTTCCACGTCGTGCAGCGCACGTCTCGGGCGCGGTTGGCCGGCCAGATAAGTCCTTGGTTCGTGCTTCTCGGCTTCAACCTGTTCTGTGTTCTGGCCATTTCCGGATATCTGCTCGGTACCACCCAGTCGAAGGAGTACGCGGAAGCCGAGTGGTACGCCGACTTGTGGCTGGTGATCGTCTGGGTGACCTACTTCATTCTTTACATCGCCACGATCGCGCGTCGCAAAGAGCCGCACATCTACGTCGCCAACTGGTACTTCATGGCCTTTATCCTGGTCGTGGCCATCCTGCACATCGTCAACAACCTCGCTCTGCCAGTGTCCTGGGGGCACGCCAAGAGCTACACGATCTGGCCGGGCGTGCAGGACGCGATGGTGCAGTGGTGGTATGGCCACAACGCGGTTGCGTTCTTCCTCACCGCAGGTTTTCTCGGCATGCTCTACTACTACCTGCCGGTCCGGGCGCAGCGACCGATCTTCTCCTACCGTCTCTCGATCCTGAGCTTCTGGGGCATCACCTTCTTCTACATGTGGGCGGGTTCCCACCACCTGCACTACACTGCGCTCCCCCACTGGGTGCAAACGCTCGGCATGACCTTTTCCGTGATGCTTCTCGTGCCTTCGTGGGCATCCGCGGGTAACGCGCTGCTGACTCTCAACGGCGCCTGGCACCGGGTCCGAGACGATGCGACCCTGCGATTCATGATGGCCGCGGCAGTCTTCTATGGGCTCTCCACCTTCGAGGGTTCGTTCATGGCGATCAGACCGGTGAACTCTCTCTCGCACTACACTGATTGGACAGTCGGCCACGTCCATGCCGGAGCCTTGGGGTGGGTCGCGCTCATCACCTTCGGCTCCGTCTACACGCTCGTCCCGGCGCTCTGGAAACGCGAGCGGATGTATTCGGCAGCGCTCGTCGAGGTCCATTTCTGGCTCGCGATTGCCGGAACGCTGATCTACGTCTTCGCGATGTGGAACTCCGGCATCATCCAGGGGCTGATGTGGCGAACCTATACCGAGGAAGGCGCTCTCGCCTATTCGTTCGTCGATTCACTGGTGGCGATGTATCCATACTATATCGCCCGCGCCTTCGGCGGACTTTTGTTCCTGCTGGGCGCACTGGTCGGCTGCTACAACATCTGGATGACGGTCCGTATGGTGCCGCTCGCGGCAGCCCGTGAGACCGACGCACCCGTCATCCCCGCCGCGGTACCGGGAGAATGAGGGATGCCTGAACTCTTCCACCGCAAGCTCGAGCGGTCCGCGATCCTCTTCGTACTTGGAATAATAGCTGCGGCCAGCGTTGGCGGCATCGTCGAGATTGCTCCCCTGTTCACCATCGACGAAACCGTCGAACAGGCGCCCGACATGCGCGTCTACACGCCTCTCGAACTGGCCGGACGGAACATCTACGTCCGCGAAGGCTGCTACGCCTGTCACAGTCAGATGATTCGGACTTTGCGCGACGAGGTCGAGCGCTACGGCCCCTATTCGCTCGCCGTGGAATCCCGGTACGATCGGCCGATGCTCTGGGGGTCCAAGCGGACCGGACCCGACCTTGCGCGCGTCGGCGGCAAATATTCGGATTTCTGGCATGTCGCACATCTGACGAATCCACGCGACGTCGTGCCGGAATCGAACATGCCTGCCTACGCCTGGCTTGCCCGTACCACTCTCAAGACGGACGACCTGCCGCTGCATCTGGCTGCCCAGCGCGCGCTCGGCGTGCCCTATACCGAGGCGATGATGGAAAACGCTGCCCGCGACGCCTACGGGCAGGCGACGCCGGACACCGATTTCGCGAGCGGGGTGACTGAGCGGTATGGTGACAAGACCCAGGTGAGCGCATTCGATGGCGTCACCACACACGTCACCGAGATGGACGCGTTAGTGGCTTACCTGCAGGTGCTGGGCAGGCTGACAGGAGCCGCGTACGAGGATACGGCGGCGCCGGAAAAGAAGCCGGACCCGGAAAGCTGACGGGAAGACCGATGATGGATTTCGACCACGACACGCTCGTTGCCTTCTCCAAGAGCTGGGGCCTTTTCTACCTGATGGGCTTCTTCCTCTGTGTCGTCGTCTACGCCTTCTGGCCGTCCAACCGAAAACGTTTCGACAGGGCCAAGACCAGCATCCTCGATCGGGACGACAAGCCATGGCAGTAAGCGAACGCGATCCCGCTACTGGCCGCGAAACGACTGGCCACGAGTGGAACGGCATCAAGGAATTGGACACGCCGGTCCCGCGCGGGGTCCTGATGTTCCTGATCGTCACGCATATCTGGGCGCTCGCATGGTGGTTCCTTGTGCCGGCATGGCCGTTGGGGACGACCTACACGAAAGGGCTTCTGGGCGTTGATCAGCGGACGACGGTTGAAGCACGGGTGATGGAAGGCCAGCGCGAGCGCGCCGCCTGGACGGCCCGGCTCGAATCCGAACCTTACGACGCCATCATGGCGGACGAAGCTCTGATGCAGACCGTCCGTCATACCGGGCAGCAGCTGTTCGGCGACAACTGCGCCGCCTGCCACGGACGCGACGGCAAGGGCCGCGCGAATTATCCCGACCTCACGGACGACGACTGGCTGTGGGGCGGCGGTCCCCAGTTGATCGAGCAGACGATGCGCGTCGGCATCAACACCGTCCATCCCGAAAGCCGTATCGGGCAGATGCCTGCTTTCGGCCGCGACGAAATGCTCGACCGGAACCAGGTGCGCGACGTTGCCGCCTATGTCTACTCGCTGACAAATCCCGACACCTCGACACCGCAGAACCTCGGCCGCATCAACGCCGGCAAGGAAGTCTTCGTGACGACATGCGCGGCCTGTCATGGCGAGAACGCGCAAGGCAATCGCGAGGTCGGAGCGCCGAACCTGACCGACGCGTACTGGATCTACGGCGGAAGCATGGACACCATCATCGCCTCCGTCCACGGAGGACGGCAGGGCCACATGCCGACCTGGGACGAGCGGCTGACCACCGCGGAAATTCGGACACTTGCTCTTTTTGTCCATGATCTGGGGACGCGCCAGCCATGACCACCCGCAGAAGCACTCGCCTTCCCCGCGGATGGATCCTCTGGTTGCTGGTCCCGGCGGGGCTACTGCTCTTCGCGGGCGCCAACGCGCATTTTGTCTACGTGGCGTTCCAATCGCAGCCGGACTGCGTGGCGCACGTGAAGGATACCGGCGACGGCGGCGGTTATCGGGCCGCCAAGTCAGCCTGCTGAAGGAGAAAGTCATGGGCGAGGCCGACGAATCCTACTGGCTGCTGAGCGAGACATCCGGCATCGGGGAGACCCGGGATCCCAAGCTTCAACGCCACCTTCCCGTCCTGGAAGGATTGCGTTGGCTCGCTGCGGGCTGGCGCGATTTCTGGACCCGCCCGGCCTCCAGCCTCGCTTACGGTGTCGGCGTTTTCGTGCTTTCGACCGCGTTCGTGTGGACCCTCGTCGAGTTCGGTCGCGACTATATCCTGTTCCCATCGCTTGCCGGCTTCCTGATCGTCGCGCCGTTCCTGGCGATCGGGCTTTACGAGAAGAGCCGCGCGATCGGCGAAGGCCGCGAAATCGGGCTTGCTTCGATGCTTCACGTGCGACCGAGAGCGGGCGCGCAAATCTTCTTCACGGGCCTGCTTCTCTGTCTCCTGATGCTGCTCTGGATGCGGGCGGCGGTTCTCCTGTGGGCGCTGTTTTTTGGCGTGACGGCATTTCCGGGCCTCGACAATGTGATCGGGATACTGATTGGCACGCCATATGGATGGGCGATGTTGATCATAGGAACGGCGATCGGTGGTCTGTTCGCATCTTTTGCATTCGCGATCAGCGTCTTTTCGGTGCCGATGCTGCTTGACCGGCGCGTCGATGCTCTGACCGCGATGGCCACGAGCATGAAGCTGGTGTGGAACAACCTGCCGCCGATGATCGCCTGGGGTGCCATGGTGCTCGTGCTTTTCGGCATCTGCGTCGCCACCGGCCTTATCGCCATGATCGTCATCTTCCCGCTGCTCGGACACGCGACATGGCACGCCTACCGGGCAATGGCCCGGCCGGAGGCCTGATCGATGAGCTGCTGCGCGCCGGGAACCGAGGCGGCCCTGATGATTGGGCCCGGGCTGCGCGAGATCGTCCCGCAAGAGGTGGTCTTTGCGAGCCGCGATCTCGGCGATGGTACAATCCAGACGGACTTTTCCGTCCCGCAGGTGCATTGCGCAGGCTGCATCGGCGCGATCGAAGGCTTGCTCAGCCAAGTCGAGGGCATCGTTTCCGCGCGGGTGAACCTGACCGCAAGACGTGTCGTGGTGAAGTGGCGGCGGGACGGCGCCGTGCCGCCGATGATCGAAACGCTTCGAAAAGCCGGTTACGAAGCAACACTCGCCGAGCCTGGGAACGGAGACGGCGATCCGGAGATGGGCCGCTTGCTGCGCGCCACCGCCGTTGCCGGCTTCGCCGCCATGAATATCATGCTTCTTTCCGTCTCGGTCTGGTCGGGAGCGGACGCCGGCACGAGGCACGCATTCCACCTGATCTCCACGGCCCTCGCGTTGCCGACGCTGGCCTATTCGGGCCGGATTTTCTTCGCTTCCGCGTGGAGCGCCCTGCGCGGCGGCCGGACGAACATGGATGTGCCGATCAGCGTCGGTGTGCTGCTCGCATTCGGCCTCAGCGCATACGATACGGTGACGGGCGGAGCCCATGCTTACTTCGATGCGGTGACATCCTTGCTGTTCTTCCTGCTGGCTGGACGCGCTGTGGACCAGGCGATGCGCGGACGCGCTCGCCAAGCGGTCAGGTCGCTGGCGCGGATGATGCCGCGAGGCGCCACGGTGCTCACGCCTGATGGCGAACGCGAATATCGCGACGTCTCCGCTATCCGCAGCGGCGAGACCGTCCTTGTCCTCGCCGGAGAGCGCGTGCCGGCCGATGGCACCGTAATTTCCGGAAACGCCTCGCTCGACCTGTCGGTTGTGACGGGCGAGTCCGCCCCGGAGTCGGTCCGACCAGGGGCCAGCGTGCTGTCGGGATCGCTCAACTTCGACGGGCCGCTGACGTTGCGTGTCGACCGACCTCAGAAAGAGTCCTTCCTTGCTGACATGATGAGGTTGATGGAGGCTGCCGAAGGCGGCCGCGCGCGTTACCGGCGCATCGCCGACCGGGCCGCCTCGCTTTATTCGCCGGTGGTCCATCTGCTTGCCTTCGCCACCTTTGCAGGGTGGATGAGCGCCACTGGAGACCTGCACGGATCACTGACGGTGGCGATCGCCGTCCTCATCATCACCTGCCCATGCGCGTTGGGCCTGGCCGTGCCGATGGTCCAGGCCGTCGCTGCGCGGCGTCTCTTCGCTCTCGGTGTGACCATCAAGGACGGCGCGGCTTTGGAACGGTTGGCCGAAGTCGATCACGTCGCACTGGATAAGACGGGTACGCTCACCTCAGGTCTGACAAAAGTGGCGTCTTGCACCGTGCCGGACGACGAGATCGAAGCGGCCTCCGCGCTTGCTCGGTTCTCTCGGCATCCTGCCTCGCGAGCGGTGGCCGCGCTGCGTCCGGCCGGGCAGGCTACCGTCGAGCATCTTCGGGAGGAGCCCGGAAACGGCATCGAAGGCACGGTCGGCGGCCGCGTTTACAGGCTCGGCCGCAGATCCTGGGTCGACGCCCGCTCCACTGCCGGTTCCGCCTCGGCCGAAGCCTGGTTGTCGGCTGACGGCCGCGTCCTCGGCGCGTTCCGGATTTCCGACAGCCTCCGTCTCGGAGCCGCCGCCGCTACAAAGCGCCTGCGCAGTCTCGGTCTCGGCGTCGAGATCCTGTCCGGAGACGTGGAAACGGAGGTAAGGAAGGTGGGAGGCATGCTCGGCGTAGCAGCAGCCACTGCCGGGATGCTTCCTCGCGACAAAGTCGCGCGGTTGGAAGTCCTGCGCGCGGAGGGACGCAAGGTACTGATGGTCGGTGACGGCCTCAACGACGCGCCCGCATTGGGAACGGCTCACGTGTCGATGGCGCCCTCCTCAGCTGCCGACGTCGGGCGCAACGCGGCCGATCTCGTGTTCCTGGGCTCCAGCCTGGACAGCGTTCCGAAAGCGATCACCATTGCCCGCAAAGCCAAGCAGCTCATCACCCAGAACATTGGGCTCTCCATCCTTTACAATGCGCTCGCCCTCCCGCTCGCGGTCACAGGCCACGTTACGCCGCTGGTCGCGGCTGTGGCGATGTCCACATCATCCATCCTGGTGGTTGCCAATGCGCTTCGTCTTTCGGGTCCGAGCCGGGATCCGCAAGGAATACAAGGTGGCGTGACGACCACCCATCTCGCGGAGGCTGCATGAGCCTGCTCGCCTGGCTGGTCCCCGTAGCACTCGGCATGGGCCTGGTTGGGCTTCTCGCCTTCCTCTGGTCGATGAAAAGCGGCCAGCTCGAGGACTTGGACGGAGCAGCGGAGCGGGTGCTTCTCAACGAGGCGGCCGACAACCCGTTGCCGGATCTGGAACAGCCATCGCCAAACAGGCGTTGATCTCTAAGGGAAGCGACAATGGGCGAAACTGCCGACAGGAAATTTGACTGGATTGCCGGGCTGGCGACCGTGTCCGGCGTTGCGGTGATGGTTCCAAGCCTTGTCGCGCTTGCAGTCGCCCTGATCGCGGTGATAGCCGCTTTGTTCTAGGCAGGGAACGACCGGCTACAGCCCGGCATCACGGCCGCACGGCCGGCGTCTCGACCAGAAGGCCGCGGGCCCGTCTGCCACTCCAGTCGGAAGAGCGGATAGCCGGTCGGATGCGCCTGCCGCCGAGCCGTTTGCCCCAATTGTCGTCGTGGCAGGAGGCGCGGGAGAGCTCGAGTTGTCCGATGCGGCTCTGGAACAGACGGCCGCCGACCTCTTTCTCAGAGGCTGCGGTTATAAGGAGGAGCGGCGGTGAGGCTGGTTCTCATCTTTGCCGGATTGCTGGCTCTCTATCTCGTCCTCGACAGGTCAGCGTGGTCGCTCCGGAGTTTTCGGGGCGAATGGGGGCTCATTGTCGGGGCGCTAACGATCGTTGCGGCCTTCATTGTTGAGTACATAGTGGCGCGGAAGGTGCCGCGCGAGGCGGCGCTGGCGCTAGGCCTCGGTGCGCCGCGAAGCGGAGCAACTTGGTTCACAGTGATCGGCAGCGTCGTCTTGATCGCACTGATCCCAATCTATTGGGCGATCGCGGGGCTACCGCTCTCGCTGCGCGATGGCTGGTGGCGGCTCGCGTTCGGCATCTTTGCACAGGGCGGGATCGCCGAAGAGACAGTGTTTCGGGGGTTCCTCTTCCGACACCTGCGTGAGGGGCGGACCTTCTGGAGGGCGGCTGAATCGCGGCGGTGCCGTTCGTTCTCGTCCATCTCGCGATGTTCTGGACGATGGAACCGATCCTCGCGGCAGTGTCACTGGGGGTGGCGTTGTCGCTGACCTTCCCGTTGGCCGCGATCTTCGAGCGGACGGAGAATTCGATCTGGCCGGGTGCGTTTCTGCATGCCGTGATCCAGGGGACGATCAAGCTTGTGGTAGTGCCGGACGAAAGTTCTACCCAGCTCGCACTGGTCTGGCTGGTTGTGACCGCGGTGGCGCCATGGGCGGTGTTCCTCTTGCCGAAATCGCAGGCGGAATCGTTACCGAGAGGCAACTCTGGCCCGGCGCATGGCGGGTAGCCGCATCTGCATTCTGCAGCATCGCCGGCCGCTTCATCCAGTCGAGTGACCTCGAAGGCAGAGATAGGGACGGAACCGACCGGCATGTAGCCGGTTGAATCGGCATGAAGGCTCGTCTTCCGACAACCAGCAATGCAAGGCTACATCATGAGCATTCTGCAGAGTACCAAGAAAGCCGTCGAGCAGGTTACCGGTTTCGCAGCACCGGGCAGGCAAGAAGCAACCGATCTTGTCAGGCAGCGAAAAGCAAATGAGTTTTGGTTCAAGGATGATGGCCTGGTACCCAATCATCCGTTTTGGCCGCTTGTCGTCTATCGCGGCGCCGTGAGGCTGCCAGAAAAATTTGATCCCGCAGCCGTCTTGGAGGAGCTTTTCGAGGTCAATGGATGGGGGGACAACTGGCGGAATGGCATCTACGACTACGTTCACTACCATTCGCGAATACATGAGGTGCTCGGGGTTGCAGCCGGGACGGCCAAAGTCCGGTTTGGAGGCAAAAAGGGCCGAACCCTGTCCCTGAAGGCCGGCGACGTCGCGGTTCTTCCGGCTGGCACCGGGCACCAATGCCTTTCGGCATCCGACGATTTTCTAGTGGTCGGCGCCTATCCTCCGTTTGGGACCTATGACGAATGCACGACTGCCCAGGAGCATGATCGCGCGCTCGCGACGATCCAGAAGGTAGGTCGTCCACGCAAGGATCCCGTCTATGGGAGCAAAGGCCCGCTTCTGCAAAATTGGAGGAAGACCGGAAGTAGGCGCAGATCGATCGAAGACGAACAGCACAGAACGCACGAGCTAGGGGTGTACAACTCAGGCTAACGGCCTATCTCGACGCTCGCGAGCCACCGAGTGACCTCTCGAAGCGTCTCGCGCTCCTGGTCGCATTGTTTGGAAAACCCATTGATCAGACGGGCACCTGGTGCATGTTCGGCGATTACGGCCAGGCTGTTGCCGAGCCCATAGCCGCCATGCGTGATGAACGGCACCCGCGTCTTGCCCGACAGGTCGTGCTGCGACAGGAACGAGCGTATGACGGAAGGCGCGGTCATTCCCCAGATCGGAAAGCCGAGAAACACAGTCTCATACGAGTTCAGATCCGGCATCGTCGCCTGCAGCGGCGGCTCGTAACCCCGCTGCCGTTCGTCCTCTGCCTGCGCGACCTGTGCCTCGTAGTCTTCCGGATAGCCGGCCGCCGGTACGATCTGAAATAGGGTTGCGTCGAGCGCGCGGGCAACCTGGGTGGCGATCAGGCGCGTGTTGCCGGTCCGGGTAAAGTAGGCCACCAGGACCGTGGCGCTGCGACCGGACGCAGCGTTGCAGGGCCTGCCGGCGCGAGATGAAGGTAGTCAATGTCACCGAGGTCTCCTGTCACGGCTAGCCATGACGATCAGCCTTTCGGAGCGCTTCTACGCCCGAATAGACCAGCACGGCGTCAGGAAGGCGTGCGCCTCTGATCTCGATCGCGGCCACCGCCAGGCCTTGCGCCATAAGCAGACGAATGATGGAGCCCGGCACCCCTGCAATGGGCGCCGGCCCTCACCACACTCGAACTCCGAAAATCTCGAAACACGTTGCGGCCGAGCGCTACAAGAGCCATAATCAGTCCCCCCGAACGGAATGACGCGACGGCATCGTTTGCCGCGGAGGCGGGCTGTTCGCGGCCCGGGAAGGGCAAATCACAGGGGAATTCGCCATGCACAATGTCTCTCGTCGAAATGCCATTAGCCTCGTTTTGGCGGTCGCAGCCGCCCTGTTTGCGACCTCGATGCCCTCTTTTGCCACGGAAGCAGTCCCGCTCGCGATCAAGGGTTATGACCCGGTCGCCTATTTCACCATCGGAAGCCCCACGCGCGGGTTGCCGGAGATCGAGTACGAATGGGACGAGCACCGCTACCTCTTCGCGAGCGCCGAGAATCGCGAGCTTTTCAAGGCCGATCCTGTTCGCTACGCGCCAGAGTTCGGAAATTATTGTGCAATGGCGCTGGCCCTGGGCGAACTCGACGAGGCCAACCCGGAGAACTGGCTGATCAGCGACGGCAAGCTTTATATTTTCGGCAAGCCAGCCCCGATGGGACCCGCGCTCTTCCAGCAGGACCTTGCTGCGAACATCGCGAAGGCCAACCAGAACCGCGCGCTACTTCAAGGACATTAGCGGTTCATTCTCTCGGCCGGTGGCGGGTCGCCTGTGACGGGGTAGAGGCGGGCCTTGCGGAATCCGTCGCGCAGATGTTCGAGATCGCTAGAGTTTAGAAGCTTGTTTCCGAACTCCTTCGGGTCGAAGGTTGGGTCGATACGGCGTATCATCGTCACGACACGCGCCGCGTCATCCGCTCGGTTGTCTTGTGCATAGGCGGCCGCCAGTAGGACACGGCTGAAGTTCGCTCCTGCAGTTGTTCGAAGATTGAGTTCCGCCTGTTCGATCGCCGCGTCATACCGTCGTCCCAGATAGTAGGCCAGGCTCAGCGCAAAGCGATCGATCGCATTGAGATCGGGGTCGATGCGCTGCGCCTGCTCCAAGGCTTCGATCGCCTCATCCGTGTGCCCCAGCCACAACAGGATGGTGCCGCGCCCGGCGAGGCCGTGGGCATCGTTCGGATTGATCGCAATGGCACGCTCGATCTCTGCCTCTGCCTGGTTGTATCTCTGATGAAAGAGGTGGATGTGGCCGAGAGTGATGCGCGCGCGCACGTCGGAATCATCAAGTCTCAGCGCCTTGGTTGCCAGTTCCTCGGCACGGCTCAGGAACGCGGCTGGCGATTCCGCCCAGCCCATCGAGCTCGCTAAATGATAGGTTTCGGCAAGTGCCGCATAGGCAGCAGCGTAGTTGGGGTCAAGCTCGATGGCGCGTTTGAGCAGGGCGCGCGCCTCTACATTGTTTGCATGCGTCGGGCGCTGCAATGCCGGCCTGGCGCGCAGCACGTAATCATAGGCTGCGAGATTTTCGGTTGGCTTTGTGAACACGCGATTTTGTTCGATCTGCGTCACGCGAATCGCCAGGACTCTGACAATGTCAGTGACAATGTTGTCCTGCAGCGCAAACACGTCCGCCAGCGCCTCCTCGAAGCGTCCAGACCAAAGCACCCGTCCCTGCCTCGTGTCGACGAGTTGCGTGACGACTAGCACCCGATCGCCGGTCTGGCGGACGCTGCCTTCGACCAGATAGCTGACGGCGAGTCCGCGGCCGATCTCCTCCGGGCTTGCTGGCTTTACTTTGTAGGGGAGGACAGCGTTCCACGACATCACGGTCAGCGCGGAGAACCGACCCAGTGCATTGATGATATCCTGCGTCAATCCATCCGCGAAATACTCACGAGCCGAATCGTCGCTTTGGTTCAGGAACGGGAGAATGGCGATCGCGGGTTTCGTGCCGACTTCAGCACTTTCTATGGGTTGATCGCCAGAGCGCAGAATGGTGAGAAATTTCCACTCAGAGCCAAGACTGGTCCACACCGCGCCTCCAGCAAGCAAAATCATCAGTGCCAGAGCAGCGTACAATCCCCGGCGCCAGCCGGCGGGCGCCGGAGCGGCCGTGGCGTCGAGCCGTACGCGAAAGGCCCGCACCGGCCGAGCGATATTCTTGAGCTTCTGTTCGCCGATATCCTCAAAGGCAATGTCGAGCTTGCCTTGCGTGTCTTCTTGTACTCGGCCGGAGACACAGATGCCGCCAGGCTCAGCGAGCCCTTCCAAGCGAGCCGCAACGTTGACGCCGTCCCCGAAAATGTCGTCACGCTCGATGATGATGTCGCCGACATTGATGCCGACGCGGAACTCGATACGTTGTCCTGTCGGCGTCGCGACATTGCGTTCCGCCATGCCGCGCTGGATCTCGACGGCGCAGCGCACGGCCTCGACCACACTCGCGAACTCGACCAGCATCCCATCGCCGGTGGTCTTGACAATCCGCCCGCGGTGTTCGTTGATCTTTCGGTCGACCAGAGCACGCCGATGCACCTTCAGCTGGGCGAGCGTGCCTTCCTCGTCGTTGCCCATCAGCCGGCTGTAGCCGGCGATGTCGGCCGCTAGAATGGCCGTAAGTCGCCGCTCTACATGCTCGGTTGACAATCCGACTCTCCCAGCGCGGAGTAGCCCACCACATCGGCAGCAAGAATGGCAGCAAGCTTGCGATCCACGACGGCGTTCTTTAAGACCACTTATGCCCGAGGAATGCACCGTAGCAGAAGTCGGACGCATTGTATCGCCGCAAGGCCCTTTGCTGTGCATGCACCGGGAGGTCTGGAATGGGTCTTTGCAGTGTGAAAACGCGACAGCGCAACGAACCGGTAGAATGATAGGCGATCAGAGACATGACGTCCTTTGGTGCCGTCAACGTGATCGATCTTGGGAAAATCATCCCACACATCCGATCTCGCGGAGTTTTCACACAGCCACGGTCAAAACCGGACGTCGCGCTACACGATTTTGGAATGTACATCCCGATTGGCGCACCCGGCGAGATTCGAACTCACGATCGCTGCCTTCGGAGGGCAGTTCTCGCCCTCGATGTCGAGCGCGGGCTCGTGCGAGTGCAGTGTCATGCTCCACCCGCAGGTTGCTCAAGCTATCCCCTCCTGGACTTCACTCGACCTATAGGCTTGGCCGGATAACGCGGCCGAGGCCCGGATCAAGGTCGATGACTTCAACCCCCTGTCGGCCCATTCTTTGCAGATCTGCGACGGCATAGACCACGCGACCACCCAACTTTCGATAGGCAGGTTCGGTGCCGTACGTGCGATGCTTTTCAAGTGTTCTGGGGGAAAGGCCGCCTTGGCGCGGTGTTTCGACGAAACAGCCGTGTGCACGGCGTGTGCACATCGCTCTCTAACTGTTTGTTTTTTCGCGCGCCTCATATCATGCGAGGTCATGGTTCTTCAGCGGCAGCGTGCGGATGCGTTTTCCGGTGGCGGCGAAGATCGCATTGAGGACGGCCGGCGCGGCGACTGCGATGGTCGGCTCGCCGACCCCGCCCCAGAAGCCGCCGGACGGCAGGATGATCGTCTCCACCTCAGGCATTTCGGCCATCCGCAGGACCTCGTAGCTGTCGAAGTTTTCCTGCTCCATGCGGCCGCCATTGACGGTGCATTCGCCGTAGATGCAGGCGGAAAGGCCATAGACGAAAGAGCCCTCGACCTGCCGCTCCACCTGTGCCGGGTTGACGACATGACCCGGATCGGTGGCCGCCACGATGCGATGCATCCTGAGCTGCCCATCGGTGACCGAAACCTCCGCTGCCGCCGCCACATAGCTGCCAAAACCCATGATCTGCGCCAGGCCGCGGTGAACGCCGGCCGCGGGCGGGGTGTCCCAGCCGATCCGTTCGGCGACCGCCTCCAGCACGGCGAGATGTTTTGGATGCTTGGCCATCAGCTTGCGGCGGAAGGCGAGCGGGTCGACGCCGGCCGCATGGGCGAGTTCGTCCATGAAACACTCGACGTAGAGCGCGTTCTGGTTGAGGTTGACGCCACGCCAAAAACCTGGCGGGATCGGCGGGTTGCGCATGGCATGGTCGACAAGCAGATTGTCCACCGTATAGCCCAGCGTGCCTTCCGTGCCGCTGAGAACGAGCCCCTGGAAGACCACCGGGTCCATGCCGTTCTGCATGCCCTGCGGCCGCACTGCGGCAAGGATCGACTGGCCGGATATGCGCATGTGCAGAGCGGTCAGGTTGCCGTCCGCGTCGAGCGCGCCCGTCAGCCGGCATCGGGTGGTCGGGTGATAGGCGCCGTGCAGCATATCCTCCTCGCGCGACCACATCAGCTTTACCGGCGTCCCCGGCACCTGCCTGGCAATGCTGACCGCCTGGCGCACATAGTCCTGGAAGTTGCCGCGCCGGCCGAAGCCACCGCCGAGATGGATCTTGTGTACCTCGCATTGCTGCACCGGCAGGCCGGCGGCCTCGGCCGCTGCAGCCAAGCTCGCCTCGCCATTCTGGGTCGGTACCCATACCTCGCAGCGCTCAGGCGTGTAGAGCGCCGTCGCGTTCATCGGCTCCATGGTCGCGTGGTTCTGGTAGGGGAAGGCATAGGTCGCCGTGACCGTCCGGCCGGCGGCGGACAGGACAGCACCGGCGTCACCTTGCCTGGCGCCAATGAAAGCGTCATTTGCGGCGAGCCCTTCTTCGAGCATCGCCGCGATCGAGGCGCTGGTGACCTGCCTGTTGGGGCCTTCGTCCCAGACGATCGGCAAGGCATCGAGAGCGGTCTTCGCCCGCCACCACGTGTCGGCGACCACCGCAACGGCGGTCTCGTCGACCTGAACAACGGTGCGCACGCCCGGCATGCCCGCGACCGCCGCCGCGTCGAAACTCGCCACCTTGCCGCCAAAATACGGGCAGGCCCGGATCGCCGCGTTGAGCATGTTCGGCAGCTTGAGATCGGCGCCGTAGACCTGGCTGCCGTTGAGCTTGTCGGCCGTGTCGAGCCGCGGCAGCGGCTTGCCGGCTATGGTCCAGTCCTTCGGGTCCTTGAGCGTGACATTGGCGGGCGGCGTCATTTTCGCGGCAGCGGCAGCCAGCTGTCCATAAAAGGTGGCGCGATCCGATGCTGCATGCGTGACCATGCCCATCCTTGCCGTGCATTCGCTGGCCGGCACGCCCCATTCGGCGGCCGCGGCGGCAATCAGCATCTCGCGCGCAACGACGCCGCCAATGCGCACATACTCGTGCGACTCGCGGATGCCGCGGCTGCCGCCGGTCGAGAAATTGCCCCACACGCGGTCGCGCGCCAGGTTCTGGGCCGGCGACGGGTATTCGGTGGTGACCTTGGACCAGTCGCAGTTCAGCTCCTCGGCGACGAGTTGCGCCAGGCCGGTCAGCGTCCCCTGCCCCATCTCGGAGCGGGCGATGCGGATGACCACCGTATCGTCGGGCCTGATCACCACCCAGGCATTGATCTCCGGCGCCGCCTCGCTGCCCTCGGCGAGTGCCGGCTTGATGAACGGCACGTTGAATCCGAGGGACAAGCCGCCGGCCGTGGCGGCCACGCCGATGATGAAGCTGCGGCGGGAGAGGGAAATTGTGGCGTTCATGACTGTTCTCCTCAACCGCGTTGCGTGGCTTCGCCGGCTTTGGCGGCGAGCTTGATCGCAGCGCGCACCCGGTTGTAGGTGCCGCAGCGGCAGATGTTGGTGATCTCGGCGTTGATGTCCTCGTCCGCGGGGTTCGGGTTCTGCATGAGCAGACCCGCCGCAGCCATGATCATGCCGGCCTGGCAGTAGCCGCATTGCGGCACGTCGAGCGCCAGCCAGGCCTGCTGGACCGGATGCGAGCTGTCCGGCGAAAGCCCCTCGATGGTGGTGATTTGCTGGTCGGGCTCGACAGCGCTCACCGGAAGCGCGCAGGAGCGCGTGGCGACGCCGTCTATATGGATGGTGCAGGCGCCGCAGGCGGCAACGCCGCAACCGTATTTCGTTCCGGTAAGCCCGATCTGCTCGCGGATCACCCACAGCAGCGGCGTGTCCGGATCGACCTCGATGTCACGTGGCGTGCCGTTGATGATCAATCTGGCCATTGTGCAATCCTTTCGATCAAAGGCTGGCGAGGACTGCCGTCCGGATGCCGCCCGGCATGGCCTGGCGGCAAAGACCGGAAGTCCGGGCTAGCGACGAGGCCAAGTTAGGCGGAAGCTGTCGCAGAACCTTGTCCCGAACACCGGCAGTTCATCGCAAGCTGTCGCAGGCGCAGCGCTCTGATACACTTCGTTACACTTCTCACGTTTTGTTGATGCCCTGCGCGATTGCCGCGATGGTGCGGAAGGTGATCATCCGTGTAGACGCAAACTAGATATCGTTGATACTGGCCGACTATTCAGCGGCGGCTTGGAGCATTGCATGGAAGTGGCGCAGCACATCGCGGTCGTCGACGACCACAGGGACATCCGCGACCTCGTCGGGAAATACCTCACCCAGCAGGGTTATCGCGTCAGCGTCGCCGACAGCACGGCCGCGCTCAAGCGGCTGCTCGACCGCAGCCTGCCCGATCTTATCGTCCTCGACGTCATGATGCCAGGCGAGGACGGCATTGCCGCCTGCCGGCACGTGCGCGGCACGGTCGACGTTCCGATCATCTTCCTTACCGCCATGGCCGAGGAGGTCGACCGGATCGTCGGCCTCGAGATCGGGGCCGACGACTACCTGACCAAGCCGTTCAATCCGCGGGAATTGCTGGCGCGGATCAAGGCCGTGCTCAGGCGCGTCCACAGCCTGCCGCCGCAGCGCGGTCGGCTCAAATCGAATGCGCTGCGCTTCGACCGCTGGACGCTGAATGTCGGCCGCCGCGAGCTGGTCGGGCCCGACGGCGTGGCGGTCGCGCTCAGCACGGCCGAATTCCGCCTTCTCACCGCCTTTATCGAGCATGTCGGGATCGTGCTCAGCCGGGATCAGTTGCTCGACCTCACCGTCGGGCGCTCGGCCGACGGTTTCGACCGGGCCGTCGACAACCAGGTGAGCCGGCTGCGCAAGAAGATCGAGGCGGACCCGAAGAATCCGATGCTGATCAAGACGCACTGGGGCGGCGGCTACTGCTTCACCGCCGAGGTGGCCCAGGCATGATGCTGTTGTGGAGACGCAGCCTGGCGGCCCGCTTCCTCATGCTGGTGCTGCTTGCGCTCGGCCTGTCGCAGGCGATCACCTTCCTGATCTCGTGGGACGAGCGCGGACAAGCCCTGCAGGCGGCGGCCAAGGGCGAGTTCGTCAGCCGCACGTCGTCGCTTGCCATTTTGCTGGACACGACGCCGCCCTCGCTTCGACCCGACATCCTCAACGTCAGCGGCACGGCCTATACGCGCTTCTGGACCTCGCACGACGGGCCGAGCAATCCCCTCGCCTGGCAACAGGAGGCGCTGACGCAACTCGCCAAGCCGCTGCCCGGCATTGCCGCCAAATATGCCGCCTACATGAACGGGCAGGCCTCGAACGCGGTCGCTGCCGCCGACCCTTCGGTGCCGCCGCGCATGCTGGACCTGTCGGGCAGTGGCAGCCCGTTCACCCGACCTGCCAAGTTCCTTTATCTGGACGGCGCCCCAAACGGCATGGGACTTTCCGTCCGCCTCGACGACAGCACCTGGCTGAACGCCGCCTACGCCAAGGTGATGCCCAGCGCCTTCTGGACGACGCAATCGGCGATATCGCTGGCGCTCACCGCACTCATCCTGTCCGCCATAGCGATTTTCGGGGCGCAGGCAATCGCGCGTCCGCTGCGACGGCTCGCCAATGCCGCCGAACTGTTCGGCCGCGGCGAGGCCGTGCCGCGGCTGCCGGAATCCGGGCCGGACGACATCCGCCAGACCGCCGAGGCGTTCAACCGCATGCAGGAGCGCCTGCAGCGCTTCGTCGAGGACCGCACGCGCATGCTGGCGGCGATCAGCCACGACCTGCGCACGCCGCTGACCTCGCTTCGGCTGCGCGCCGAGTTCGTCCAGGATCACGATCTGCAGGAAAAGATGCTGAAGACCATCGAGGAAATCCAGACGATGACGGAAGCAGCGCTCGCCTTCGCGCGCGAGGACGCCGCGGTGGAGGAGACGCGAACCGTCGATCTTTCGGCGCTGGTCGGCAGCCTCTGCGACGATCTTGCGGATCTTGGCCAAAACATCACCGTCAGCGACGGGCCAAAGGTGCTGTACCGCTGCCGGCCGGACTCGCTGCGCCGGGCTATCCGCAACCTCGTCGAAAATGCCATTCGCTACGGCGAGCAGGCCAAGGTAAGCCTGGTCAGGCGTAGCGACAGCCTGGACATTGTGATCGAGGACGCCGGGCCCGGCATTCCGCCAGGCGACATGGAACAGGTGTTCGCGCCCTTCTTCCGCCTGGAGCAGTCACGCAACCGGGAGACCGGCGGCGTCGGGCTCGGCCTGTCAATTGCCCGCGCCATCGCCCGCCACCATGGCGGCGACATCGTGCTGGAAAACCGGAGCAACGGCCTTCGCGCGGTCATCAGGCTGCCGCTCATCGACATGGCCAAGCAGCTTGCCCCGGCGCCTGTGCCTGAGACGAGCCCTCCGACCGGACTGCGATCATTGCCGGCCTGAGAGAAGCCACCCAACCCATCCCGCGATCGCGCCAGGCGCTCACATTTCCGTTAGGTAACCTCGTCAGAACGGTCGTCCTCGGCGGCGATCCGCTTCTCGACCATGGCCCGCAAGCGTCGTTAATACGGTCCTGCCAGCCCGGTCCGTCACCCTGGAAATAATCCAGGACAGCTCGATCAATCCTGATTGAAACAAGCTCTCTGACATTTGGAGCAGCTGCGGTTTCGCGAACCGGTGCGCTCGGCTTCCTGGCAGGTTTGAAGGCGGCTTCGGCGGCAGCCATTGGATTTGTCGGTCGGCGCGGAGGATTTGCCATTGATGGTCCTGACTCGAGATAACGAAAGGATGAGACATGCAACGCAAACCGCATCTGAATGCCTCGGTCCACTGCCTGGAACAGTGAATCGAATGTCGGGGCGAGAGGCAATGGTCTCGCCTCCCCGGGAGCAGGAAATGCACGCCATTGCACTATTTTCCGGCGTGTTGGTGGCTACGCCCTCGATGGCGGCGGTGCAACTGGTCTTCTGCGCTGCCAAATTTCACATCAGACCTAGCACCGCTCCGGCGACAACCACATAACGCGAAACTTTCGCCAGGGCGACGATTGCGACAAAGCTCCATAGCGGCTCGCGCAAAACCCCGGCGACCACAGTCAAGGGATCGCCGATGATCGGCATCCAGCTTAGCAGGAGCGACCATTTTCCATAACGGCGATACCAGATCGTGGCGCGGTTGAGCCTCGCGGGGCGCAGCGGAAACCAGGGCCTGTCCCGGAAGCGTTCGAGCCCTCGGCCAAGACCCCAGTTCACCGCCGAACCAAGGATGTTGCCCAGACTGGCGACAACAACCAGCATTGTGGGCGAGAAGGAACCGCTGGCGAGGAGCCCGGCAAGGGCGGCCTCCGACTGCGCCGGAAGGATGGTCGCCGCGGCGAAGGCAATAGCAAACAGGCCGCCGTAGATGGCAAGGATATCCATCTACGTTTCGCCTTGCGGAGCGGGCTTCAGGGTTGCACATCGATTACGACCATCAGTCCGCCACCGCCCTTCCCTTCGACATTGTTGTGGTCGTATGGCGATGGATCAGCCATTTTCCGGGCCGACGTGCCTGCCAGACGACATCGTAGCGTTGCCCTGGTCGGCTGCGGCAGGGATAGGCTCATTTGAGCGGCTCGATTTTCAATCGGCGCGAGGTCCGGTCGCGCCGCGCCATAGCATCCGCCCAGAGCGCCGCAGCGCCGCAGAGACGGGTTCCGACGGGTCGCTCGGGTGGTTCACGGTCAAACACTGGTTGAGCCATATACCCTCGATCAGACTTGCGGCCGCGCTCGCCAGATCCAGAACGGTCATCCCCTCCCCCACCGCCAAGTCAAAATGATCGAGGGCGTCGGCGAAGACGTCCTTGAGTTGAGCTACCCATTGGCGGTATTCTGCAAGACCCGTTCGGGATATCTCCTCGCTCCATAGCCCATATGGCACGGTGCTCAGCCATAGCGCCCACAAGAAAGCATAGTTTACGGTTGGCTCCGCGCCGTGCTGCGGACCGCGGTCCGACTGGCCGGAAAAAAACGCGTCAACCCATTCGTCAGGAGTGTCGAAGTCATCCGGCGATGGATACTCGATTTGCTCGATCCAGGCGATCGCACTGAGCGCCAACGCCATCGTCTCCGTCTGATAGGCGGCCTGACTGCCAAACAGATTGGTAACAGCGCCGCGCGTCTTGCCATCGTGCGCGGCGGCCGCACTGGCATCAAGTCGCGCAAATGGGCCGATCGCTATCGCGCGATCGTCCAGCTTTGCGGAATCGTCCTGGATTTGCTTCAGAACGACGAGTTCACCGATTTCGACGTATCGTTTACGCGCATCTGCCTTTGACAGGGGTGAGCGTCCGTTGATCACTTCCACGGTTTCCATTCTTGCCTCTTTGATACGTGCGTACGGTACGTTTCCTTAACTTGACAGGCGGAACTTTGGCAAGCATAGTGTAGATACATACCGTACGTATTAATCACGAAGGCGCTGAATCTCGGCAATGGCCGTGGGCGGCAGCAAGCAATGCACCCCTTTAAGGAGGTCGACATGTCTTTCTTCAACGATTTTGCGAATGCTCTGGAAAGTTATCCTGCCGGCAGCGTGACCGTCACCATCACCGACCTTGCACACCATACTGGCACGTGCGCCGGCAGCTCCGCCGGTGGCTGATCTCGCCGAAACGTTCCGCTCGGCCACGCGGATCAAGAAGTGGTCGGCGACGATCGTCGCGAACGCGGTTTCGACCTACGCGCTCGACACGGTCGCCACTGCTGCGGGGGTGTTGCTCGTAGCGTCCGGCCAGCTTTCCGGCATAGGCATCCACGCTGCCGCCATCGTGCTGGGCGCCTCATACGTACTTTGGGCGTGCGGGCTTTCGTCCAGCCTGGCTGCGAACTGGCGGCTGCTGGAAACGACGGGAACCAGCAGCAGTATTCTATCCAAATTGGCCTATGATCTCACAGGGCGCAGAACCATGCGCGTCGGCATTCGCCGGTTTCTGAGCGCAGCAGGATACGTCGTCTTCGAACTTGCCAAAGAAACGCCCTACTACATCGGCGCTTTCGGTCTAGCCCTCGCCAGCGACGCTGTCTCCGGAGAAGAGGCACTGGTTTTCCTAGCCGGCGCCAATGCCGGTGCGGCGGCTTATGAATACGGACTCGGCTGGTCGACCCGCGTGCTTCTTCAAAAGGCAGTACCCTACACGTCGTTCGAAAATGCATGGTCCCCAGCGGAATACCTCGCCGACTATTACAGCGCCGTCGAAGTCGATGAGCAACAAACGATCGCCTTTTTTTCTGAGGCCGCGCAACGGATACCAGCAGGTGAATCGGTGCTCGTTTTCGGTGTCGGTCCGACGCTTCACCACGTCTTCCCGATTACGACACGGGTCTCCGAAATTCATCTCGGGGACTATCTTCGATGCAATCTCGACGAAATCTCCCGCTGGGTCGAACAAGACGAAGGTGCGCACGACTGGAAGCCTTTCGCCAGCTACACTCTTCAATGCGAGGGCATCGCGGACCCCACCTGGGAAGATATTCTTGATCGTGAACGCCTTACGCGCGCCAGGATCACGACCCTGCTGGAGGTCGATATTCGTAACGATAGGCCGCTGGCGGATGCGCAACGGCTCTATACGACCGTTCTGAGCGCCTACTGCGCAGATTCGGCCACGGCCGATCTCGAAGAGTGGCAACTCTACATGAGGCGGATCATTGAATTGGTGCGGCCTGGCGGGACGCTTCTTGTTGCCGCTCTCGGCAAGACGCACAGCTACCTCGTGGGCGGCAGGGCGTTCCCAAGCCCCATGCTCGACGCGGCCGACTTGGAAAGGATGCTACGGAACTGTTTTCCGGAAGGGGCATTGACGATCAGAACTGTGCATGTGCCGGAATGCGCTCAACACGGCTATTCAAGCATCATTCTCGCGGCCGGCCATCGTCGAAGACCAACGCCGACAAATGATGCCGCTTGCTCGTCGACCGGCGGGCAAGTCCGCTCTGGACGAAAGTCTCCGCAATTACCGGAGAGGGCGGCGGGTGGAGACTGTCACTGTTAAGCGAGCTGTAGTCGTCCTTTTTAGGTCGCGAAGGTCATTACAATATCCGTCTATCTGCTTCGTATTCTCGGCTTGATCTCCCTTGGCGTTGTTTAGCGGGAAACTAACGCTATGCCCTCTTCCGGCTGCGGGAAGATCAAGAGTTGCCCTCCAGCCATGGCCGATCCGTCGTTTCCAAGAAAGTCACGGAGAATGGTTCCCATGGGCGTTCTCTGCTGCGAGGACGAAATGCGCGTCATTGCATTTGTTGCCGGCGTGTTGCTGGCTACGCCCTTGACGGCGGCGGAGCAACTGATCTTCTACACTGCTCATTTTCCTGATACGACGTCGGTCCAGCTTAGCGTCGTGAACGATACTGTCTTTCATGAGAAAGAGTATGACTTTGAGGTGGCTATCGATCTGGTCGAGACCGACGCGAAAGGTGCGATCAAATATGTGGATCGCGGAAGCCACCATGCAAGGATACGGTGCGCGGCACAGGCCTATGTCAGCATTGGCACGCGCAACTACCCGGTAGGTGCTGCCCTGCGCGACCCGCAACGCAGGGATTGGAAGCAAGATCTCTGGACAGCGTTCTGCGCTGTACCTTCGTCGTGAAACCTTCGATGAATCAGCGCCAGCCAGGGGCGCGGTTCCGTTCAGGCCCGCCGTCAACTTGGTGACTCGGGTTGCCGGACGGATGCTGCCGTGCCCGAAGGTTTCTCGCCGCGCCATTGCCGATTTCCGGATATCCGGACGGCGCCTGCATCGGTCGAGGCAAGATACTTTTCACGAGGAAGATAGGCCAGGTCTATCGGGAATCGGCGGCCGCTCAACGCAACCGCGTTCTTCCATATCCAGGGCCCTGTCAGGGTGCCTTTTTGCGTCTGCGTCAACAGCGCCGAAGAGACGACGAGCGAAGCGCCGAACTCCTTGGTCAGCGATTCCAGTCGCTCCGCGACGTTGACAGCGTCGCCGATGACAGTGAATTCGTCATGGTAACCGCTCTCGAGCACCCCGCCGATGATGGTCCCGTAGTGAAGGCCTATGCCTACCTGAAAGACCGACCCATCGGGGTCGCTAAGCGGCTTCCATTCGTTCAAGAGCGCAATCAGTTCCACCGCGCAGGCCAGAGCTCGCTCGGCGTCGTCCTCTGCAGCGGTCGGCTGGCCAAACACCGCCATGACGCCATCGCCGATGAACTTGTCGACCGATCCGCCAAACGCAAGTATTGTACCTGCGACCCGCGGCGGGACGCCGCTTCAAATCAAGGGCGTTACCCGCCTCCTGCAGGTGCGCGACCACGAGAGGAGAGAAAAAACGCGCCAGATTATGCCGCCACCGATCTATCTTCAGTGCCCTTCTGCGGGTTTGGCTGTGATCCACCGCCAGAAGGCAGGTCGAGATCGCGGCAAACCCGAAGCTCAATGCCAGACCGAGATCAAGGTCGAAGAACGCGTCGAGGAACGTCCCAGGCTTGCCAATCTCGTGACGGAAAGCCATCAACCCAAGCATTGTCACCCAGGCCGTCAGGACTATCGCCGAGAAGATGATGATTAGGCGACCGCTCAGGTTCATCCCGATATGGCTCAGAAGGATAAACGGGATAACCAGGCCTGCAGTGGTCAAGCCATGATCGTTGGTGATCGGGTACCGAGTATGTGCTCGTACAACACACAAGCTACGAAGATCGCATCCAGCACTGCGAAGCAGGTGAGCGGCCGCGTCAAGCGGGAAGCCAGAAACATCCCCGTCAAGAACGTGACGACGATTAAGTAGATTGCCGCTATGGCTGCGTAGATTATCGAGTCGCGGCCAGCGCTACCGATAATGGTGATTGCGACTGCTGCAAATACAGCCACCATTCGAAGGGATATGAAGCGAATACGCAGGTCGCGGCGAAGCTTTCTGGCGATCTCGTTCAAATTAATGAACAGCTGCCTGACGTTGGCGGTGTGAATGTAAGGCAGCACGTTCATTCTCGAGCAGTCTGTGGAATGCTGGCAAGCAAGCCGCGGGCCGTTGCACACAGCCCGCGGCGGATGGCATGCATTTACTTGATCGCTATCACAGTCATGCGCCCGTTGACGCGGTCGGCTGCAAACTCGATTGCTTGACCCGCTTTGACCTTCTCGATCATGCCGTCCTCCGCGACGACGAACACCATCGTCATCGCGGGCATGTCGAGATTCGTCAGCGGCTCATGTTTGATCGTCAGCTTTTTCTGCTTGGCGTCGACCTTGACGACTTCGCCTTTCACGTATTCCTGCGCCAGCGCGTTCCCGCCGATGGCGAGCGCGAGCGCGAGTGCCGAGAATGCTCTTATCAATATCTTCATGACTGCTTCCTTTGCAATTTTGGGGGTTAGTGGGCGACGGTGATGTCGCCCTTCATGCCGGAATCGTAGTGACCCGGGATCAGGCAGGCGAAGCCGAATTCGCCGGCGTTGGCGAACGTCCAGATGATCTCGCCTCTGGCGCCGGGCGCCAGGCGGATCGAGTTGGGATCGGCGTGCTCCATCTCGGGGAATTTCTCCATCAGCGCCTTGTGCTCCATGATCCCTTCACGGACATCCATGACGAATTCGTGGTCGACCTGGCCTTTGTTGACGAACTTCAGGCGAACGGTCTCGCCCTTCTTCACCTTGAGCACGGCCGGTTGGAACAACATTTTCCCGTCGTCATTCTCCGACATCGAGATGTTGACGGTCCGCTTTGCCTTGCCAGCCTCGCCAAGGCTGCCGATCGCCATTGTGGCGGCCTTGTCGCCATGGCCTCCGGCGTGGGTTCCACCGGCAAGAGCTGTTCCCGAACTGACCGCCATCAAAACGGCCGCTGCGATAATATGTTTCATGCTGCACTTTCTCTCATTGTTGAGGTTGCGGGGTTTCGGTTTCTCATCCCTGTTTGCCGTGACCGCCGCGCGCCGCCGGGGCCATCGTTTTTGCGTCGCCTGATTTCGTCGGAGCGGGGACATCCCCCTTCCATTCGTAAGCCACGGTTCCCTCCGGATGCTGGTACCAGCCCGGATCGGCGTAATCGTTCGAGGCGAGGCCCTCGCGAACCTTCACGACTGAGAACATGCCGCCCATCTCGATGGCGCCGAATTGGCCCCAGCCGGTCATCATCGGGATCGTGTTGTCGGGAAGCGGCATCTCCATCTCGCCCATGTCGGCCATGCCGCGGTCACCCATGGCCATGTATTCGGGCTGGACCCGGCGGATCTTGTCGGTGACCTTCGAGTTGTCGACGCCGATGTATGTGGGCACGTCGTGGCCCATGGCGTTCATTGTGTGGTGCGACTTATGGCAATGGATTGCCCAGTCGCCCTCATATTTGGCTTCGAACTCATATGCCCGCATGGCGCCGACGGGGATGTCGATCGACACCTCCGGCCACCGGGCCTCCGGCCGGACCCAGCCGCCATCAGTACAGGTCACCTCGAAGTCGTAGCCATGCATGTGGATCGGATGATTGGTCATGGTCAGGTTGCCCACGCGGACCCTGACCCGATCGTTTTTCGCCACTGGAAGATGGCTGATCCCCGGAAAGATGCGGCTGTTCCAGGCCCAGAGATTGAAGTCCGTCATTTCCACGATGCGTGGGACGTACGACCCCGGTTCGATGTCGAAAGCGTTCAGCAGGAACACGAAATCGCGATCCACGCGCATGAATTTCGGGTCTTTGGGATGAATGACGAAGAAACCCATCATGCCCATGGCCATCTGGACCATTTCGTCGGCGTGCGGGTGGTACATGAAGGTCCCGCTCTTCACGAGGTCGAACTCGTAGACGAAGGTCTTGCTCGGCGGGATTCCGGGCTGAGTAAGACCGGTCACGCCATCCATGCCGTTTGGCAGGATCATGCCGTGCCAGTGGATGGTGGTGTGCTCGGGAAGCTTGTTGGTCACGAAGATGCGCACGCGGTCGCCTTCGACCGCCTCGATCGTCGGACCGGGAGATTGACCGTTGTAGCCCCACAAATACGCAGTAGATCCGGGCGCCAGCTCCCGCTCGACCGGCTCGGCGACAAGGTGAAATTCCTTCACGCCGTTATTCATGCGATGCGGAAGGGTCCAGCCGTTGAGCGTCACGACCGGCTGGTAGTCAGGTCCGCTCGTCGGGAAGATCGGCGGCTGCATTTCCGGGGACTCCATAACGGCTGCGTCCGGCAGGCCCATCGCCGAGGTTTTGGTCCATGCAGTGGCGCCGGCGAGCAGGGCTCCCGCGCCTAGCAACTGACGTCTTGAAAGCATTTCTCGTCTCCTTGAGTTCAGTGGCCTTCAGCGCCCGCTTCGGCTGCGGCCGGTGCGTCGCCGCCTTCGGGCGAGCTCCCGCCGCCGCCGTGGATGGCGGTCCCGAGATTGACGTCAGCCAGCCAGAAATTGCGCTTGGCGTTGAGGGAAAGCATGATCGAGCTGATTTTCGCGCGGGTGTCCGCGAGTAGCTCGAACGTGTTGGTGATCATGCCGTTGTAGGTGAGGACCGACTCCGCCTCGATCTTTGTGCGTAGCGGCACGACACTGCCCCGATAGTGCCGAGCGATGTCGTAGGTCGAACGGTAGGAGTCATAGGCGGACCGCGCCTCGGATCGGACGTTGACCGCCTTTTCCGCCATCCGATTGGCAGCTTGCATATAGGCAAGCTCGGCCTTTCGCATGCGTGCCTTGCCGGTATCGAAAATCGGGATGACAAACTCGAGTTCCAGGATGGGTGCAGTACTCGTCTCGGTTCCGCCTTCCTCCGACTCCTCGCGCTCCACTTCCACGCCGGTAAGAAGTTCGAGGTCGGTGACGTAGCGCGTCGCCTCGGTCAGACCATAGGATTTCGCCAGCGCCTCCAGCTCAAGCTTCGCGATCTCAAGGTCGACGCGATTTCTTAGCGCCTCCACCTCGATCGCGCGCTTGGCCTTGGCGCCTTTAGGCAACCCTGGAAGCGCGTTCGGGACAGAATAATCGACGTCGGGTCCCCAAAGGCCCATCAGGCGGGTGAGATCCTCCTTGGCGGTCCGAGCAGCGAGACGCGCCTCCGCCGCCTGGCCGACGACTTCCGCATAGAAGACGTGTTCGCGGGCCTGGCCGGTCTTTGTGAAAGCGCCGGTCTCGCCAAGTTTCTGAGCGAGTTCCGAAGCAACGTCGGCGGCGGCCTGCGCCTGATTCAAGTAGGAAACGCTTTCCCAGGCCGATACAGCATTGATCCAGGCCCGCCGCGTATCGGCGGCCAGCCGGAGCGTTTCTTCGGCGGCCCGAAGCTGCGCCTGACGGAACCGCGCATCCGCGACTACGACGCGGCGTTCACGGGTCGCCAGCGCAAGGATGTTGCTGACCACCGCCCCTTCGATCGTTTTCACTGGATCGACACCAATCATGCCCACCGAGATCGTAGGATTGACGAGCATCCCTTCTTGCCAGACATCGGCCGCCGACAGGCCGATGTCGGCGTAGGCGGCCTGCAGGCCCTTGTTGTTGAGCAGGGCGACCTGCACCGCGACGTCTGGACCGATCGTCTTCTTCTGAACGAGCCTTTTCACGCGCTCTGAGACCCCCCTCGCCTCCTCGCTGGACTGCACCCACACCGTTTTCTTGCCGGTTACGGATTCGGCGCGCGCCGCGACTGTCGTGAAGCCGGCCATGGGGTCGGAAATACCCTCAAGGGCCCCGTTGGTCGCGCATCCGGCAGCGATCAGCGGCATGGCTAGGACCGTAGCCATGGTCAGGAACCGGCGCTTCATGATCCGGCTCCCGGCTTCGAAGGGGAGCGCTCCTCATTGAGACGCCGCCAATTCTGCGGATCGACAGGCTCCCGGTGGTGATAGTCGACGATGACCGGGTGGTAGTGCGTATCGCGGATGCCCATCACGGGATCGGCCGGACTGAAGGCCGGAAGGATGTCCGGCGGCGTGGTTGCCGCGCATCCGGCAACGAACAGCGATGCGAGCATCGCGAGATTTGCGATTTTCATTGTGGACCTGAAGCTTGACGTATGCGTTTGGCCGCGCCGGAACGGATTCCGAACGCTGCGCGCGAACGCCCCAGAGAGGCGCGTCAGCTCAGGGGTCTGGGAGGTCTTATATGGGCGGTGTACTCGCCGCCTGCCGAGACTTCGGTAACAACGGCCGCAAAGCAGCGGGAGACAACGCGCTCCAGGTCGGGACAATCGACCGGCACGGCATTGGCCGGCGCGCAATGGACTTCGCAGCTTTTCTCGCTGGAATTCTTGGTACCGTGATCGTGCTCTGACATGTCCGAGTCGTCGACAGCGGCGCCGTGGTCGTGACCCCCCATTTCGTGGGAGTGGTCTTCGGCAGGGAGATTCATCCCCGCGTCGCTGTGAAAACCCGTAGCGTTCGCAGTGGCGAACAGACCAGGCTGAAGAGCCGACATGACCAGGAACACGACCGCCAGCACCGCCCGGAGCGGTGCCAGTCCAGCAGTCGAGATTCGGCCAAGATTCCTCATCCTCCCCTTCGGACAATTGTTCGGCTGATTTGTCAAGGCACCCTGCGCCCATTTTGCTGCAGTGCAACCAAAAGTGAACGCAACGGCATGTTACTGTCGCTGCATGGTCGGTTACATCAGATTCAGCACCGTTCCGGCGACAGCCAGATAGCGCGCAACCTTCGCGACGGCGACGATCGCGACGAAGCTCCACAGAGGCTCGCGCAACACCCCCGCGACCACGGTCAGCGGATCGCCGATGACCGGTACCCAACTGAACAAGAGAGACCATCTTCCATAGCATCGATACCAACCCGTGGCGCGGTCGAGCGCCGTGGGACGCAGCGGAAACCAGGTCTTGTCCCGAAAGCGTTCGATCGCTCGACCAAGACCTCAGTTCACCGCAGAACCCAGGACGTTGCCTAGGCTAGCGACAACAACCAGCATCGCGGGCGAGGAGGAACCAATGGCGAGGAGCCCTGCAAGGGCAGCCTCCGACTGCGCCGGAAGGATTGTCGCCGCAGCGAAGGCAACGGCAAACAGGCCGCCGTAGATGGCCAAGATATCCATCTACGTTTCGCCTTGAGGAGCGGGCTTCAGGGTTGCACATCGATCACGACCATCAGTCCGCCACCGCCCTTCTCTTCAACATTGTTGTTGGTCGTATGATGCCCGATATGGCAGTGGATCAGCCATTTTCCGGGCCGACGTGCCTGCCAGACGACATCGTAGCGTTGCCCTGGTCCAACGTTGACCGTATCGGCAAGGAATCGTGCCGACTCCGGGATAGTCTCGCCATCGCGGGCGACAACTTCGAATGGACCGCCGTGGATGTGCATCGGGTGGATAAACCCATTATTGGTGCCGATGAAGCGCACTTTCAGAGTTTCGCCGACCTTCATCCTGATCGTGTCCGTTGACGGATAGGCGCGGCCGTTGATGGTGAAATAATTCGGCTGCCCGCCATCCATCGGCATCGACGGAAAAGTCAGGCCCTCCCGCATCAGCCATTCCTGAAGCTGAATAACATAGTCGTGGTCTGCGGCAATCTCGTCCTGGGGATTGGCGGGATCGATGATGAGTGCGCCGTAGAGACCGAGCGCTTGCTGGCGATCGACATGGTCATGCGAGTGATAGAAGTAGGTCCCCGATTGGCCCGCCGTGAATTCATATCGGTAGCTGCCGCCGGGCGGGATCGGCTCCTGCGTGATCTCGGCCGGGCCATCCATTTCGTTCGGCAGGATCAACCCGTGCCAGTGCAGGGTCGTGCTCTCCGGCAGCCGATTCGTCACATTGATGCGCACCCGGTCGCCTTGCCGGATATGCAGCCGCGGGCCGGGAACCTGACCGTTGATCGCATAGGCGTCGACTTTCACGTCCGGCAGGATCGCCCAGCGGATGACCGAGGTTTCCAGGTCGAACACCTTTACCCCGTTCTGCATCCTAGCTTCCAGTTCCCGGTCGCCGCGAACTTCCAGGCCATGGCTGGCCGTGATCAGGCGAGGATGCACGGCGGCCTTGTCCAGCATCGCTGCAGCCGGCGTGTCGCGGTCCATGATCATGCCGGGCGGCATGATGGCGCCGCCGACGTCTCGCGCGCTGAGGGTGAGGTTCACCCAATTGGCCGGAGCGATCATGCCGAACGCCAGCGCGAGTACGGACACGCCGCCGAAGGCCGTGAGTTGCGGCACGGTTGCATCCGATTCCATCCCGTGACCGCCATGCGAACCATGCGACCCGCCTCCGCCCATCGACATGGGAGAGCCATGGCCGGATCCATGACGGCCAGCCCCAGGATTGCCGCCCGGGCCGCCATGTCCGGGGTTGGCGTGTTCGTCGAGGCGTGTATGAGCGTGGTGCCTCGCGATTCCGGCTTCCGCGCCGCCATGTGCGTGCTCGCGCTTGCCTTCCCTTGCCTTGTCGAACTCCGGTTCGCGTTCGGTCATAAGCCCGTGCTTCAGGCCACGGGCCACCATCCATACGTTGGCGGGATATGCGGTGATGAAGCCAACGATCACGCCGAACGACATCACGCCCCAGAACAGGAGCTCGGTCGGTTCCATGGCCCGCATGTCGCTGCCCATCATCAGGAAGCTCATGATCGGCGCCATGCCCGCCATCATGAAATTCATGCTGATGAATTCCGGCATGAAGCTCTTGCGGACATTCTCCCAGTAGGTGCCGCCCATCATCGATTTCATGAACAGCGACTGGAAGATGAACAGGCCAAATGCGAAACCGGCAACGTACTCGACAATGAGATCGATCCACATCGGCAGCCCGAGAGCGGCGGTGATTGCCGCAGCGAGGATGATGCCGGTGGCGTCTCCGGCGACGCAGTGGATCGTCGAGCCGACGCCTTGCTTCCAGAGCGGTTTGGTGAACGCCTCATGTTCGCCTGGCCGAGGCTCCTTGTCGGCCAGCACGTAGATCAACAGCCCCAGCGGCCCCATATAGAGCGTGACCAGGATGAAACCCCATTTCATCACCACGGGTTCGGGGTTGTTGCGGAACTGATCCCACGCGACGTAAGCCGTGCTGAGGCCCGCAAGAACGAACCAGACTGCAAGGAAGTAGTCGACGGGCTGTACGAACATTGCAGGATTCCTGTCGATTGTCGTCAATGTCACCTAGTCCGGCATCGGGTGAAGTCGATGCCTTGCCTACTGCGGTTTCTCTCTGAACTTGGCGTGGCAGTTCGTGCAGTTCTGCAGCATCAGATGGAATACGTGTTCGGCTGGGATCTTCGAAGGATCGGAATCGGCCGCGCCGCCAGCCCGTTTTCCGAGCAGGCTGCTGCCCATCGCAATTCCGGGTTTCATCCTCATGGCTTCCGTAATGCCATCGGGCGCATCGTCAGCCGCATCTGACAGCGCCGCTGCCAGGCTTTCGAGATGGCGAGCGAGCGCGGCGAATTCTTCTTGGGACTGACCGATATCCGCCTTAGCGGCCGAGGGTTCACCAAGCGAGTCCGCTGGAAATGCGTCTACCATGGCACTTCCGGACCGGCGGCGAATGGTTTCGGTTGCCGCCTTGAAGGCTGCGGCATCGTAGGCCACCTTGCCGGCAAAAATTTCGGAGATGGTCTTGGCGGCGCTCGCCATCGCCTTCATCGACGCTTGGCGCTCGGCGACGACTGGGGCGACGGCTGTCTTCGGGAGCGCCGTCCCGGCGGCGATCCCGGCGATGACAAGGACTGCTGCAATGATGGGGACGCGCCTCACCGAACCGTGCCGTGTCCAGCAAGCCCGTCGATGATCGGGCAAGCAGGTCGGTCATCGCCGTTGCAATGGTCGGCCAGATGCCGGAGCATGTCCCGCAGTCCGGCGAGTTCCGCAAGTTTCCGGTCGATTTCGGCGAGCTTGGCTTTCGCCATGGCCTTCACATCCGCGCTCTCGCGCTCCTTGTCGCCGTAGAGCGAAAGGAGTTGTCGGCATTCCTCCACAGAGAAGCCAAGGCTTCGCGACCGCTGCAGGAAGCGCAGGCGATGCACGTCGGCCATCGAATAATCCCTGTACCCGTTGTCGGCACGATCGGGCCTAAGAAGACCGATGTCTTCGTAGTATCGGATGGTCTTTGGCGGCAGGCCGGACTGTTCTGCAGCGGTACCTATGTTCATGATCTAACCCTCAAAGCTTCAAAGAACGAAGTCGTAGCGCGTTGCCGATCACGGACACTGACGAAAGGCTCATTGCCGCTGCCGCGATCATCGGCGACAGCAGCGTGCCGAAGATCGGGTAGAGAATACCTGCCGCTATCGGCACGCCGAGCGCGTTGTAGACGAAGGCGAAAAACAGATTCTGCTTGATATTGCGGATCGTCGCCTGCGACAGCCGCCGCGCCCGGACGATGCCGTTGAGGTCGCCCTTGACCAAAGTGATGCCGGCGCTCTCCACCGCCACGTCGGCGCCGGTCCCCATGGCGATGCCGACATCGGCCGCCGCCAAGGCGGGCGCGTCGTTGACGCCGTCGCCGGCCATCGCGACGCCTGCGCCTTTGGCATGCAGCTCATCGATCAGTGTCTTCTTGCTTTCGGGCAGCATATCGGCCCTGACTTCGTCGATGCCGAGCTTCGCCGCCACCGCTTTCGCGGTGCGCTCGTTGTCGCCCGTCGCCATGATGATCCTGAGCCCGCTGTCGTGCAGCGCGCGGATCGCTTCCACCGTTGTCGCCTTGATCGGATCGGCAACGGCGACGAAACCGGCAAGCCTGCCGTCGGTCGCAACGAACATCACGGTCTTGCCGTCGGACCGCAGCGCATCTGCACGCTCCTTCGCCACCTCCAGGCCGATGCCCAGATCGTCCATAAGCAGCGCGTTGCCGAGCGCGACAGCGCGGCCCTTGACGGCCCCTCGGACTCCCTTGCCGGTGACGGCCTCGAAGTCGCCGGCCTCGCCGATTTCTGTGCCGCGCTCCCGCGCGCCCTCGACGATCGCCTCGGCCAGCGGATGCTCCGAACCCTTTTCCAGACTGGCGGCAAGGCCGAGCAGTTCGGTCTCAGGAAAACCGTCGAGCCCGACGACATCCGTCAGCCTCGGCCTGCCCTCGGTAAGCGTGCCGGTCTTGTCGACGATCAGCGTATCGACCTTGGCCAAGCGTTCCAGCGCTTCCGCCTCCTTGATCAGCACGCCGGCCTGCGCGCCGCGCCCCGTGGCCGTCATGATCGACATCGGCGTCGCCAGCCCGAGTGCGCAGGGACAGGCGATAATCAGCACCGAGACGGCCGACACGATGGCGAAGACCATGCTCGGCTGCGGGCCGATAACCGCCCAGACGATGAAGGCGGCGATGGCGACCAGAACCACGGTCGGCACGAAATAATAGGAGACCCGGTCGGCGAGCCCCTGGATGGGCGGGCGCGAGCGCTGCGCCTTGGCGACCATTTCGACGATGCGCGACAGCATCGTATCGGCGCCGACCTTCTCGGCGCGGATGACGAGCGTTCCGTTCTTGTTGAGCGTGCCGCCGGTAACCGGGTCGCCTTTTGTCTTCTCAACGGGGACGGGTTCGCCGCTCAGCATCGATTCATCGACCGAGGAGCGGCCCTCGAGCACGGTGCCGTCGACCGGCACGCTGTCGCCGGGCCGCACACGTAGCCTCTCGCCGGCATTCACCTCGTCCAGCGGCACATCGGTCTCCGACCCGTCCGCCGCAATCCGCCTGGCCGTCTTCGGCGCGAGGTCGAGAAGCGCGCGGATCGCCGAGCCGGTGCGCTCCCTTGCCTTCAGTTCGAGCACCTGGCCGAGAAAGACCAGCGCGACGATCACCGCGGCCGCCTCGAAATAGACCGGAACCGTGCCGCCGTGGCTGCGGAACTGGTGCGGAAAGACATCCGGAAACAACGTCGCCACGACGCTGTAGACATAAGCCGTGCCGACGCCGATCGAGATCAGCGTCCACATGTTTGGACTGCGATTGACGATCGACCCCCAGCCACGATGGAAGAAGGGGATCGCCGCCCAGAGCACCACTGGGGTCGCCAGCGCCAACTCGGTCCAGGCTGCCGGCCGCTCGCCGAGCCAGTCGCGGAACGGCAGGCCGAGCATCGGTCCCATGGTGATCAGAAGCAGCGGGACCGACAGGACGGCACTTACCCAGAGTCGACGGGTAAAATCGACGAGTTCCGGATTAGGACCCTCGTCGCCAGTCGGCACGCCCATCGGTTCCAGCGCCATGCCGCAGATCGGGCAGGAGCCCGGCTTGTCGCGGACGATTTCTGGATGCATGGGGCAGGTGTATTGCGTGCCCTTCGGCATCGGCTCCGACGCTGGCTGGCCGCTCAGAAATTTGCCGGGGTCGGCCTCGAACTTGCCCTTGCAGCCGGCCGAGCAGAAGTAGAAACCCTTGCCTTCGTGGCGCGCGAAGTGCTTCGCTGTGGCGCGCTCGACGGTCATGCCGCAAACTGGATCGGTCGCCTTGAGAAAGGCTTCCGGCTCCTTCATCAATTTCGTCCTGCAGCCTTCCGAACAGAAATGATAGTTGTGGCCGCCGAAGGTCGCCGAAGGCTTTCCGGCGGCCGGATCGACCGTCATACCGCAGACCGGATCGCGGATGACGACGATTGAGGTAGCGGACGCGTGCGAGGAACAGCACGGGCCATGCGATACGTCGGTGTGGGTGGCGTCATCGTGACGGTCGGTCATGGCGCACTCCTAAATGGGCAACTCCCTACCGCCTACAGTTTCCAGTTACTGGAAGGTCAAGTGGCTTTCTGCAAAATCATCGCTTACTTCCGCCGCGATATGGCCAGCGCGTCCCCCTATGGCTGCCGCAGGATGAGATGGGCGCCCCTTCACCCGCCCGCCAGGGCCTTGGCCACTATGCCGCCGACAAGAAAAATTGGACGATTGGTGTGCGTTTAGTCGCCGGCGCTAGGCGGCGGCCCTGACAGGCTCGAAATCTATATCGAGAACCGCCTCGAGCTGCCGGTCCATGAAACGCTCCGGTATGCTCTTTACCAGCAAGTTGCGTAGCGGGACGACAAGCGGGTTCTTCCATTGCGCAACTTTGGCATAGAGGCGTGATTCAGCCACGACCCTATGTGCCCTGTCGAGACGGCGTTTATCATACAGCTGCGGTTTCGCGAGCCGGTGCGGCCGGCTTCTTGGCAGGCTTGAATGCGGCTTCGGCGGCAGCCATTGGATTTGTCGGTCGGCGCGGAGTCCGGTTGCCGTGTTCGAAGAGGTGCATTCTTCATGCGGACGCTTTGTTGCCGTGCAACCAAAGGTGAGGGCAATTACCTGCTGCGACGTCTGCATTTCGATTTCACATCAGACCTAGCACCGCTCCGGCGACAACCACATAACGCGAAACTTTCGCGACGGCGACGATTACGGCAAAGCTCCATAGCGGCTCGCGCAAAACCCCGGCGACCACAGTCAAGGGATCGCCGATGATCGGCATCCAGCTTAGCAGGAGCGACCATTTTCCATAACGGCGATACCAGATCGTGGCGCGGTTGAGCCTCGCGGGGCGCAGCGGAAACCAGGGCCTGTCCCGGAAGCGTTCGAGCCCTCGGCCAAGACCCCAGTTCACCGCCGAACCAAGGATGTTGCCCAGACTGGCGACAACAACCAGCATTGTGGGCGAGAAGGAACCGCTGGCGAGGAGCCCGGCAAGGGCGGCCTCCGACTGCGCCGGAAGGATGGTCGCCGCGGCGAAGGCAATAGCAAACAGGCCGCCGTAGATGGCAAGGATATCCATCTACGTTTCGCCTTGCGGAGCGGGCTTCAGGGTTGCACATCGATTACGACCATCAGTCCGCCACCGCCCTTCCCTTCGACATAGCAGGGCCGCTACCAGCTCCATCAGCGGCTCGGCGGCAAAGCCGATCATCTCGCGCAGAATATCGGCGTCGGGGGTCTTCTCTACGAGCGTGCGCAGGTTCATCATGTCGCTGGTCATTGGTGGTTCCTTCGAATCAGGTGGTGTCAGCAACCCAACCCTACCGAAGAACATCGATGACCGCCGCTACGCCGCTCGCTCGCTACAGCGCTGTTGAGGGCGCGCTCGCGAGCGGCTTCGCTACCGCCGACCTACACCACGCGGTGGGACACGACCGACTGGCAGGCAAGGCCGAGCATGACCGTCTCGCAGTCTGCACTGCAGCGTTCTCAACAGGAACCGTCCAAATGCACCGTACTTTCTGGCGAATCTTAGCGATAATGCTGATTGCTTGGGGCGTCGGCTACGCGCAGGCGCAAAACCCGCTCATCATCACGGCACCAGTCTCCGGTCAGACTATTGATGGGACGCTCTCCTTTTCCGGGAAGGCTGCCGTCAACAGCATCACACGGCGCGGAACTATTCGCGGGCAGACCAATACCGGGGTCGAATGCCGAGGGACAACTACCATCAACCTTGCCTTTTCGCGTGGAGAAGGAACGATGGCTTGCGGGCACCTCTCAACCCGATTCGTGTTCTCGCTGACCAGCAGACAACCTCCAACTGGCACAGGAACGGGAATCCTTTCCGATGGGCGAAAGGTGGTCTTGAGAATAGGACGATGACCCCAAGGCGACAGGCACTTCCTTTATCGAGAAGTGCGAGCTGAAGAATTGATGTCCGTGGTGCTGGATCTATCCCTCTTGCTAAAGCCGATGGAAGCCGGGCCGATCGATGACCTCCCGCGCCGAAAAAAACGCCAGTTCACGGAGAATGGGTTCCATGGGCGTTCTCTGCTGCTTGACTCCTTGCCTTTTTCGCGGCAGGTTTCGATCAATAGGTCAGACCAATTTACCAATCCGGGATCAGCCAGATGATTCCGTTGAAGTGGGTAACAATGCCGATCCAGGCCGTTGAACCGCGTCGACTTTACCGACAGATCGCCGATCAGCTCAGGCGGCTGATCGATGCGGGCGAGTTCGCAGTCGGCGATCGGCTGCCGACCGAGCGCGAGCTGGCCGATCAGCTTGGTATCTCCCGCCCGACCGTTCGTGAAGCGCTGATCGCGCTCGAGGTCGAGGGGCGCATACGCATTCGCGTCGGTTCCGGCATCTACGTCACCGAACCACCGCGTGCCGAAATTTTGACGGCAGAAATGGATGAAGGCCCGTTCGAGCTGTTGCGGGCACGCGAGTTCATCGAAGGGGCGATCGCCGCCGAAGCCGCCCTCCAGGTTCGGCCGATCGACATCGAACATATGGACGACGTGCTGCGCCGCATGGAGGACATACCTCACCCGACCAGGACGACGATCGCGCTCGACCGCGAGTTCCATACGATGGTGGCGGGCATTCTCGGAAACGCAGTGCTGGTGCGCTGCATCGGCGAGCTTTTCGACCAGCGCATGAATCCATATTTCGAACGCCTGTCGAGCTATTTCGAGAACAGGGAGTCCTGGCGGGCCGCCGCGGAGGAGCATCGCGCGGTGCGCGACGCGATCGCGGCGCGCGAGCCCGAACGGGCCAAGGCCGCGATGCAGGAACATCTGCGTCAGTCGCAACTGAGATTCTCACGCAATTTCGGTGAGAAATCCTCGGCCAGGGAGGTCGCGGAATAGAGCATCGGATGCTTAAACTAAAAAGGTCTTAGTTAGCCGACCGGGAGGATCCTGTCGGCACCGTCAAATCCAATCACAGGGAGGAATACGATGTTGAGGAAATACGCCGTTCTGCTAGGCACGATCGCTGCAATCGCTCTGCCCATGGCTTCGGCCTCTGCACAAACCGCGCTGAAATGGGCCCACGTCTACGAAACGTCCGAACCCTTCCACACCGAGTCCGTGTGGGCGGCGGAAGAGATCAAGAAGCGCACCGACGGCCGCTACACCATCGACGTCTTCCCGGCCTCGCAACTCGGCAAGGAGGCCGACATCAACCAGGGGCTGACCCTCGGCACGGTCGACATCATCATCTCCGGATCGAGCTTCGCCGCCCGCGAATACCCGCCGATCGGCGTCACCTACTTCCCGTTCACTTTCCGCGACGCCGATCACCTGCTCGCTTACACCAAGAGCGACAAATACAAGGAGTTGACCGGCGGCTACGAAGAGGCGTCCGGCCATCACATCACCGCGACCACCTACTACGGCACGCGTCACACAACCTCTAACCGGCCCATCGAGAAATGCGCCGACATGCAGGGCCTGAAGATCCGCGTGCCTGATGTGCCGGCCTATCTCGCCATGCCGCGCGCCTGCGGCGCCAACACCGCGCCGATCGCCTTCGCTGAGGTCTATCTCGCCTTGCAGCAGGGCACTGTGGAAGCGCAGGAAAACCCGCTGACGACGATCGACGCCAAGAAGTTCTACGAAGTGCAAAAGCACATTATCCTGACCGGGCACATCGTCGATCATCTCAACACGCTCGTGTCGCAATCGCGCTGGTCGCAATTGTCGGACGAGGACAAGGCGATCTTTACCGAGGTGATGCAGGAAGCCGCCGCGCGAGCGACCAAGATCATCGTCGATCGCGAGAAAGCCCTGGTTGAAACCTTCAAGGAGCGCGGTCTCACCGTCACCGAAGTCGATCGCGCCGATTTCGAAAAGAACGTGATGGAGAAGGTGACGTTCGAGGAGTTCGGCTACCGCAAGGAGGACTGGGAGGCTATTCGCGCGGTCAAGTAACCCGCATCGATCCGGGCCCGGCGCGACAAGCGCGTCGGGTCTGTCGAGCCCGCTGTCCAACAGTGCCCGGAGCTTGCCGATGACCCAAGAGGTCCACACCCAGGTTACCCCAGAAGAACTGGCGCATGCCTTCGAGGAAGAAGCGCCGCCCATCGATCTGTCGCGATACGCGGTGGAGGACTGGGTCACGCTCGCCGTGTTCTGGGGCATGTCGTTCTGCGTGTTTCTGCAGTTCTTCACGCGCTACGTCATGAACAACAGTTTTGCCTGGACCGAGGAGATCGCGATCAACTGCCTCGTCGTCGTGGTCTTCCTGGGCTCGGTGATGTGCACGCGCACCACGCGCCACATCCACGTCGACGTGCTCTATCACTATCTCCCCGCTGGGGCGGGGCGCTACCTGGCGCTCGCGGTCAATGTGATTACCATTTGCTTCTTCGCCTACATGTCCTGGCTCCTCTGGCGCTATGTCGGGATCGTCCACCGCGAGCGGATGGTCACCATCAACCTGCCGCGCAACGTCGTCTTCTACGCCGTCTTCGCCGGTTTCGTGCTGATGATGCTGCGCGCCATCCAGGTCTTCATCGGCAACATTCGCCGCGGCTACTCGGCGCTCGAGCGCCCCGCCGCGTTCGACGGATTGGGGGAATAGGCCATGCTGCTTCTGATCGGAGCCTTTCTCGTCCTGATGCTGGTCGGCGTGCCTGTCGCTGTGTCGATGGCGGTGTCGTCGCTGCTCTATCTCGTCTTCTATGGCGTGGCGCCCGACATCATCGCCGCGCAGCGCATGATCGCCGGTGTCGAGAGCTTTCCGCTGCTTGCCGTGCCGTTCTTCATCTTCGCCGGCAACCTCATGAACATCGCCGGTGTCACCGGGCGGATCTATTCCTTCGCGCTGGCGCTTGTCGGCTGGATGAAGGGCGGCCTCGCGCAGGTGAACATCATCGGATCGGTGGTCTTCGCCGGCATGTCGGGCGCAGCCCTTGCCGACGCCGCCGGCATCGGCACCATCGAGATCAAGGCCATGCGCGACCATGGTTATCCCGTGGAGGCGGCGGTCGGCGTCACCGCCGCCTCCTCGACGCTCGGCCCGATCTTCCCGCCATCGCTGCCCTTCGTCATCTACGGCATGATGGCCAACGTCTCGATCGGCGCGCTGTTCATGGCCGGCATCCTGCCCGGCGTCGTTATGACGGCGCTGATGATGGTGACGGTCGCGATCTTCGCCCACCGCCGGGGCTGGGGGTCGGACACGCCGTTCAAATTGAACCGGCTCGCCGCCGCCTCGATCGAGGTCGCCGTCGTGTGCTGCTTTCCGCTCGCCGTTTATGTCCTTGTTCAGACGGGGCTGTCGCTCAACATTGCCGTTGGCATTGTGCTCGTCATCCTGATCGCCTGCGACTGGTATTTCGATTTCTCCGCCGTGATGGCGCTGATGACGCCGATCATCCTGATCGGCGGCATGACCATGGGCTGGTTCACGCCGACCGAAGCTGCCATGGCCGCCGTCATCTGGTCGTTGTTTCTCGGGCTCGTGCGTTATCGGACGATGACACTCTCAGCCCTCGCCAAGGCCAGTTTCGACACGATCGAGACGACAGCGTCGGTCCTTTTCATCGTCACCGCAGCGTCGATCTTCGCCTGGTTGCTCACGGTCAGCCAGGCAGCGCAGCTGTTCTCGGTCTTCATCACATCGCTGACCGAAAACAAATGGGTGTTCCTGATCCTGGTCAACATCCTGATGCTGGTGGTCGGTTGTTTTCTCGACACGATCGCCGCCATCACGATCCTTGTGCCGATCCTCCTGCCGATCGTGGTTCTCTACGGCATCGATCCGGTGCATTTCGGTCTGATCATGACGCTCAATCTGATGATCGGTCTGCTCCATCCGCCGCTCGGCATGGTGCTGTTCGTCCTCTCGCGGGTCGCCAAGCTGTCGGTCGAGCGTACGACCATGGCAATTCTGCCCTGGCTCGTGCCGTTGATCGTCGCGCTGATCCTGATCACCTTCATCCCCGCCATCTCGCTGTGGCTGCCGACGCAATTGGGGCTGATCCGTTGATCGACAGTGCAATCGCCGCGACACTGTTCGGCCCCGAAGATCTGCGCGTCGTCGAGCACCCGCTCGGCCCCCTCGCGCCGGGGATGGTGCGCGTGCGCTTCGGCGCCGGCGGCATCTGCGGTTCCGACCTGCACTATTTCCGCCACGCGCGGACCGGCGATTTTGTCGTCACATCGCCGCTCGTGCTCGGCCATGAAGTCGCCGGAGAGATCGTCGAAATCAGCGCGGACGCGCCCGGGCTTGTCGTCGGTGATCGCGTGGCGGTCAACCCGTCGCGCTGGTGCGGACAATGCGCGCGATGCGCGGAGGGCCGCGCCAATCTCTGCGAGAACATCTATTTCATGGGCTCGGCGTCGAAAACGCCGCACATGCAAGGCGGTTTTGCCAGCCTGTTCGACGCCACGCCGGCACAATGCATCAAAGTCCCGCCTGCTGTCGCCTACCAGGCGGCGGCACTCGCCGAACCGCTTGCTGTCAGCCTGCATGCTGTGACACGGGCCGGCGACATCGCCGGCCGCAACGTCATCCTGATCGGCGCCGGCCCCATCGGGCTCCTGACCATGCTCGCCGCCAGGCTCAAGGGATGTGGCGAGCTCACCGTCGCCGACATAGCCACGCCGCCGCTCGCCTTCGCCAGCAAACTTGGAGCGAACAGGACGATCAACCTGTTCGGCGGCGACGACGAGCTCAAGGCGCTCGCCGCCGACAAGGCGATCGATGTCGCGTTCGAGATTTCGGGCACGGCAGCCGGTCTCGCAGCGGCGATCGCCAGCGTCCGGCGCGGCGGCACGGTCGTTCAGGTCGGCAATCTTCCGGGTGGTCAGATCCCCGTGGCCGCCAATGCGGTGATGACCAAGGAAATCAATCTGAACGGCACGTTTCGTTTCGGCGCAGAATTCAACGAGGCGGTCGAGCTCATCGTCAGCGGGGACATCGATGTCCTGAAGCTGGTGACCGCCGAACGCCCCCTCTCCGCGGCCCGCGATGCGTTTGCCCTGGCCGCCGACCGCTCGCAGAGCCTCAAGGTGGTGCTGACCGCCGACTGAGGAGTTTTTCCCGGAGCCTCCCCAGCTGTAGCAACCACTCCAGACTCAGCGCGCCGGCCCGGTTTCCTTCCTGTCGGCCTGCTTGCGCGCCCGCGCGAACTGCAGCCCGGCGACGGCGGCGGTCGCGGCCAGCGCCAGGCCGATCGGAATGAGGCTCGAGGGCTGGTCGGCCTTTCTGAGCACCGCCGCCACGTCATATCCGACATCCAGCCCGATGCGCTTGGCGTAGGATCCGAAATCGACATTGCTGATCATCAGCGCGTCGCCCGCTTGCGTGATGGTAAGTCCGATGCCGCGCAGCCGCTCCAGCGGCTCGCCCGGTTCGCCGAGCGGCACGTTGACCGTCTTGCGCACATCTTCGCCCATGAGGTCGACACCCTCGACGACGAAATTGATGCGGCCATCGGCCGGCGTCTGCGCCACCGCCGACAGGAACTCGCTCGCCGGCAACTCCTCGTAAGGCGGCGACACCTGGTTGAGCCACCAGTCCGGCCGAAACAGCGTGAAGCAGATGAGCAGCAGCGCCGCACTTTCCCAAAGCCGGCTTTTGGTCACGAACCAGTTCATGGTCGCCGCCGAAAACAGCAGGATGGCGATCAACGAGACCGTCGCCACCCAGATCGTCTGCGGCCAGGTGTCGACTCCGATCAGCAGCATCGCCGGATTGAAGATGAAGACGAACGGCAGGATCGCCGTGCGCAGCGAATAGAGCGCGCCCTGGAAACCGGTGGCGATCGGATCTTCCTTGGAAATCGCCGCCGCCGCGAACGCCGCCAGCCCGACGGGCGGGGTGATGTCAGCCATGATGCCGAAGTAGAAGACAAACAGGTGGACCGCGATCAGCGGGATCGGCAATCCGGCCTGGGCGCCGAGATCGACCACGACCGGCGCCATCAGCGTTGCGACCAGGATGTAGTTTGCGGTGGTCGGGATGCCCATGCCGAGCACCAGGCTGATCGCGGCGATCAGGATCAGCATCAGGATGACATTGCCGCCGGAGATGAACTCGACGAGTTCCGTCATCATCAGGCCGAGACCGGTCAGCGTGATCGTGCCGACGACGATGCCGGCGGTGGCCGTGGCGATACCGATGCCGATCATGTTGCGGGCGCCGAGCGCCAGCCCGTCGATCAGATCCTCCCAGGCAGCCCGCACCGAGGCGGCGAGATTTTCTTTGCGGAACAGCGCCATCAGCGGCTTGCGGGTGGCGACGATAGCGAGGATTGAAACGGTCGCCCAGAACGCCGAAAGGCCGGGCGACATCTGCTCGACCATCAGGCACCACAGAAGCACCGCGATCGGGATGAGGAAATCGAGCCCGGTCCGCGTGACGTCCCAGGCGCGCGGCAGTTCCAGGATTGGCGCGTTCGGATCGTCGAGTGCGAGGTCCGGATAGCGCGAGGAATACCAGACCGAGGCGACGTAGAGAGCGACGCCGGCGAGCGCCAGCAGCGGCGGCGCGGCCCCACCGGAGACAGCCTGGATAGCAATAATGCCGTAATAGACGATACAGACGGCGAGAACGCTGCCCGACAGTCCCAGTCCCATCCGCAGCATCCGTTCTCTTGCCGGCGTCGGACGCTGCGGGATCGTCTTCAGGCCCATCTTTATCGCTTCGAGATGAACCATGTAGAGCAGCGCGATATAGGAGAAGACCGCCGGCAGCAGCGCGTGCTTGACGATCTCCGAATAGGGAATGCCGACATATTCGACCATCAGGAAGGCGGCCGCGCCCATGACCGGCGGCATGATCTGGCCGTTGATCGAGGCTGAAGCCTCGATGGCGCCCGCCTTGACGCCGGAAAGGCCGGTGCGCTTCATCAGCGGGATGGTGAAGATGCCGCCTGAAACCACGTTGGAGACGGATGAGCCGGACACAACGCCGTTGAGGGCCGATGAGACTACCGCGACTTTCGCCGGGCCGCCGCGCAGATGGCCGAGCAGCGCGATGGAGATCTGCATCATCCAGTTGCCGGCGCCTGCCTTTTCCAGAAGCGTGCCGAACAGGACGAAGAGAAAGACGAAGCTCGTCGACACGCCAAGTGCAATGCCGAAGACGCCTTCGGTTGTCAGCCATTGATGGTTGAGAAACTTGGTGAGTGATGCGCCGCGATGCTGAATCACGTCCGGCATGTACTGGCCGGCAAAGGTGTAGAAGATGAAGGTACAGGCCACGACCACCATCGGCAGGCCGAGCGCACGGCGCGTCGCCTCGAGCAGCAACAGGATGCCAACGGTGCCGGTCACCAGATCGAGTGTGGTCGGCTGGCCCGGCCGTCCGGAAAGCACGACGTAAAAGAGAAAGAGGTAGGCGCCGGCAAATCCGCCGACCACGGCCAGCACCCAGTCGAGCAGCGGCACGTGATCGCGGGGCGAGGATCTCAGCGCCGGATAGGCGAGGAAGGTCAAGAACAGCGCAAAGCCAAGATGGATGGCGCGCGCTTCCGTGTCATTGAGGATGCCGAAGCCGAACACGAACGGCAAAGGCGAAGCGTACCAGAGCTGGAAAAGCGACCACGCGACTGCAACCCAGAGTAGAATGCGCCCGACCGTTCCAGCCGGATGCCGGCCACCCGTGTCGGCCTCCGCGACGAGTTGTTCGAGCTCTTCGAGATCGACGCCGGCCGGTTGTGCCTTCACTTCGCTCATGACGTCGTCTCCTGTTGCGGATGGCCCCGGCGGATCAACTGACCCGCCGGACCGTCGTCAGGTCACGAAGCCTACTTCAACCAGCCCTTCTCCTTGAAGTATTTTTCAGCGCCCGGATGCAGCGGCGCAGAATTTCCTTCCGCAACCATCTTGGCGGGATCGAGCTTGGCGAAGGCCGGGTGCAGCGACTTGAACTCGTCGAAATTCTCGAACACCGCCCTGGTCAGTTGGTAGACGCTCTCATCGGGAACCTTGGCCGAAGTGACCAGCGTGGCGAGCACACCGAAAGTCCCGGTATCGTCTGGATTGTTGGCGTAGAGTCCGCCCGGAATGATCGCCTTGGCGTAGTACGGATTCTCGGCGACCAGCTTGTCCACGACCTCTCCAGTCAACGGTACCAGCTTGGCGCCGCAGGTGGTTGTCGGATCCTGGATGTTCGCTGAAGGGTGGCCGACGCCGTAGAAGAACCCGTCGATCTTGCCGTCGCAGAGCGCCGGCCCGTGCTCGTCAGCCTTCAGCTCCGATGCGAGCGAAAAGTCGGCCAACGTCCAGCCCATCGCACCGAGCAGACGCTCCATGGAGGCGCGCGTCCCGGAACCGGGATTGCCGACGTTGAAACGCTTGCCCTTAAAATCCTCGAATTTCGTCACGCCGGCATTGGGATGCGCCAGCACCGTGAACGGCTCTGGATGGATCGAGAAAACCGCGCGCAGGTTGGTATGGGGGCCTCCGTCCTTGAACGATTCCAGCCCCTTGTAGGCGTTGTACTGGACGTCCGACTGGGCCATGCCGAAGTCGAGTTCGCCTTCCTTGATCGTGTTCACGTTGAATGCCGATCCGCCAGTCGATTCGACCGAGCAGCGGATGCCGTGTGTCTTGCGATCCTTGTTGAGCAAACGGCAGATAGCGCCGCCGGCGGCATAGTAGACGCCGGTGACGCCACCGGTCCCGATGGTAACGAAATTCTGCTGCGCCATTGCGCTGGCCGAAAACAGCAGCGCCGCCGACAAAGCGGCGATCTGCGCTCCGAGGCGTGCAGTCCGGGCATGTTTCATCTGGTTCTCCCTTGGTACTTTGCGTGCCGTCGCGGCCGTCCGGTGTTTTGGTGTCAAGGCACGTCGATGCATGCTACGATTGTTGCGCTTTATCAATCAAGAGAAATGGTTGTTACAATGAATACGCGGGAGATGGGTTTCGACGCGCTTTTGGCGCGCATACTGACCGAACTCCCCGAATTGAGCTCGGAACTGCGCAAGGCGGCGCGTTTCCTGGTCGATCATCCCGACGAGGTGGCGCTGGTTTCCATGCGGGTGCTGGCCTCGCGATCAGAGGTGACACCGACGACCTTCGTGCGACTGGCGCGGCGGCTGGGCTTCGGCGACTGGGCGGCGCTGCGCAAGCCGTTCGAGGACCGGCTGCGCTCCGGCAAGGCGCCTTTCGCGGCAAGGGCCGATGCGCTTGTCCGACGCCGGTCGGAGGCGATCTTCGCCGAATCGCTGAGGACGACGGCGACCAATCTGGCGGCGGCCGAAGCGGTCAACGGCAGCGAAGAAATCGCAAAGGCCTGCGCGATACTGGAGAAGGCTCAGCGCATACGTGTCGCCGGGTTCCGAAGCTGCCGCGCGCCCGCCCACGCGCTCGTCTATCTCTGCCGGATGTTTCGGCGCGAGATCACGCTGCTCGGCGGCGACGGCGGTGCGATCGAGGCGGAACTTGCAGCGCTTGGAAAGAAGGAAGCGGTGGTCGCGATCGGCTTTTCGCCCTATTCGCGTGAACTCGGGCCGGTGGTGGAGGCTGCGCAACGACACAGCGTTCCGATTGTCGCGATCGTCGACAGCATGGCCGCTCCGATCGCGCGGCATGCGAAGGTTGTCTTGCGATTCTCAACCGACAGCCCGTCCTTCTTCCCATCGGTAGCCGCAGCTATGGCTATCGTGGAAGCGCTGGCCGCAACGATGCTGGCGCGCAGCGGGCCGGCCGCGGCGGCTCGCGTCAGGGAGACGGAATTGGAGTTACAGGCGTTCGGCGCCTATCTGCCGGAATGAAGGCCGCTGGCTATGCCACCGCAGCGTCTATCGCGTCGCCGAGCCGTTCGACAACCGCGTCGATTGCCGCGGCGTCTATGATGAAGGGCGGCGCCAGCAGCACATGATCGCCGCGCACGCCGTCGATCGTGCCCCCTGCGGGATAGACCAGCAGGCCGCGCGCCATCGCCTCGCGCTTGATCCTCGCATTGAGCTTCCGCTTCGGTTCGAAGGGCGCCTTGGTAGAGCGATCCTCGACCAGCTCTACACCCATAAAAAGGCCGCGCCCGCGAATGTCGCCGATATGGGCATGGTTGCCGAACCGTTCGCCCAGTCGCCGCGAAAGATGCGCTCCCATCGCCCGGACATTGGCAAGCAGATCGTCGCGAGCGATCACCTCCTGGACGGCGAGCGCCGCCGCGCAGGCCATCGGATGGCACATATAGGTGTGGCCGTGCTGGAAGAAGCCGGAGCCTTCGGCGAAAGCATCGAAGATGCGGCGCGAAAGCAGCACCGCACCGATGGGTTGGTAGCCGCCACCGAGCCCTTTGGCGATCGTCATCAGGTCGGGCGCGACGCCGTCCTGCTCGCAGGCGTGCAGCGTGCCGGTGCGGCCCATGCCGCACATCACCTCATCGAGGATGAGGAGCACACCGTAGCGGTCGCAGATTTCACGGACACGCCTGAAATAGCCGGGAACTGCGGACACCGCTCCTGCTGTCGCGCCGACGACAGGTTCCGCGACGAAGGCCATGACGGTGTCCGGACCGAGTTCGAGAATTTTATCCTCGAGCGCCTTGGCGGCGCGCAGGCCGTAGGCCGCCTCGCTCTCACCGACTTCCTGGAAGCGGTAGGCATAGCATGGGTCGATATGATGCGTGTCGATCAGCAACGGGCGGAATTGGGCGCGGCGCCACTCGTTACCCCCGGCAGCGAGAGCGCCGAGCGTGTTGCCGTGATAGCTCTGTCGGCGGGCAATGACGTTTCGCCGCTCTGGCCTGCCGATCTCGACGAAAAACTGCCGTGCCATCTTGAGCGCCGCCTCCACCGCCTCGGAGCCGCCGGACACGAAGTAGGCGTGGCTGATACCTTGTGGCGCGCCGGCGACGAGCTTGTCGGCCAATGTCTCGGCCGGCTCGTTGGTGAAGAAGCTGGTGTGGGCATAGGCGAGCTTGTCGGCCTGCGCGTGGAGCGCGGCCGTCACCTCGGGATGACCGTGGCCGAGGCAGGAAACCGCCGCGCCGCCTGACGCGTCGATATAGGCGCGGCCATCGCGGTCGAAGAGTTCGATGCCCTTGCCGCCAGCCGCGACGGGCAGGCTCGCATGAATCTGGCGATGCAGGATGTGTGTCATGCCTTCCCCGATTGACGATGGCGCGATTTGCAGCGAACCTATCATGCAACATATGTTACATACTGTGCAATACTGAAACAGTTGGACTGAGCCTATGACCGTCGACAGGGACGCCACCGGCCCCGGACTTATCGCACCGACGGCAATCGCCGTTGCGCCGAATGGTGGACGGCGTGGCAAGCAAGACCACCCTGCCCTGCCGATCGGCCCCTGGGAACTGGCCCGGACCGCCGCCGCCTGCCTCGAGGCGGGCGCCGCCATGATCCATACGCATGTCCGCGACCGCGACGGCGGCCATTTGCTCGACGCGCACGCTTATCGCGAGACGACGAAAGCGCTACGTGATGCGGTAGGCGAGCGGCTGATCATCCAGATCACCAGCGAAGCGATCGGCCGCTACCAGCCGGCCGAGCAGATGGCGGTGGTGCGCGCTGCCCGCCCCGAGGCGGTTTCGCTGGCGCTGCGCGAACTGGTGCCGGACCCTGCCCATGAGACCGCTTTCGCGCAGTTCCTGTCGTGGTTGAAGCGCGAGCGGATCGCCCCTCAGATCATCCTTTACGCGCCCGAAGAGGCGTCGGCCCTGGCCGCCATGCAGCAGCGCGGGCTGGTGCCTTTCGACGACATCCCGGTGCTCTATGTGCTCGGCCGCTACACCCCGGGACAGGTTTCGCGACCGGCCGATCTGCTTCCCTTCCTTGCGCAGGACCGCCCGCGCTTCGCGCACTGGATGGTCTGTGCCTTCGGTCGGCACGAAACCGCCTGCGTCACGGCCGGCGCGCTGCTGGGCGGTCATGCCCGCGTCGGCTTCGAGAACAATTTTACTCTGGCCGACGGCACAACTGCCAAGGACAATGCCGCGCTCGTAACAGTAACCAAAGGCGCTCTGACTGCTTGTGGCGTCAGGATCGCCCAAGCCAACGATCTGCGCGCCGCCTGGTCGATCCAGGGCTAATCCTCGCCCGCACGCCTTGAGGCTTCCTTCTCATCAAACGCTCCGGCAATATCCGAGACGTAAACGATCGGTAAGCGGCTGGGCTACCAGCCCGGGGCAAGGTTTCATATGCCGAACCTCCGTATTTACTGAGCCGTAGCCGCCCTTCTCGGACCGGCCGGGCAGAGGCCACGTCGGTTCGTCACATTTGTCGAAAATGTCTTTGCTACGCTGCAACCGAACTCTTGGGCTTACGTTTAGGTTGCAATGGGTGCTGGGGAGGCCTTATGCAGACGTACCTCGTCGAACAAATGGAGGGCGATGAAGTGATTACGGTGCGTGTCATCAACGCGCCGAGCCCTTTCAAAGCCGCCGCCATGTCGACAGATCGACATGTTACGCTCCGAACGTGGGAAAAGGATTGGATTCGAGTAACCGACGAGAACCGGGGACACATCTTTGCATACAGCTTTGTCTCCGACGCAAACTCAGACACCAGCGGGCTTGTAATAGCACCGAATAAATCAAGAAAAGCCCAAAAAGCTGATCAAAGACGCGAGTAAGCGCCACTTTTTTGCTTTTTGCTGCAGCGCGCCAGAACCGTGAACACCGCGAAATTGAGCCGGCAGTTGCGGCATGGCTGACGCTCACGGCGTGGTATGTCCCACAACCACCCTTCCCTCGCCGGCTTCGTTCGTGACCGCCCGGATCCCCTCGAAGGACTTTGAGCGCTCCAGCAAACGCATGACCTGCCGATCCTGGCCGAGACCGACCTCGAAGAGCAGCATGCCTCCGCGCCGCAAGTAGCGCGGCGCGTCCTTGATCACCCGCATATGGATGCTCAGGCCGTAGGGGCCGGCTGCAAACGCTTCACGCGGCTCGAACTCGGTCAGATGCGCGCGGTCGCCCTCGAGCCGCTTTTCCGAAATGTAAGGCGGGTTGCAGACGATCACGTCGATCGTGCTGTCGAGTTCCAGGCTCGAGAAAGCACTGAACAAGTCACCCCTCAGCACCGACACGCGATCTGCCATGTCGTGATGGGCGACGTTGCGGCGCGCGACCGCGACGCATCCATCGGTGAGATCGCTCGCCCAGACCTGCGCGGCAGGGGCGTAATGCGCGATGGCGCAGGCCAGATTGCCGGCCCCGCAGCACATGTCGACAACCCGCGGCGCCGGCAGGTTCATTCGCCGCAGAACATCAAGTGCTGTCGTGCCGAGCAACTCCGTCTCCGGCCGGGGAACGAGCGCACCGGGCGCGATGAGCAACTCCAGCCCCATGAAGATGGTGCGGCCTTTGCGGTAGGCTTCGGCGACACTGATCTCTTCGCTCACGACAGTCCCCTTCCGTCTTGTCGGTCGCGGTGCCCGACAATTGTGTGGAAGTTAAATCACTAAGTTCCCGATCGGCAATCGAAAAACACGCCTCGCTATGGGCATTGGCGATCGCGAGCTATCGGCATCGTCTCGAGGCGTTGGCACATGGTCCTGAAGGATAGGAACGGATGATTCGACGTGTTCAAAAAAAGAGGAGCCTTACCTGCCTTTTAGGATTATATTAGCAAACTGGGCTTGCGGTGTTGGGGCATCGCTGGCGTTGACTGGATGAATTGACGAGTGATTGGCCACGACTCCAAAGGCCCGTGACGGTTCAATCCATTCAGGTTTCGTTGGGGTAGTTCAATGTATCGAATCGTCATCGCCGACGATCACGGCCTGTATCGTCGTGGCCTGCGCTTGGCTCTGAGCGCAGGCATTCCAGGTGTGGAGATATTTGAGGCGTCGTGTTTCGACGCCGCGCTCAGTCTGCTGGCCGAGCAGGCGTCCGTTGATCTTGCGATCCTGGACTTGAACATGCCCGGATTGTTCAATCAGGAAGTGCTCGGCGGCATTCTGTCAGCTTATCCGGATACGCGATTTGCCATTGTTTCCGGGAACGATTCACGCTCGGAGATACTCACGGCTCTGTCGATCGGACTTCATGGCTATATCGTAAAGTCGCAAAGAGACGAAGAGGTCGTTATGGCCGTCAACGAAATCCTCTCGGGCCGCATCTACGTCCCTGCACTTCTGTCGCGCCCCGGTGCTGCGCAGACAACTCACGCACCTGCTCCCTCCGAGCAGGTCCCGCACCGACGTACCACCACCGGCAATCTTGGCAGGCTGACCTCGAGGCAGAAGGAGGTCCTCAAGCTGATGGCGGAAGGGTATTCGAACAAGGAAATTGCGCGCGATCTGGAGATCGCCGAAGCGACGACGAAAATCCATGCCGCTGCGGTTTTGCGTGAGCTTGGGGTGCGGAATCGGACGGAGGCTGCCGTTATGCTGAAGACGTGGTTAACGAGGGATATCAATTAATTAGAGCACCACGTTCTTTTGATACGCAAGGGGCGGCGCTGTCCGATCTTGGCCCACTGGCGTCAAGGGCCGATTTCCTTGCGCGACAGCCGCAGCGAATATCGCAGCCCGTGATCCGTCATTTCCAGCTTGGGAGAGTGACCGACAAGCGGCGCCCCATCCACTCCGATTATCATTGAACCGAAACCATGGCGGACAACTTTTGAAGGCCGCCGCCGCCCTGATTCCACCCAATCGAACACGATGTCACCGCCCGCACCTTCCGATGCGAACGTCCAATTTACCTCGACCCGGCCTTTTGAATCGCCAAGCGCTCCATGTTTCAAGGAATTGGTCGCAAGCTCGTGAACAATCATCGCAAAGCTCTCGGCGGCACCTCCCGACATCGTAACCGAGGGACCGCTGACAGATATTTCGCGTGTCTCCATATACGGTTGCAACTCCTGGACAACGAGATCGTGAAGCATCCCCGACCCGCTGCTGTTGCCCGAAAGGAGCAGATGCGTTGCCTCGAGCGAACGGATCCTGTCGATGAGCGTCTCCTTGTACCTGGCGACATTGTTCTCTGGAACATTGACCATGTTCACCAGTGCCGTGATCACCGGGAACAGGTTGATGAACCTGTGGCGTTGCTCGAGCATGATGCGCTCCCGCTTCTTGGCCGCGGCACGCAGCAGTGTGGTTTGCCGTCGCTCGGTCAGGTCGGCGGCGACGCCGAGCCGCTGTAGACGATCATCGTATTTCTCTTCCCTTCCGCGCAGAGCAACCCAGCGGATATGTCCGTCCGGTCGTCGGACGCGTATCTCGACGTCGTAGTTCGTGACCGATGCGAGCTTTCTCGATACAGCCAGCTTTGGCCAGTCCGCCGGATGAACGACGGCCGACAGTTCCTCCAGCCGGCGGCTGCCGGCCGGGGGCAGTCCGAGAATGTCCCAGAATGCGCCCGAACCGGTGACGATGCCGTCTTTAAGGTCGATCCGCCACGTGGCCAGGCGTCCAGCAGACAAAGCGAGATCCAGCCACTCCTTCTGAGCCCGAAGCGCTTCGTGCACGGCTCGTCGTCCCGAGATATCGTCGACCACCACGAAAATGGTCTCTGAGAGAACCCCATCGGGCACGGACAAAGACAGCGTCAGCCGCGCCCAGAATGCCGAACCGTTCTTTCTTAACAGACGCACCTCCGAAGCGAACGAAGCAGAGTCTTTGCCCAGGCCAGCCAGCGATTGCGCCAAGGCATCACGGTCGTCCGGATGAACGAGTGTCTCCAGCTGCAATTGGGCAAGCTCCTCCTCCTCGTAGCCTGTCATCTCGCTGAGGCGTCTGTTGGATTGCAGCAGCTCACCTTTCTCGTTGGTGTTTGCGAACCCCATGGCGGCGCGCTCGAAAGCCCAACGATAGCGGCTTTCGGTTGCTTCGACGGCAGCGAGCCTGGCTTCTGCTACCTCCAGCAGCTCACGGACGTCCTGCCGCAGCCGGTGGAATGTCATGGCAATCACGCCACCGGAAATCAGAAGCAGAATGGCGCGCGCCCAATCTTCGCCGGAGATCTGACCATGCAGGGTGCTTCGTGTCCATAAGCCGGCGGCCACCATCAGGACCGTCGCCGCAAGCGCAGGACCACGGTCTTCAAGGTAGGAAATGATAATAATAGCTGGAATGAATTCCAGGAAACTCGACCCTTCTCCGATGTATGCTGACGCCTTTGTTTCAAATATCAGCGTAGCAGCCAGTACCGATGCGGAGGCAAGGTGAGTTAGCAGTCTGCCTGTTGGGTTCAAATCCGACCTGCGCGACTGCCAATTCATCGACATAAACTACTACCTTTTGACTAGGCCGTCGAGACTAGAGCGAAAAACGTACAACCTAGTCCGACTGCGGGATTGCCATACCACTATGACAGCGCGCATTTTATCAAGCAGGGGCGAGCAGAACTCATCAGAATATAACGAGTTTCAAGACAGTAGGGAGCGCATTTTTTGCGAGCTCTCTGCAAGAAGACTGTTCGTAAATCCCGGACATGTTATTGCGGGCTGATGGACCTTTGGGGAGGTTGGAAAATGACTACGATCGATAGATACAGTGATGCCGTTGCGGGCGACCGGTACATCACGACAGGAGCCAAGTATAACCCTGACGCGCAGGTGACGCGGCCCTTATATGCTTATCCTCGGCCGGAGACAGGGGGCGACGAACCAAAGAGACGCAGCCTGGAATCCGTCACCGGCATGCTTGATCGCCTCGGCTGTGGTTATCTCGTACTAAACCGCGACAGAAAAGTAATCGAATGGAACGCGGCCGCTCTAACCACGCTGGAGCGCCCCACGCCGGAGCGCCCCACTCTGGAGCACAAAGGCGAAGCGGCTGATACAGCCAGTGAGCTTTCGGCAGCCCTAAGACGGCTGGTCGCAAATGTTCCGGCGCCTTTCCTGCCGGGCTCGCTTTCGTGGGTGGTGATCCGCAGCACAGGTGACAGGCCGGTGGTACTGAAGGAAAACGGTCTTATCGCCCCCGACGGAACCAGCATCGTGGCATTGCTTGGCCGTGTGAACAGGTCGGGGCCAAATCCTCAGACGCTGCAAAGGATGTTTGGCTTGACGACCGCGGAAACGCACCTGGCTCTGCGTTTGGCCCAAGGCGATGCGCCGTTGGAGATCGCCCGCAGTTGGCGGCTCAGCCGCACCACCATCCGCTCACAGCTTGCCTCGCTGTTCGCCAAGACCGAAACGAGACGTCAGGCGGAACTGGTGGCTCTTCTGGGGCGCATTTCGGTCCTGCCATGAAATTTGGGCCATAATTTTGGGCTCGGCCTGGATCCACGCGCCCAGGCATCCTGCGCAGCGACGCAGATCGCCGGTGTCGCGGTGATGCTGTGTCGCGGTGATTCTGCTCGCCAACCGGGCTGGTCGGTAAACTGGCACCTGGGGGCGCTGGCGTCTATCGCCGGGGCGTGTATGCGCTGTCCATCTCTTCGCCGCGTATCGGCAGCGCTATGTCGTCATCCAGGAGCCGGGTGATCCGGGCAAAGCCCGTAAAAGCCTTTCTTGCTTCCTCGGCAGACATCTGACCTGCCAGTGCCGCAGCGCAGCAGTTCAGTGCGCATTGATACACCGGGCCGCGCCTACCCTTCGGCCAGTGGCGCAAAAACGTCATCGCTTCGCTGACATTGTCGATTTCTTCCACCGGTTCTCCGTGCCCGCGCGAAATTCGCACCGGCGTAAAGAATTCCAGGCGATTCATTTTTTCCTCCCGTCGATCGCGATGCGTTCGATCGAACCTTATTAAATACACGGCCAGCCAATTGGTTCCCGGAAAAACGTCCACTGCCTTGATAAATGGCAGCGGGCCGGCTGGGTGAATCGCCGGTCATCGCCCGACTTCTTGCCCCCGACTTCTTGGCCGTTGCGGAACGTTCGGGGGAGTGGCGCATTTCGACATCAGCGATGATCTTTCAGGGAAATGCCAGCCTATGAAAATAGCCCATGTGGCGCCGCTCCACGAATCCGTGCCGCCTCGGCTCTATGGAGGCACGGAGCGCATTGTCTCCTATCTGACTGAAGGGTTGGTCGAACTGGGCCATGACGTAACTTTGTTCGCCAGTGGCGATACAAGGACCTCGGCAAATTTAATACCGTGTCGCGAGCGTGCGCTGCGTCTTGACCCAAGCCCGCTGAAATCCGAGACAGCGGCGCACCTTTCGATGCTTTCCGAGGTGAGGAAACGAGCTCAAGAATTTGATATCATTCACTTCCACCTCAGCCACTTTCTGCATTTTTCCTTCTTCGAGCACATGCATGAGCGGACGGTGACGACGCCGCATGGCAGGCTCGACTACGTCGATCTGGCACCGGCCTATGAGCGTTTTCCGCGCTTTCCGATGATCTCCGTGTCCGGCAGCCAAAGGACGGGGCTGGCCGACGCCAACTGGCTGGCGACGATCCACCACGGGCTGCCGACCGAACTCTACAAGCCGGTTTTCGAGCCGAGCCCAGGGGAGCCCTACCTCGCCTTCCTTGGCCGGATGTCGCGCGACAAGCGTCCGGATCGTGCCATCGAGATCGCGCTGCGCTCGGGGCTGAAACTGAAGCTTGCTGCAAAGATCGGCGACGACGACCGGGCTTATTTCCGCAAAATGGTCGAGCCGCTGGTCGATGGTGATCGTGTCGACTATATCGGCGAGATCGACGAAGACAAGAAGGCGGAATTCCTCGGCAAGGCGGCCGGCCTCGTATTCCCGATCGACTGGCCGGAACCGTTCGGTCTTGCCGTCATAGAAGCGATGGCCTGCGGCACGCCGGTGATCGGCTGGAAATCCGGCGCCTTGCCGGAAATCGTCGATCGAGGCGTGACCGGTTTTATCGTGGATTCCATGCAAGGCGCGGTTGCCTCGGTGCCCGAGTTGCTGCGGCTCGACAGGCGGAGGGTGCGAGCGGTCTTCGAAAGGCGGTTTTCTGCCAAAAGAATGACCCGCGACTATTTTTCCGCCTATGCGCGCCTGATCGGCGCCTCGGCCGAAGCAAGAGCGTCGTGAGCGGCATTACCTCAGGGGGGCGAAACGAGAGGGATATGTAGAGAATGGCCCAACTCGACGAGCGCCAGCTTGATCCCGCGGTAGCACTTGCGTCCCTGGACGCCACCGCACATCGAGAGCCGCATCGGCTGTTCGCCCTCAAGCAAGGCGATTGTTTTGCCGTGTCCGACGCCTACGGCGATATCCGCGGCGCCGGCGACGGTTTCTTCCGTGACGACACGCGAGTGCTTTCCGAATTCCGGCTGACCGTCGGCGACCGGCAGACATCGCTGCTCGGTGCGTCGCTCAGCCAGGACAATGTGCTCTTCACCTCCAACCTGACCAATCTGCCGATGCAGAGCGTCCGCGGCCGGGACATTCCGCAAGGCGCGATCCATATCGAGCGCGTCAGGCTGCTTTGGCAGGACCGGCTGTTTGAACGCATCACCCTTTCCAACTACAGCCAGGAACAGTCCACGATCCGCGTTTCGCTGCATTTTGCCGCCGATTTCCGCGACATGTTCGAAGTGCGCGGGTCGACGAGGCTGAAGCGCGGCATGGCCCATGCTGCCAAGACGGATGCGACCTGCGTGCTGCTTCGCTACGACGGGTTGGATGGGCTGGCGCGGATGTCTGCGATATCGTTCTCCCAGGCCCCAGACCAGCTGACGGGCGACCGAACCGACTTCCTGATTGCCATGACGAGGCGCAGCAGCAAGGTGCTGTATGTCGAAGTCGGTCCCGAAGTGGCGGAAACGCCGAACCGCGATCGCTTCCGCGCCGCCGCGGCCCGGGCTCACTTCGGCATGCGGGCCAAGCGCCGCCATGGTGCCACGGTGCACAGTTCCGGGCGCGTCTTCAACGATTGGGTCGAGCGCGCCCGCGCCGATGTGGCGCTGCTGACCACCGAGCTTACGACCGGACCCTACCCCTATGCGGGCATCCCCTGGTTTTCGACGGCGTTCGGCCGCGACGGCGTGATCTCCGCCTTGCAGATGCTGTGGCTCAACCCGGGCCTGACGCGAGGCGTGCTGGCGTTCCTTGCGCAGCACCAGGCGACGGAGACATCGCCGTTCAGCGATTCGCAGCCAGGCAAGATCATGCACGAGACCCGCAAAGGCGAAATGGCGGCGCTGCGGGAGCTCCCCTTCGGCCGCTACTATGGCGGTGTCGACACGACGCCGCTCTACATCCATCTCGCCTGCGCCTATGCGGACCGTACCGGTGACATGGCGTTCGTCGACAGCCTGTGGCCGTCGCTCTGCGCTGCGGCTGAATGGATCGAGGAGGCAAGGCGGCCGACCGGCTTCGTCACCTATCAGCGTGCCGCCGAGTCCGGCCTCGCCAACCAGGGATGGAAGGACAGCAGCGATTCCGTCTTCCATGCCGACGGCCGAACCCCCAAGGGACCGATCGCCCTGGTGGAGGTGCAAGGCTATGCCTTTGCCGCGTTCCGGGGGTTGGCGGCGCTCGCCCGTCGCCGCGGCGAGCTCGACAGGACCGATCATTGGGAGAGCAGCGCCGAGGCCATGCGCACCGCTGTGGAACGCCATTTCTGGCTGGACGATCTCGGCTTCTATGCCTTGGCGATCGACGGCGCCGGCGAGCCCTGCAAGGTGCGGACGTCTAATGTCGGGCACCTTCTCTATGTCGGCCTCCCCGCGCCGGCACGAGCGCAGATGGTCGCCGACCAGCTGCTTTCGGCATCCTTCCATTCGGGCTGGGGGCTGAGGACGCTCGCTGACGATGCTGTGTTCTTCAACCCGATGTCATACCACAACGGCTCGATCTGGCCGCATGACACCGCCATGTGCGGCGCCGGTCTGGCACGCTTTGGCGAGCGTGAAAGCGTGATCCGGCTGATGAGCAGCACCTTCGAATCGGCTGTCCATTTCAACATGCGGTTGCCCGAACTGTTCTGCGGCTTTACCCGCGCGCCGGGCGAAGCGCCGATTGCCTATCCCGTCGCCTGCCTGCCGCAGGCCTGGTCGGCTGGGTCTGCCTTCATGCTGATGCAGGCCTGCCTCGGCCTCGAGATCGACGGCTGGGACAGCGAAATCCACGTCACCCGTCCCAGGCTGCCGATTGGTATCGACACGCTCACGCTGAGGCATCTTGGCGTTGGCGCCAGGAAGGTGGATCTGACTTTCCAGCGTGTCGGCGACAGGGTCGTCGCCTTTCTCGCCGAACGGCATGAGGGGTTAGTGCCGCTCGTCGTGCGGACCTAGTTTGGCTTTTCGCATGGTACCAACTGCGGGGCTGCATTTAGCGGAACCGATGGCCCGTCTGAGCGTTCCGACGCACGGCAGCTGATTGGCGGCTGCGAATTCGAAAAACAAACAAAACGGCCACCGACCAGGCCGGAGAAGATCGTTGTTCCAATGTCAGACTTTGGCATAGAGGTACTCTGGGTTCTAATCATTGCAAGCCTGGGCCTTTCCGCTGTTGCCCTGGTGTTCTCGATATCCCACCGGCGCCACATACCTGCGGCCGCATCCTCCGCAGGGGATGACCTGGCTTCGGAAGCGGCTCGCACGGTGCTGCGGGAGTTTGAAAAGAATGGCCACTCGGCCGATGCAGCGCTGATCACATGGTCGCCCGACACGTTGCGCAAGATCCTGGCCGACGATCTGCCGGCGACGCAGGTGATCGTCGTATCCAACCGCGAGCCCTACATCCACAACACTAGGGATGATGGCATCGAGCTCCTGGTGCCGGCCAGCGGGCTGGTTTCGGCACTTGAGCCGATCACCCGCGCCTGTGCCGGCACCTGGATTGCATATGGCGGCGGAACAGCGGACCGCCTCACCGTCGACGAGAACGATCGGGTTGAGGTGCCGCCTGGCAATCCGTCCTACACGCTGCGCAGGGTCTGGCTGACCGAGGAAGAATACCAGGCCTATTATCTAGGCTTCGCCAATGAAGGTCTGTGGCCGCTTTGTCATATCGCCTTCACCCGCCCGATTTTTCGCGCGTCGGATTGGCAGGTCTATGAGGCCGTGAACCGGAAGTTCGCCGATACGGTGGTTGCCGAAGCGCGCAACGAGCGGCCGATCGTGCTGGTTCAGGACTACCACTTCGCGCTCTTGCCGCGCATGATCCGTGAGCGCCTGCCCGAGGCGATCATCATTACTTTCTGGCATATCCCATGGCCCAACTCGGAAGTGTACAGTATCTGTCCATGGCGTGAACGGATCCTGGAAGGTTTGCTCGGCAGCTCCATCATCGGCTTCCATACGCAGTTTCATGCCAATAATTTCACCGAGAGCGTCGATCGCATCCTGGAAAGCCGGATAGAACGGGCGGATGCGGCGATCTCCTATGGCGGGCAAACGACGCTGGTTCACGCTTACCCCATTTCCATAGAATGGCCGGCCGAACTGCTGGCAAGATTGCCGGCTGTCGAGGAATGCCGTGCCCGTGTCCGCGAAAGATTCGGGCTGCCGGCGAACGTCAAACTGTGCGTCGGCGTCGAGCGCCTCGACTACACCAAAGGCATTCCCGATCGCTTTCATGCCTTGGACGAATTGTTCACGCGATATCCCACATGGGTAGGCAAAGTGGTTTTCCTGCAGGTCGCGGCGCCCAGCCGAGGCACATTGCCGGCCTACAAGCAACTTCGTGACGAATGCCATCGCGATGCCGAAGAGCTCAACCAGCGCTATGGCGGCGAGAACTACAGTCCCGTCCTGCTGCTCGCCGAACATCATTCGCAGGAGCAGGTCTACGAGATCTATCGTGCCGCCGACATATGCATGGTCACCAGCCTGCATGACGGCATGAACCTGGTGGCCAAGGAATTCGTCGCGGCGCGCGACGACGAACAGGGCGTGCTGCTGCTCAGCACCTTTGCCGGCGCTTCGCGCGAACTCCTAGAGGCACTGATCGTCAACCCCTATGATGCGACCATGATGAGCGAGGCGCTGCTGCAGGCGCTGACGATGACGCCGGACGAGCAACGCGAGCGCATGCGGCCGATGCGCGAGATGGTCCGCGACAATAACGTCTATCGCTGGGCCGGCAGCATGCTGCTGGACGCAGCGCGCCTTCGCAAACGCGGAGTGACTGGCAACGGCGAGCGGCCATCCAACAGCAACAACGTCGTTTCCATCTTCGAGCGGGCACGAAAGGCGGCGTCGTGACGGACCTTCGACTGCCGCTGGCCCCCGACCTGCCGGAAGAGCAATGGGCGCTTTTTCTCGATATCGACGGCACCTTGCTGGAACATGCCGCTCATCCCGACGCTGTCTTCGTCGGTGATGAACTGCGTCAGCTTCTCGGAAATATCGAGCGAAGGCTGGGCGGCGCCCTCGCCTTCATCACCGGACGTTCGGTCTCTGCCGTGGACAGATTGTTTCATCCCCTGAAGCTGCGCGTTGCAGGGCTGTACGGACTCGAGCATCGGTTGAACGCGGGCGGTCAAGTCGACATTGCCGACGCTCCGGCGGATATCGCAGCTCTTGCCGACGAGATTGAGGCCGAACTCGGTGGAGGCAAGGTCTACGTCGAGCGCAAGGGGCCGGTCCTGGCCATCCATACCCGCGCGGCGCCGCAACTGCTTGCCCGGGCAACGCAGCTTGTCGAGCAGGCATTGACGCAGCTTCCGCCCGGGTACCGCGTGATTGCGGGAAACGCTGGCGTTGAACTCATGCCGCTGGAAGCCGTCAAAGGAGCTGCCATCCGGCGTTTCATGGAAATCCAGCCCTTTGCCGGCCGGCGGCCCGTTTTCCTCGGAGATGACACCTCGGACGAAAACGGTTTCGAGGCAATAAACGAGGCCAACGGCATCTCTATCCGCGTGAAGCCGCGCGGGCCGACGGTTGCAAGCTATGTTCTCGGCGACGTGACCGAGGCAATAGCCTGGCTCGAGGCCAATTTCGGCGCGGCGCGGGTGTCCTGATCGCGATCCCGGCGATCATCAGACAGGCTCGCGCCATGCCTGATCCGATGAATGCCGATTGGTTCCGGTTCAGCCGATCTTCCCGTCCACGATGTGAATGCGGCGATCCATGCGCGCCGCCATGTCGAGATCATGCGTAACGGCCACGACGGTCTTGCCGCGCTCGCGCACCAGATTCTCCAGGATTGCGAAGACCTGCTCGGAACTCTTGCTGTCGAGGCTCCCCGTCGGCTCATCGGCAAGGATAAGCGGCGGATCGTTGGCGAGCGAGCGTGCCACCGCGACGCGCTGACGCTGGCCGCCAGAGAGTTGGTCAGGCCGCTTGTCGAGATGTTCGCCGAGCCCCAGGGATGAAAGCAGCTCACCGGCCCGTTCGCGCATCTGAGGCCGCGCCAGCCGGCCAAGCTTGCGCATTGGGATTTCGACATTTTCGCGCGCCGTGAACTCCGGCAGCAGAAAGTGAAACTGGAACACGAAGCCCAGCATCGAAAGCCTGGTCCGCGCGCGCTCCCTTTCATTCATCGGCTCGGCGTCGCGGCCGCCAATTGTCAACGTCCCGGCGGTCGGCCGGTCGAGCAGCCCGAGCAGATAGAGCAATGACGATTTTCCGGAGCCGGAGGGACCGGTGACGGCGACGAATTCTCTTTCGTTGATCGCCAGCGTGATGTCCTTGACCAGCGTGACGGGAACCGTCTCGGGCAACACGCGGGTGAGTTTCTCGGTCTCGATGAGTGCGCTCACGACGCGCCTCTGATGATCTCGACGGGGTTCAGGCGCGCCGCACGACGCGCCGGCAGGTAGCCAGCCACTGCCGCCGAGCCCAGCGCGAAAGCCGACGCGATGACGTAGTGCATCAAGCTCCAGGCGATCGGCAGCCGGGTCATCTCCTGGCCGGTCGCGGCGATCTCGAAACGCACCAGCGACAGCGCATAGGTCATGGAGACGCCGAGCAGCCCGCCGAGCACGGAGCCGGCAGCGCCGATCGCGACGCCTTCCAGCAGAAAGAGCCGGCGCATGTCGGACTCCGGGAAACCAAGCGACTTCATGATGGCGATGTCGCGCGCCTTTTCGTGCGTGATGGTGGAGATAATGTTGTAGATGCCGAAGCCAGCGACCAGCATGATCGCGCCGACAACGGTGTACATGATGACGTTGCGTACGACGAGCGCTTCGAGGATCGATTCATTGGCCTCCTGCCACGCCACCGCCTTGTAGCCCAGTTCGGCCTCGGCACGCTTCGCCACCGCCGGAGCGCGGTCAGGATCGTCGAGCTTGATGCGGATCTCGCTGATGGCGTTCGGACGCGCCGAGAGTATCTGCGCGTTTTTCAGAAGCACATAGGCCTCACCTTCGTCGCGCGCGGTGGTGCCGGTGTGGAACAGGCCAGCGATCTTGAAGTTGCGGGTCAGTCCCTCGGCGGAGACCGCCGTTATCGTGTCGCCGAACCCTGCGCCGAGCCGGCTCGCCATCGTGTCGCCGATGAGCACGTTGTTGCCGCCCGCGGCAAGCGCCGAAAAGCTGCCTTCGACGAAGTCTCCGACAATCGGCGACACGCCGGACTCGCGCTCCGGCTCGATGCCAATGATCGCCGCGCCGACTTCGCGGCTGGAAAAACGGATCACACCCTGCGTTTTGAGGCTTACCGCGAACCGGCCGGGAATCCAGATCTCCAGCCAGGAGGTCGCGGCGGTCGGGTTGATAATGCCGCGGCGATCGTCGCGCGGCCTGAGCCCGGAAATCGCCACAGTCGCGAAGGCATCCTCGGCTGGTTGACGGCGGGCCGTGCGCTGCTCGTCGGTGATGTCGACATGCGGCATCGTGTCGACGAGCTGCCTGACGAAATCGTCCTGCCCACCCTGCATCAGCGCCGCCATGGCAATCGAGAATCCGACACCGACCGCAACGCCGATCACGGCAACCAGCGTCTGGCGACCGCGGCCGGCAATGTGCGTGAGGGCGATGTCGAAGATGAGCGGCATCGTTGCGTCATCACTCCTGGGCGCCGGTGATGCTCACACGCGCGCCGTCGGCGAGGTCGGCGGGATAGGGCGAGATGATGCGAGCCTTCTCATCGAGCCCCGACAGAACCTGGATGCCATTGGTGCCGCGAATACCGGTTCGGATTTCACGTCGCCGGGCCTTGTCGCCGTCGGCGACGAACACCTTATTCCCGTCGACAGCAACGGACGGGATCAACAGCGCATTTTTCGAAACGCGGATGACGATGTTCACGTCGGTCGACATGCCGATACGAAGCGGCGTATCGTCCGGCAGGCGGAAACGGACGCGATAGGTCTTCGTCACCGGATCGCCCTTGGGTGTGATGCTGTCGACCACCGCTTCCAGGTCCTGCTGGCGGAACGCGTCGGATTTAAGCAGCGCCCGCTGGCCGACCTCGACCCGGGGTATGTCCTCCTCGTTGACCTCGGCGACCACCAGGAGCGGCTTCGGCTCGCCGACCCAGAATAACACCGTGCCGAGTTCGGCGACCTCACCCACCTCGCCGTCCTGCCTGAGCACGACGCCGGCGCTCGGCGCGCGTAACACGTAGGTTTCAAGTCGCGCCTTCTGTCCGGCGACCAGCGCCTCGATCTGGCCGAGCTCGCTCTGTGCACGATCGAGAGCCTGCTGGCTCGCCGCACGCCTTTCGGCAAGCACCGTCAGCCGCCGGAGCTCTTCCTGGGCAAGCGCTTGACGGGCTTCGAGTTCGCCAAGCACGGCCCGGGCCTCGCCGTCGTCGAGCCTGGCGAGCACGTCGCCTTGTGCAACCCTCGACCCCTCGCAATTGCATTGCTCGACGATCCTCTCGCGAACCACGGGAGTTACCTTGGCCCAGGTTCGCGGCTCGACGGAGCCACTCGCGTAAACGATTTCCGCCGCGTCGCCGCGTTGTGGCGTCACCACCGAAACCTTGGCCGGTTGCCACAGATACCAGGCGCCGAAAGCAGCCGCGGTCGCGAGAACAACGATGCTGGCCGTCCAGCGTATCCGTCGCAAGAGACTCTCCTTCATGATCGAATCCGAATGTCCTGCGGTGACAGACAATAGCACTAGACCGACCGTCGGTCTATAAAAGTTGCATAGAGCTCCGGTTCGTGCTCCTCTTACCGACCTGTACTTTGTGAGGTTCGATTTGCCCCGAGTGATAAAGTCGCCGGAGATACGATCCGCCGAGCTCCTCGACTGCGCCCAGCGGCTTTTCTTCGAGCGCGGCTACGACAACACCACGGTGAACGACATCATCCGCGAGGCCGGCCTGTCGAAGGGCGCGTTCTACCACTATTTCGCATCGAAAGAGGCGCTGCTGGAGGCGCTCGCCACACGTCTCGCCCGCGATAGCTTCACCGAGTTGCAGCCCGTGCTCGACGATCCCTCACTCGATGGGCTTGGCCGGCTCAATGCTCTGTTTGCCGGCTCGCGGCGGCTGAACGTCGAGCTTGCCCCGCAATTGCGCAAGACATTTTTCGTCCTGTTCCGGCCCGAGAACCTTGCCCTCTTCCATCGGGTCGACCAAGCGGCCAGGGAATTGGCCATGCCGATAATCACCGACCTGCTCAGGAAAGGCAGCGCCGAAGGCATCTTTGACGTGCCCGATCCGGAAGCTTTTGCCGAGATGTTTTTGCAGCTGCGGCTAATCTTTCGGGATGTAATGCACCGCGCCTTGCTGAAAGCCGAGCAGGGAAATATCGACGAAGCGGCGCGGCTGCTCGACGATCGGCTGCGGCTCTACGGCATTGCAATCGATCGGCTTTTGAAGCTGCCCGATGGAACGATAGAAGCGGCGCAACCCGGGTTTGCCCGGGCGTTCCTCGAAGCAGGCCCGTGAGTCGCCGAGCCAGGCCACCCCGCAGCGATTCGTTATCCCGTTTTTGCCCATGCGCCGACAAGGGGCGGCAGCATGATGCACATCTGCTGTTCAACAGCCTCGCTGCGCAGTCGCTCGACGAGCGTATCGACCTTCACTTCGGCGGCGGTCGCGGCGCCGACGGCCTCGGCCATCGGCAGCAGGCTGCGCAAGGTCTCGGCAATATAGTCGTAGATCGGCGAGTCGGGCCCGCTACCGGCGAGGCCGGCGGAATTCATCTGCGGCGCCGGCAGCCCTGCGCCGGCGAAGACCATCGGTAGCCTGCCACCCATGTCGACCTCAAAACCCGCCCCCTCGAACGTCTCGATTATCCAGCCGCGGCATTTGCTGAACAGCGGCGCCTCAGGAAAACTGCGGGTGAGCGGCATCGCCATTTCCTGGAAGGCGACGAGACCGCCCGGCCGAAGAAATCCGACAAGCCTGCGCAGGGCTGCGACGGGATCGGGCAGATACATCAGGACGAGCCTGCCGATCACCGCATCGAAAGTCTCGTCGGGCGAGAATGTATCAAGCTCGCCGGTGGTAAAGCGTGTCCAGTAACACTGGCCGGATTCGGTGGCGCGCCGCTCGGCAACATCTACCGCCCCCGCCGAACGATCCACGCCGAGCACTCTTCCCGAGGGCCCGACCAGCCTCCCGGCCAGCAAGGAGACGTCGCCGACGCCGCAGCCAATGTCGAGCACGCGCATGCCCGGTCCTATTCCCGCGCTGCGCAGGAAATCCTCGGTAAGGTCGTGAATGAGCGCTCCCTGCAGTTCCAGGCGCTGGAATTCGCGTTCCGTGTAGCCCAGGGCATAGGGACGCGGATCCGTGGCGCCCTGATCGCGGTCGATCTTCGGCGCGTATTGGGCAAGCAGATTGTCCATTATCTGACTCCCTGATCGATTTAATCTGGGTTTGACTCCCGATTTGCCTGATCGCCGAGCAGCCATCTGGCCGCCCCGGGGTGGACCGCCACGATCGGCGATCAGTGCTACACCGTGATTTCAGGAATCGGCATTTGCGTTACGACTGAAACAGCGGTCGTGTCTGACGTACCGTACAGGCGGAGAACACCCTGCCCCGGGCCTTCGGACGCGACTTCGGCTTCGGACGCGACTACGTCTTCGGAGGCTGCGGGACGAACACAATATGCGGTGTCTTCGGCGGACGACCGGGCGGCACATAGTCCGGAACCGGCGTATCGTCTGCCGGCAGCGAAAGCACATATCGGTGGATGGCGCGCAGGTCGGCCTCGGTCATGGCACGCAGGTTGAACCACGGCATAGGGGGGCGCGTCTCGACTGTACGCGCTGCCTGTACCCAGTCGTCCTCGCCCATGGTTCGCAAAAGCTGACGAAGATTCGTCGGGTAGGTCGTTCCCCACGGCCCATTGAAGCCAAGGGAGTCTCCGATCAGCCATCGATCCTCGGGAACGTTGCCGGCCTTCTCCAGATAATTTGGCGTGTGGCAGTCGTTGCAGCCGCCGATTTTCACCAGGTATCGACCGCGCTCAATTGAATCGGTCGCCGTCGCCGCACCCGTCTCGCTTGGGTCGAGCGTTACGGTGGCGAGCAGCCCGGTCAGGCTAAGGGCGGTAATTGCGATGAGAGCCCATCGTGTCATCAGCTTCTCCTACCGGTTTCCACTTTTCGGGCCATGGTCTTTTCGGAATCATGGTCTTCTCGCGGTCATGGTCCGGGCCTGGACTGGAACATCGAAGGGCCCGGCTACCGGTTGATTTCAGCCAGGCGAAATTTTGGTTACGGTTGTAACGCGGACCCGGCCGACCGTGATCAGCCTGAATGCAGATGGCGGGCAAGGCATTGTGCAACAGAGGCCGACAGCAGCGGCTTCTTGATGACTTCGCTTATGCCGGCCGCCGTCAGTTGACGCGATCGGAGCGTGCGGCCGTAACCGGTCATCAGGACGATTGGCAGGTCAGACCGGATCTCATGCAACTTGCCGGAGAGCTCGACCCCGGTCATCTCAGGCATGACCTCGTCCGTCAGCACCAGGTTGAAGCGCCCCGGATCGGCACGGAAGGCATTGAGAGCCGCAGGGCTGCGGTCGAACCCGACCGGCTCGTAACCAAGCGCGGCGAGCATCTCCTCGGCAAGTTGCATCAGCGGCGTATCGTCATCGACAACCAGGATCGTCTCGCCATTGCCATACTCGACCGGAACCTCGGTGGCCTCGCCTTCGCTCTCATCCGCGTGGGCTGAAGCGGGTTCAATCTCAGGAAAATAGATCTCGAAGGTCGTGCCTTGGCCCAGTTGGCTCTTCACGTCCACCGCACCCCGATGTGCCGCGACAATGCCGTGCACCGTCGACAGGCCGAGGCCGGTTCGTGAAGAACGGCTCGAAGATGCGCTCAAGAGTCGCCTGATCCATGCCGCTGCCGGTGTCCCTGACGGCAAGGCGGATATAGCGGCCGGCAGGCAGGTTGCCGTGCGACAGCGCCTGCGCCTCGACGATCTCCGTCATGTCGAGAGCGATCTCCAATACGCCGCGGCTGTTCATCGCCTGCGCCGCGTTGGTGCCGAGATTCATCACCACCTGCTGAAGCTCGGTCGGATCGCCCGTCATCACTGCATCCGCGGCTGCAAGATGCGTCTCCACTGAAAGCGTGGCGGGGAGCGAGGCGCGCAGCAGATCGACCGCCTCCGCAATCACGGACTGCACCCGCAGCGCGTGATGCTGCCGCTCGCGGCGACGGCTGAAGGCAAGGATCTGCTCCGTGACGTCCTGCGCCCGCCTGGCGGCCTTCATGATCTGCTGGACGTAGCGCCGCGCACGGGACTCCTTTAGCAGCACCACCAGCGCCATCTCGCCATAGCCGAGGACGGCGCTGAGAATGTTGTTGAACTCGTGCGCTATGCCGCCGGCTAGCGTTCCGATCGCTTCCAGCCGCTGCGATTGGTTGAGCCGCGCCTGCAGTGCCTCGCGTTCCCGATCGTTGTGTTGCCGCGCGATGGCATTGGCGAAGATCTCGGCGGCGGTCCGCAGCAGCGCGATGTTGTCGTCGGTCCAATGCTTTTCGTGCGTTACGCCATCTAGAGCCAGAAAACCCAGCCGCTCGCCGGCATGGCACATCGGTATGCAGAGCCACGATCGGATTTGATGCGCCTGCAGGCATGCCTTCTCCCGCCCCTCCGGAAGCTCGCCGACGCGGGGGACGTCGATGCAGCCTTGCCGTTCATGGTCCGCGGGCGTCCAGCGTGAAGCCAGCTCGATCAAATCGTTCGGCAGGCGGGCCGTCGCGCTTCCGCTCGGACGGCGATAGAAATAGCCGCCGGAAAGATCGGCATCATATGTGCGGCTGACGAAAATCTGGGCGCCGTCGAGCCCGGCATGTTCCACCAAGCGCGCGAGGCCCTTGCTGATGCCGGCCCGGATGCGGTCACACGCGGCAGATTGATGAACTGTGTCGAGATCGAAGCGATCAAGCCCTCGAATTCCAGCCGCTCGCGCAGGATCCGCGCATTTTGGCGCAGGCGAGCGAACAGGTAGGCCACATAGCCCACGAGGACCAGCGCCGCGACGTAGAGCAGCGTCTGGAACCGCGCAGCTCGTGCCGCGGCGCGCCCATGCACATCGAGATACAGGTCCTGCAGAGCGCGGGCCCGTTCGCTCGTTGGCGCAGTCTGCAGGCGGGAGACGAGATCGTCGACCGCCGGAAGCCTGGTGACGATAAGTCGGCCGTGGGAGACAAGAGAGGCGACATCGCTTGAGCCACGGCATCGACGGATGGCCTGGCCAGCCGGTCAAGCGAGGCGGTCACTGCCCTTGCCGCCTCCGGCCGGGGATCGCTGATGAACCGCGACATGGCGATCATCAGAGCTCCGATCTCGACCGCTCGAAGGCCGTCGCCCTCGCTCGTGAGCCGACCGCTCATATAGTTGAAATAGTTCAAAGAATTCTGCAGCAGCGCGTTGTCCGACTTGAACGCCTCGACGAGCGTTTCCTCGTCGCGAACCGCGGCGATGACCTCGGCAATCCGCCTCTCGATGTCCGCCCGTGCTTCGCCGCCTGCGACATCGCTGGCAGCCGGCAGCGTCCGCGTCGCCTCATTCAGGTTCTCGATCGACCGCACCAGCGGATCGTAGCTGCGCAACAGCCCTGCCCGTGCCCGCAACACGTCGCGCTGCAGGGCAGCGTTATAGAGGATGACAGTCCTGAGAGCGTCGAGCGTGCGTTCGTGGCGCGCGGCATCAGGAGCCGCGCCCTGCAGCAGAAGGAAGGTCAGGACGATGAGCAGGCAGGCGACGACCGGCGCCAGGATGGGTAGCGACTTCACTGCTGCAGACGATCGGCTGTGCTGGTCAACGGCCGGCCGCGATATTCGCCCGTCAGCGTCGCAAGGAACTTGACGATGAGATCGGTATCGCGCTGGTCGAGCTCCCGGCCGAGCTGGCTTCGCGCCATGATCTTCACTGCGTCTGCGAGCGAAGCGGTACGGCCGTCGTGGAAATACGGCGCCGTCAACGCGACATTGCGCAGGCTGGGAACGCGGAACACATGGCGGTCGCTCTCGACGCCGGTGATGGCGAAGCGGCCGAGATCGGCCTGGGTCACGATTTTCTGACCGGCGAAGGGATTGCGAAAGATGCCGAACTTCTGAAACAGATTGCCGCCGACATTGGCGCCCTGATGACAAGCGATGCAGCCATACGCCTTGAACAATTGATAGCCATGCTCGTCGTCCGCCGTGATGGCGTCGCGCTCGCCCTTGAGATAGCGGTCGAAACGAGCGTTGGGCGTGATCAGCGAGCGTTGAAAGATGGCCAGGGCGTCGAGCACATCCGTCCGGCCGGGAGCCGCGCCGTAGAGCGTCACGAATCGCCGCGAATAGTCCGGGTCGGAGCGCAGTTTCGGCAGCAATTCTTCCCAACTCGTGTTCATCAGCCTGTCATCGAGCAGGACTGCCTCGTTCTGCTCCTCGACAGTGCGGAAATTGCCGCGCCAGTTCAGCCGGAAATTGAGTGTCGCGCCGAAGACGGTCGGCGCGTTGAAATCGAGCTGCCTGCCATCCGCCGCCGTGGAACGCGCCCTGCCGTCGTCGCCGCTGAGACCGAGCCTGTGGCAACCGCTGCAGGCGATGACATCGTCATGCGACAGCCGGACATCGTTGAACAGGCTCTCGCCAAGCGCGATCTTCGCCTGGTCGGAAGGACCGGTGCCCGTCATCGGAGCAATCGGCTCGCCGATCGGAGGGGCCGGCTGATTGACCAGGGCCAACGCAAACGGTGCCGCCGCTGCCAGGCAAAGCGGAACCAAAAGCCCCGCCCGAACCTTACCAATCTGCTCATACGCCATCGAGTGAGCCTGTGGTATCCGATCACGAAGATTATCGGTGTTTACCAACAAATCGCCGATAATCAGCGCTAAGTCTAATAAAGCAACGGCTCGGTCATGGGTTCCACCTGCGGACGGTCTGAGATGTCAGCCGAACAGAACACTCGCTACGAAGAGCAGTCGAAAGGCACAATCGAGCAGGCAGCGGCGGCGAAGCATATTCTTGTCGTCGATGACGACCCCGAAATTCGCGAGATGCTCACCAATTACCTGGAGAGCGAGAATTTTAGGGTCAGCGCTGTTGCCGACAGCCGGGCCATGTCGCGCGTCTTCAATGAAAGACCGGTAGACCTGGTGCTCCTCGACATGCGGCTTGCCGATGAGGACGGGTTTGAAATCATGCGGCAACTCGGCAGTCCGCCGGAAGCGCCGCCCATCATCATCATCACCGGCCACAGGCGCGACGAGGTGGATCGCGTCATCGGCCTGGAACTCGGGGCTGACGACTACATCACCAAGCCCTTCAGCCTCAGGGAACTGCTTGCGCGCGTTCGCGCCGTGCTGCGGCGATCGGGGTCAACGCGCCAGCAGTCGCCTGGCAAGAAGCCCAAGCGCTACCGCTTTGCCGGCTGGGAACTCGACATGCGGATGCGGCGCCTAAGCTCGCCCGCCGGCGAAGCGACGCCGCTGACCGCCGGCGAGTTCAACCTGCTGGCAGCCTTCCTGCAATCGCCGCAACAGATCCTCAGCCGCGAGCAGCTTCTCGCTGCCAGCAGGATTCACGACGAAGAGGTGTTTGACCGCAGTATCGATGTGCAGATATTGCGACTGCGCCGCAAGCTCGAGGCCAGCCCGAGCGAGCCGAAACTCATTGTCACCGAGCGGGGCGCTGGTTACGTCTTCGCTGCCCCAGTCGAGGTGCTATGACCTTTCGAGGTGCTGTGACTTTGCCGACGCCCCGTTCTTGGCAGGGTCAAAGTTACTGGCAGGGGTCAAACAGGAACGTTCATCGCCTCAGCGCATGCACGCTATCAACATTGCCGCCGCCTATCGGCAGCGCCATGTCGTCGTCGAGCAAGCGTGTGATTCGGGCGAAGCCGGTAAAAGCCTTCCTTGCTTCCTCTGCCGACATCCGGCCCGCCAGAGCCGCGGAGCAGCAATTCACTGCGCATTGGTAGACTGGCCCACGCCGGCCGGCTGGCCATCTGCGCAAGAACTCCATCGCTTCGGCTACGCTATCAACTTCTTCGGCAGGGCCTTCCTGCCCGCGCGAAATACGCACAGCCGTAAAGAATTGCAGGCGATCCATTGTTTCCTCCCGGTCGATCGTTATGTGCCTGATCGAACCTTTTGAACTTACTGCTGACCATGTGTTTCCGGCAAACAGAACCCGATGATGAAAAAACTCGGGCCAAAAACGAAGTCTGTCACATCACTCGACCGAAATCGAATCACCAAACGTGACAAGCGTGCGACGAACCGTTGCCCGCCGCCGCACTGGACTTCAATTATCCCGAGCCGGAGGGTCGTGTCCCACCGCGTAGTGTAGATCGGCGGTAGCGAAGCCGGATTTGGCTAGCCGCAGCAGACCCCTTTGGGATCTCTTCTCCGTCAAAGCGTCAGTGGATCGAGGCAGGGAACTCCTAAGGGCTGGAAGTGTCTCAGGTTCCCAGTCAGGAGCGTCAAGGAGTTCGCTTTAGCGGTCGCAGCGATGAGAATGTCAGCCAGCCCTGGACTCCCTGCGGCTGTGGCGGCGTCTTCCATGAGGCCTGCCTCCAACGCCACCGCCGCATCGATCGGTAAGATTTCCGCGCCGTAGTCCGTCATGATGCCCTGCAGCCACGCCATTAGCGTCTGAGCCTTCGCCGTGGCTCCCGAGCAGTCGAGCTTGGCGATGCCTCTCCGAAGTTCGTGGAGGGCAAAGGCAGGCACAAACAAGTTGCCCGTCTGCTGCAATAGCCAAGCTGCCGCATTCGGGGGCAGCGGAGGCTTTCCCGGCGCGGTCGCCGACAGCACAGAGGTATCGAAAAGGTATGAGGTCAAAGGTTAACCTCGCGGCTTTGCTGGGTGCGGTCGCGCTCCGGTTCGAAGCCCTCGGGCCAACCGGGGAACGACAGCAGGTATTCCGCAAGGCTGGGCTTCTCGGGGTAAATCTTCCTCGCTTCGTCGATCGGAACGATAGCTGCCACTGGTTTGCCGTGCCTCGTGATCGTGATCGGTTCGCCGGCCTCGGCCGCATCGACGAGTGCCGTCAAAGTGGCCTTGGCTTCGCGAATGTTGATGTGTTTCACTGCTGTTGCCTCCATTGTGGTTGCACGCAACTACACCTAGCGGTCGATTGCAAGTGGACACTTCCCGGAGAACAGGCCCAGCACAGGGTGTTGCGGATCGATCTCGATGGACAGGCCATGCGCCTGGATCTGAAGGAACATGGTCTTCATTGGGCTGCTACAGGTGCCCACAGGAGATTGGATTCAGCAAAGGCAACCACGCTCCCGGAAGGATTCAAGCCAAAGACATTATGAAACTTCGATCACGTCTCGAAGGAAGTCGCGGACAGTTTCGACGCCAAGATTTCCAATTTCCCCTTCTCCCAGGGAGAAAGGAAGCCCTATTCGCCGACCATCTCGGCCAGCTTGCGCACCGTGTTCCAATTGCGCGAGGTGCCGATGCCGAGCCGTTTATGGCTTATCGCCGCCAGAAGCCGCGAACTTGGCGTCTCGCGCGAAAAGAAGATCCAGATGTCGCCGCCGACGGCCTGCATCCGTTCATCCTTGCCGATATAGGACGCCAGCGCCGTAATGGCTTCAGCGGCAACAGGCTTGCGCATCACGCGCACCGCTACCCGATCCGCGGCGGCAGCCGATTCGGCGGGAAACGGATTGCCGGCCGCAAGCTTCAACCAGTCGTCCGCACGGCGCACGATGATGTCGACATGGCGGCCAAAAGTCTTTTGGAACGCCGTCTCCAATCGGCGCTCGAGCGCGGCAATTTCTGTTTCTTTCGTCTCGAAAACCAGATTGCCGGTCGCCACCAGCGTGCGCGGGTTGTTCAGGCCCAGGCCTTCTGTCATGGCCCTGAGATCGGACATGACGACACGCCGCCCCTCGCCCAGGACGATGCTGTAAAGCAGAGCGACGTAGGTTTGCATACCGGCCTGTCTCTTAGACCAAGCGGCTCTGCTCCACTGCCGCCTCGATGAAGCTGGCAAACAGCGGGTGCGGGTCAAGCGGCCGGCTTTTCAGCTCGGGATGATATTGCACGCCGATGAACCAGGGATGGTCGGGATATTCGACCGTTTCCGGCAGCACGCCGTCCGGCGACATGCCGGCAAAAACCAGGCCGCAATCCTCGAGCCGCTCCTTGTAGTCGACATTGACCTCGTAGCGGTGGCGGTGGCGCTCGGAAATCTGCGTATCGCCATAGATTTCGGCGATCTTCGAGCCCTTGGCGAGGTCCGCCTGATAGGCACCGAGCCGCATCGTGCCGCCGAGATCGCCGGTTTCCCTGCGCTTCTCCAGCATGTTGCCTTTCAGCCATTCCGTCATCAGGCCGACGACCGGTTCCTCGGTCGGACCGAACTCGGTCGACGAGGCATGCTTGACGCCGGCCAGCGAACGCGCTGCCTCGATGCAGGCCATCTGCATGCCGAAGCAGATGCCGAAATACGGTACTTTTCGCTCGCGGGCGAACTTCGCCGCAAGGATCTTGCCTTCCGCGCCGCGCTCGCCAAAACCGCCGGGGACCAGAATGCCGTGGACCTTTTCCAGCCACGGCGCCGGGTCTTCCTTCTCGAATATCTCGCTCTCGATCCAGTCGAGCTTGACCTTGACGCGGTTGGCGAGACCGCCATGCGACAGCGCCTCGATCAGCGATTTGTAAGCGTCCTTGAGACCGGTATATTTGCCGACGACGGCGATGGTCACTTCGCCCTCCGGATTGTGGATGCGTTTGGAGACCGCTTGCCAAGGCTCCATCCGCGGCTTCGGCGCCGGATCGATGCCGAAAGCGGCGAGCACTTCCGAATCCAGCCCTTCATTGTGATAGGCCATCGGCACGTCGTAGATGTGCGGCACGTCGAGCGCCTGGATGACCGCGCTCTCGCGCACATTGCAGAACAGCGACAGTTTGCGGCGCTCTTCCCTGGGGATGGGGCGGTCGGCGCGGACCAGCAGAATGTCGGGCGCGATGCCGATGCCGCGCAATTCCTTGACCGAATGCTGGGTCGGCTTGGTCTTCAATTCGCCCGCCGTTGGGATGTAGGGCATCAGCGTCAGGTGCACGTAGACGGCGTTGTTGCGCGGCAGGTCGTTGCCAAGTTGGCGGATCGCCTCCAGAAACGGCATCGCCTCGATGTCGCCGACGGTGCCGCCGATCTCGCACAGGACGAAGTCATAGTCGTCATTGCCGTTGAGAATGAAATTCTTGATCTCGTCGGTGACGTGCGGAATGACCTGCACGGTGGCGCCAAGATAGTCGCCGCGTCGCTCGCGCTCGATGATATTCTTGTAGATGCGGCCCGTGGTGATGTTGTCCTGCTGGTTGGCCGAGCGGCCGGTGAATCGCTCATAATGGCCAAGATCGAGATCCGTCTCGGCGCCGTCATCGGTCACGAAGACTTCGCCATGCTGGTATGGCGACATCGTGCCGGGATCGACATTGAGATAGGGGTCAAGCTTCTTTATGCGCGCGCGATAGCCTCGCGCCTGCAAGAGAGCCCCAAGGGCCGCTGCAGCGATGCCTTTTCCGAGTGAGGAAACCACGCCGCCTGTGATGAATACATATCGCGCCATGGGAGTCATCGCTTAACGCGGCCGAATTGATTCCGCCAGAGAAAAAACCGCCGCGAAGACTTTTTCCCAAAAAGGCGCCCTGGTGATGCTCGAACCCATACAAAAGGGCCGGCGAGGCCGGCCCTTTTGTTTGACCGTCAAGGCGTCAGATGATGACGACCTTGGTGCCCACTTTCACCCTGCGGTAAAGGTCCATGACGTGCTCGTTGATCATGCGGAAACAGCCGTTGGAGGAACTCGTCCCGATCGTCTGCGGCGCAATGGTGCCGTGAATGCGCAGATGGGTGTCCTTCTTGCCGTCGTAGAGATAGATGGCGCGCGCGCCGAGCGGGTTATCGCCGCCGCCGGGCATGCCGTCCTTGTACCGGCCGTAATTCTTCGGCTCACGCTTCTGCATATCGAGCGTCGGGATCCAGCGGGGCCATTCCTGCTTGTCGCCGACGGCGACCGTGCCCTTGAACTGCAGGCCGTCACGACCGACCGCAATCGCATAACGGCGGGCGGTCCAGGAGGATTCGACGAGATAGAGACGGCGCGCACTCGTATCGATGACGATGGTGCCGGGGCTATAGCCGGTGAACTCGACCTCTTGCGGCGCAAACTCTGGCTTTACCTTGAACTGCTTCCTGGCTTCCTTCCTGGCGAGCGCGGCATCGAGGGCGCGGGTTTCGGGGAGCAGCGACATCGATGAGGACGTGCCGCCGAACAGGCCGGCGAACAGCCCGACGCGTTGCGGCTTCTGTCCGACCGGCTCGCTGCGCAATTCCCCGTTGTTGCCGGTCAGCGCGACGTTCATAGCCTCGGCGGGAATTGCCTCGGCCGACTGGATTGCTGCGATGGGTTGCACCGGTTCGATGATCTTGACCGGCCTGGCATCGGCCAGCCTGGCCTGGCCAGCGGACTTATCCTTCCTGGCGAGGCCCTTCTTGGCAAGAAACGCCTGGCGTTCCGCGTCCGACTTGGCTTTGGCCGCCTCGCGCATCGCCAGCTTCCTTGCCTCGATGGCCTTTACTCGAGCGGCCTGCTTGTCAGCCGCGATCTTGGCTTCGATCTTCCGGATCTGGGCAAGATCGGCCGGGCTTGGGTCTTTTTTCTTCTTGAGGAGCCTTAGTTGCGCCGTATCGCTTTTGGCGGCGACGTTGACGACGTCAGTTGTGACTGCGGATTTAGGGGCCGAATTGCCCGCCGGCATGGCCGCGTAAGCGGGCGCACCAAGGCTGAGCACGGCCCAAAGGCCGGCTAAAATGAAGCTGCGAAGCTGCATGGCGAAGATCCGATCGTTCAATGCTTGTTGCCACGGCGTCGCCCGGCGTCCCCCAAGGACCCCGAAAGTGCCGCGCGCAATCTATAATCGATTAATCGGAGACGCCTCAAGCGCCCTGGCGTGCCGCGCCCGGTCGAATCCACGCGATCGTGCGGCATTTGCCGCGACTGTGTTCAAACAACAACAGATCGCGGCGCCGGACGTTAGCTGATTACTGGTTTGGAACCTGCGGCGTTACTGGCTGGGTGGCGCCGTTTGTGGCCGGCGGCGTGGTCGAATCCGTCGCTGGCGGTGCAGCGGGAGCCGGGGCTGCGGCATCATTGCCGGAAGGCGGTGTTGGCGCCGTATTGCCGGACGGCGGTGTCGGCGTCGTGGTGCCAGGCAACTGATTGAGCACGCCGCCCCCGCCGTTCGTCACAGGCACGCGATCAAGAATATCGATCGGCTTCTCGCCGTAACGGGCGACGATCGACAAGGTCAGCGAGGTGGCGAAGAACGCCGCCGCCAGGATCGCCGTCGCCCGCGTCAGCGCGTTGGCGGCGCCGCGCGCGGTCATGAAGCCCGATCCGCCGCCGATGCCGAGGCCGCCGCCTTCGGAGCGCTGCAGCAGCACCACGCCGACAAGAGCGAGCACGACCATGAGGTGGACGACGATCAGTACGGTTTCCATAATTTATCCTGGCAAAGCCTTGCGCGGCCGCGGGTACGACCGGTGATTTGGAGGCGGCTCATACAATGCTTTGACGGCATTTCCAAGCCCGTGGCCGGAATATGGGAAGCAATGCGGCCGTTGCAACGTTTTCCGCTGCAGCACAGTATCCGAAGTGCCAGACAGCCTTTCGATGCTAAAGCATGTCGCGCAAAAAGTGTGCAGCGGTTTTGCGATAACGACATGCGTTAAAAACAACAACCTAAAGCGCGGCGCAATAGGCCGGCCAAACGCGACGCGCTTTAGGAGATATTTCGATAGGCTTCGGCGATGCCGAGAAAATCCGCCGCCTTCAGGCTGGCGCCGCCGACCAGCGCGCCGTCGACATTTTTCACGCCGAGCAGTTCGACCGCGTTCGACGGCTTGACCGAGCCGCCGTAGAGGATGCGCATCTTCGCCGCCGCGCTGCCAAGCCTTTCCGACAGTTTTTCGCGAATATGCGCATGCGCCTCAGCAACGTCGGCGGCGGTCGGCGTCAGTCCCGTGCCGATCGCCCATACCGGCTCGTAGGCGATGACGGTATTCGATGCCGTGGCGTTCGGCGGCACCGAACTGGCGACCTGGCGCGACAGCACGTCGAGCGTAGCGCCCGCCTCGCGCTCGGCTCTCGTCTCGCCGATGCAGATGATGGCAACCAGCCCGGCGCGCCACGCGGCGGACGCCTTGGCCTGGACGATGGCGTCGTCCTCATTGTGATCGGCGCGGCGTTCGGAATGGCCGACGATCACGTGAGTGGCGCCCGCATCTTTCAGCATCTCGGCCGAAATACAGCCGGTATGGGCGCCGCTCTCCTTGGTGTGACAATCCTCGCCCCCGGCCCGGACCGGCGTGCGCGACAAAATCTCCGCGGCATGCGCAAGCAGGGTCGCCGGAACGCAGACCAGCGCTTCGGTCTCCGCATCGAGCCCGCTCATGAAGCCGTTGCCGATCATCCTGAGTTCGTTGAGCGAGGCGCTGGTGCCGTTCATTTTCCAGTTGCCGGCGACCAGCGGGCGGATTCCAGGCGTCATGGGATTTGCTTCTCCGGGCAATATTCGGCTGCGTCCTCACTACCAAACTCAGCCCACAAAGCAATCGACAGTGGGCCGGAAGGACGCTATTGCGCTTGTTTCAGACTCGGCGCATGCGAAAATGCGCTAAAAAATCGGAAGTGACCATGCTTAGTATCTTGAGAAGCGCGGCGGGGACCTGGATCGCGAAAGCGCTGCTGATTTTGTTGGTGTTGAGCTTCGCCGTCTGGGGCATTTCCGGACAGATGGTCGGTGGTTTTGCCGGCCACGATGCCGTTGTCACGGCCGGAGGCACCAAAGTGTCGATCAACGAGTATCGGCTGGCCTATGACCGGCAGATCAGCGTGATGTCGCAGCAATTCGGCCAGCGCATCAGCCGCGAGCAGGCGACGGCGCTCGGCCTCGACAATCAGGTGCTGGCGCAACTCGTGTCCGGGGCAGTCCTCGATGAGCAGGCCCGCAAGCTCGGGCTTGGGCTGTCCAAGGACCGGCTGGCCCAACTCACGCATGAAGACCCGGCCTTCAAGGGTCCCGGCGGCAGCTTCGACAGAAGGACTTTCGAATACATACTGCAACAGGTCGGCATGCGGCCGGAAGACTATCTCAGGAATCGCGCCCAGGTGGCTGTGCGCCAGCAGATCGTCGAGGCGGTTTCGGACGGCCTCAAGGCCCCGAATACGTTCTTGAAGGCGGTCGCGCTTTATCGTGGCGAAGACCGCACCATCGACTACGTGACCTTGCCGAAATCGCTGGTCGAGCCGATCGAAGCGCCATCCGACACGACGCTTTCGGCCTATTTTGAGGAAAACAAGAAGACCTATGCGGCGCCCGAATACCGCAAATTCTCCTATGTCAGGCTCGAGCCGGAAGACATCATGGATGTCAGCGCCGTGACCGACCAACAGGTCAGCGACGACTACAACAAGAACAAGGGGCGCTACACCACGCCGGAAACGCGCACCATCGAACAGCTCGTGTTCAAAACGCCCGATGCCGCGAAGGCCGCGCTCGATTCACTCAAGACCGGCGCGACCTTCGACAAACTCGTCGCCGCCGAGGGCAAGACGCAGGCCGACACGCTGCTCGGCACGCTGTCCAAGGACAAGATCGCCGACAAAGCGGTGGCGGATGCGGCGTTTGCGCTCGACGTCAACGAAGTCAGCCCGGTCGTTCAGGGTGCCTTCGGTCCGGTGCTGCTGCGCGTCACCGAGATCAAGCCCGAAGTGGTGAAGCCGCTGGCCGAAGTGGCCGCCGACATCCGCAAGGACCTGGCGCTGGGCGAGGCAAGCCGCATTCTGCTCGACGTGCATGACAGTTACGAAGATAGCCGCGCTTCGGGCAGCACGCTCAAGCAAGCGGCCGAAAAACTGAAGCTGAAGGTCGTCACCATCGACGCGATCGATCGCACCGGCCTGACGCCGGACGGCACCATCGTCAAGGATCTGCCGGAATCGCCGGAGCTCATCAAGGCGGTGTTCGATGCCGAACCCGGCACCGAGAATCCCGACCTCACCACCGCCAACAACGGCTTCGTGTTCTACGAGGTGGATTCGATCACGCCGGCCCGCGACCGCACGCTGGATGAAGTCCGCCAGAAGGTGGTGGCCGACTGGACGGCGGCGGAAACGACCAAGCGGCTCACCGCAAAAGCGCAGGAACTCGAAAAGCGTCTCGAGGCCGGCACCACGCTCGACGTGATCGCGAGCGAGCTCAAGCTTGAGAAACAGACCAAGCGCGGCGTCAAGCGCGGCGCGGACGACGCCGATTTCGGCAAGGAAGGGGCGGCTGCGATGTTCGGCGAAGGCGAAGGCGGGACCGGATTGATCGCCTCGCCCACCGGCGACGGACAGATCCTGTTCAGGATCGCCGAAGTGTTCGAGCCTGCCGGAGCCGACGCCAGCTCGGTGCCGGACGACGCGCAGAAATCGTTCACCGCCGGCATGTCCGACGACTTGCTCGACCAGCTGGTGGCGCAGCTGCAGACGCAATATGACGTTCGCATCGACCAGACCGCCGTTGCCCAGGCCCTGACCAGATGAGCGCGCTCAAGACCCATATCGCCAAGGTCGCCGCCGGCAGCTCCCTTTCCTTCGAGGAAGCGCGCGATGCCTTCGACATCATCATGTCGGGCGACGCCACGCCCGGCCAGATCGGCGGCTTCCTGATGGCGCTGCGCGTGCGCGGCGAGACCGTGAGCGAGATTTCCGGCGCAGTCGCCACCATGCGCGCCAAGATGCTGCGCGTCGAAGCGCCGGCTGGCGCCATCGACATCGTCGGCACCGGCGGCGACAATTCGCACAGCGTCAACATCTCGACCGCATCCGCCTTCGTCATCGCCGCCTGCGGCGTGCCGGTAGCCAAGCACGGCAATCGCGGACTATCCTCGCAGACCGGCGCCGCCGACGTGCTGACCGCGCTCGGCGTCAAGCTCGACATCCCGCCGGAAACGATCGGCCGCTGCATCCTCGACGCAGGCGTCGGCTTCATGTTCGCGCCGGCGCATCATCCGGCGATGAAGCATGTCGGCCCGATCCGTGCCGAGCTCGGCACCCGCACCATCTTCAACCTGCTTGGCCCGCTCTCCAATCCGGCTGGTGTCGTCAGGCAGATGGTTGGCGTCTTCTTGCCGGAATGGATCATGCCCGTGGCCGAGACGTTGAAGGCGCTGGGCGCCGACCACGTCTGGGTCGCCCATGGCGACGGCTATGACGAGATCACCACCACCGGCGAAACCCAAGTCGCCGAACTGGTCGGCGGCGAGATCCGCAGCTTTACGCTGACCCCGGAAGCGGTCGGGCTGAAGCGGCATACAAAGGACGAATTGCGCGGCGGCGATGCCGCCTACAACGCCCAGGCGCTGCGCGACATGCTGGGCGGCGCTGCCGGTGCCTTTCGCGATACGGTGCTGATGAACGCCGGCGCCGGACTGGTGGTGGCGGGAAAGGCGACGACGCTTGCCGATGGCATGGCGACGGCGGCGCAAGCCATCGACAGCGGCCGGGCGCTGAAAGTGCTTGACCGGCTGGTCGAGATTTCGAACGGATAGCGCCGTGTCTGATATCCTGCGCAAGATCGAAGCCTACAAGCGCGACGAGATCGCGGCGTCGAAGGCGCGGGTGCCGCTTGCCGAAATCAAGGCACGGGCAAAGGCTACCGACGCGCCACGCGGCTTTCTCTCGGCCCTTGAAGCCAAACGCAAATCCGGCAGTTTCGCGCTGATCGCCGAGATCAAGAAGGCGAGCCCGTCCAAGGGCCTGATCCGCGCCGATTTCGATCCGCCGGCGCTGGCCAGGGCCTATGCCAAAGGTGGGGCTGCCTGCCTGTCGGTGCTGACCGATGCGCCGTCTTTCCAGGGGGCGCCTGAATTCCTCACCGATGCACGCAGCGCCGTGACATTGCCCGCTTTGCGCAAGGATTTTCTGTTCGAGCCCTATCAGGTGTTCGAGGCCCGTGCGTGGGGCGCGGACGCCATCCTGATCATCATGGCGAGCGTCGATGACGCCGTGGCCAGGGAACTCGAAACGACGGCTTTCGAGCTCGGCATGGACGCACTGGTCGAGGTGCATGACGAGGCCGAGACGGAACGCGCGCTGAAACTGTCGTCGCGGCTGATCGGCATCAACAACCGCAATCTCCGGACGTTCGAAACCAGCATCGAGACATCGGAGCGGCTCGCGGCGATGGTGCCGGCCGACCGGCTGCTGGTCAGCGAGAGCGGTATTTTCTCGCACGTAGACTGCCGCAGGCTGGAACGGAGCGACATTGGCACTTTCCTCGTCGGCGAGAGCCTGATGCGGCAACAGGACGTGGCCACTGCGACGCACCTGCTTTTGACGGGCAAGGCGCCCGCCAATGCATCTGCCCGAAAATCGGAATCGATTTTCGGAGAGCATGATGCATAGATACAAAGCGTTAGAGCGTAGTTTGTGCGTCCAAACGGACGCACGTCGCTCCAAGGTGACCTGACGATGTCGGCCGCCCTCACCCATCTTGGCGCGGAAGGCGAAGCCAATATGGTCGATGTCGGCGACAAGGCGGAGACGACCCGTACGGCAATCGCCGAAGGTCTTGTCTCGATGCGGCCCGAAACGCTGAAAATGATTCTCGACGGCGATGCCAAGAAAGGCGACGTGCTGGGCACGGCGCGCATCGCCGGCATCATGGCGTCCAAGAGGACGCATGAGCTAATCCCGCTCTGCCATCCGCTGCTGTTGACCAAGATATCGGTAGACATCGAACCGGACGCGAAGCTGCCCGGCCTGAAGGTCACGGCGCTGGCCCGCGTCACCGGCAAGACCGGCGTCGAGATGGAAGCGCTGACCGCCGTCTCGGTCGCCTGCCTGACCATCTATGATATGGCCAAGGCGGTCGATCGCGCCATGGCGATCTCCGGCATCAGGCTGGTGGAAAAGACCGGCGGCAAATCCGGCGACTACACGGCGGATGCCCAGGGGGCAGGCCAATAATGGCGCTGCTTGCGGTCGCCGAGGCGCTCGAGCGCCTGCTTGAGGATGCTGCGCCCTTGCAGGCTGAAAGCGTCGCCCTGATGGTCGCCGCCGACCGCGTGCTGGCGGGGCCACTCATGGCGCTCCGCACCCAGCCGCCATTCAACGCCTCAGCCATGGACGGCTATGCCGTGCGGGCCGACGATGTCGCGTCCGTGCCCGCGAGACTTTCGGTGATCGGCATGGCGCCGGCCGGACGCGGCTTTGCCGGAGCAGTCGGCCCGGCGCAGGCCGTGCGCATCTTCACCGGCGCGCCGATTCCCGCAGGCGCCGACACAATCGTCATCCAGGAGAATGTCCGCGACCTCGGCGGCGGCATGGTCGAAGTGACCGCGCCGACGGTTGAAGGCCGCAACATCCGCCGCCTCGGGCTCGATTTCTCGCAGGGCGACATGCTGCTGGAGAAAGGCCGCCTGCTTGATCCGGCGGCATTGTCGCTGGCGGCGTCGGCCAACCATCCGCAGGTCAGCGTGGTGAAACGGCCGCTGGTCGCCATCATCGCCACCGGCGACGAATTGCTGCCGCCGGGCAGCGACCTTGGCCCCGACCAGATCATCTCCTCCAATGCCTATGGCGTCGCCGCCGCGGTCCGCTCGGTCGGCGCCAGCGCACTCGATCTCGGCATCGCCCCCGACCGCAAGGAGGCGATCGCCGCGCTGGTCAAAAAAGCGGTCGACGCAGGCGCCGATGTCATCGTCACGCTGGGCGGTGCCTCGGTCGGCGACCACGACCTCGTCCATGACGTGCTGACCGGCGAAGGCATGGCGCTCGATTTCTGGAAAATCGCCATGCGGCCCGGCAAGCCACTGATGTTCGGGCGGCTGGGCGACATCCGCTGCCTAGGCCTGCCCGGCAATCCGGTGGCCAGCCTGGTCTGCACGCAGCTCTTTCTGAAGCCGCTGCTGGCGCGGCTCGGCGGCCGCGCCTTCCGTCAGGACATGCGCCAGGCGCGGCTCGGCGCCGCCATGCCGGCCAACGATCTCAGGCAGGACTATGTACGCGCGGTGGTGAAGGAAGAAGCTGGCACGCTTGAGGCAACGCCGTTCAGTATCCAGGATTCCTCGATGCTCAGAATGCTGGCCGACGCCAACGGACTGATCGTGCGCGAACCATTCGCTGCCGCAGGCGCGGCCGGCACCGCCTGCAGGGTGCTGATGCTACGCTGAACAAAACGTCAACGCATTCATTAAACTTTAAATGGTTGCGGAACACAACTGGAACAGATAGTGTTTGTTCTGGGTTTGTTTTTCTGATTCTGTTGGGGGTCGCGATGCTGACACGCAAACAACATGAACTGCTGATGTTCATCCACGAGCGGCTGAAGGAAAGCGGCATTCCGCCCTCGTTCGACGAGATGAAGGAAGCGCTCGACCTCGCCTCCAAATCGGGGATCCATCGGCTGATCACGGCGCTGGAGGAACGCGGTTTCATTCGCCGCCTGCCCAACCGCGCCCGCGCGCTGGAGGTGCTGCGCCTGCCCGATTCGATCGCGCCGGGCCTCAATGCGGCGCGCAAATTCTCGCCGAGCGTCATTCAAGGCAGCCTTGGGCAGGGCGGCCTCGGGCGCCAGATCAAGCCGGCGCCTTCGCGCATGCGTGCGGCCGGCAATGACGACGACGTCGTTGCCACCGTCTCCATACCGGTGATGGGCCGCATCGCTGCCGGTGTGCCGATCGACGCCATCCAGCACCAGACGCATTCGATCTCGGTGCCACCGGACATGATCACCGGCGGCACGCACTACGCGCTGGAGGTCAAGGGTGATTCGATGATCGAGGCCGGCATCTTCGACGGCGACACGGTCATCATCCGCAACGCCGATACGGCCCAGCCTGGCGAGATCATTGTCGCTCTGGTCGACGAGGAGGAAGCGACGCTGAAGCGGTTCCGCCGCAAGGGCGCCTCGATCGCCTTGGAAGCCGCCAATCCGGCCTACGAGACACGCATCTTCGGGCCGGACCGGGTCAAGGTGCAGGGCAAGCTCGTCGGACTGATCCGGCGTTACTGAGCGGCAGGCTTCTTGGGTTTCTCGGCTTTGCGGTAGGGCGGCAGGCCCCTCGCCTCGCGCGAAAATCGCCGCTGCTCATGCCAGGGCCTGTATGGCTGTCTGACGGCAAAACGGATTTCTGCGCGCGTCGTCGCCGATAGCGGATCGAAGAAGACGGCGGCGCTGCCCATGCGAGCGAGCTGCCGTTTGGTGACGACGAGAACCAGCGGATTGCGGCAGGGTTTGTAATAGGCTGTGGCATCGTCGATGACGATCAGATCCGCAAAGGCACAGGCTGGCCGCGCGGTTTTGCGGTCGTCGGCGACCGCGATGAGCGCGCCGGACGGATGCCGGGCGAGGCACAGGCCGGCAGTGCAGGTGAAAGGCGCTCCCGGCGGCAGGTCGGCCGGATCGGCGATGTCGGACTGCACATCTCCTTTCTCGAATGTCTCCGGCTCGACGATCGTCGTTGAAACCAGCGCATGTTTCCAGTTGTCGGTGGTGAATTCGTTCGAACGCATCCGGTTGACGGCAAGTTCGCCGCCGCCGATCGGCAGCGCCACCAGATGCGCATCCTCCGAGATCAGCACGTCGGGGTTGCGCGTCCCCGAAATCGTCAGCAGGCCGGCGAGCGCAAAGGGAAGTGCCGCAAGCCGCAGCCATGTCGTCGCCATCGTGGCGATGACCAGGGCGACCGTCACCAGCAGAACCGACTGCAACGAAATCAGTCCGACTGCATCGACCGGCGAACGCTCCGAAATCCATCCCGAAATTGCAATCATCACCGTCAGCCCCTTGCCCATCATGTAGAGGAAAGGGCCGTCGAGGCCGAAAGGCATTGCCAAGGCGCTGAGGACGGCCAGGAACATGACGATCGTGACGATCGGCATGACGGCCAGATTGGCGAACAGGCTGAGCGGCGAGACGCGCTGGAAGTGCCAGATGGCGAAGAGCGCGGTGGCGCTGCCGGCAATGATGGAGGTCATTGCGATGGTGCCTGCCCCAGCGACGAGTTTCTGGGTGACGAAAACGACCGGTGACCGTCTTTGGCGCGGCGCCGTGGCCTTGTCGGCACGATAGTCGGACCAACCGGCATAGGCACCCACGAGAGCCGCAGTCGCGGCGAAGGACATCTGGAAGCTTGCGCCGACCACCTCGTGCGGCGACACGATGATGACGGCGATGGCCGAAATCGCAAGGTTGCGCATGGTGAGTGCCGCCCGGTCGAACAGCACGGCTACAAGCATTACCGCCAGCATGATGAAGCTGCGTTCAGCCGCGACCACGATACCGGAAAAAATCAGATAGGCAGCGATGGAGACGAGTGCGGCAGCAGCCGCATATTTCTTGACCGGCCGGCGCGACGAAAAGTCGGGAAACAGCGCAAAGGCGCCGCGCAGCAATCCCATGACGGTGCCGGCGACAAGCGCCATGTGCAGGCCGGAAATGGAGATGATGTGGTAGATGCCGGTGCGCCGCATCGATTCGTTTATCGCTTCGGGGATGCCGGCCCGCACGCCGACGATCAGCGCAGCGGCGATCTCCCCCTCGGCACCACCGATGCTGTCCCTGATGTGGTCGGCGATGGCTTCGCGCGCCTTCTCGATCGACGAAGAAAGGCGGGCGGTAAACGGTGCTTCTTCGGAAACGACGATCTTTGGGCTGCCGAGGAAAAAGCCACTGGCACCGATACCGGCGAAATAGCTGTCAAAGGAGAAGTCAAAGCTGTCCGGCCTGACCGGGCCAGTCGGAGGCAAAAGCCTCACATAGCCGGTTGCCACCGAGCCTGCGGTCATCCCAGCGGGGATCTTGCGTGCCGAAACCCTGACGCGTTCGGGTGCATAACGCAGTGTCGGCCGGGCGGTCGACATCACGTCGATGGTCAGCCTGACCCGGCCGTTCGCCATCTGGTCGAGCCTGACGATACGGCCAGTCAGCTGGGTCTGGATTTCCGAACCGAGCATCTTCGTTCCGGCGCGCCAGGTTTCAAGCTTGGCGGCGAGCACACCAAGCGCGCACAGCAATGCTGCCATGAAGCACAGATGCGTTTTGCGGCGTGAGCGCGTGACGGCCGCACACAATGCCGTGAGCACCACGACGGCAATCGGCTGGGCAAAGTCCGGTTCGACGGCAAGCGAAAAATAGACAATCACTCCGCATGCCAGAAAAACCGGCACCAGCAGGAAGGCGACGCCGCGGTCGAATTCCAGGCCGGCTGCCGAGGCCACGCTGTTGCGGATACCGGATGGTGAAAGACGGCTGAGCTGTCGGCGAAAACGAATGACAGGGCCGGGTGCTGGAGCCGGTATCGGCGCGGCGCGGTCCGGCGAAACAGGCTGAATGCCCGGGTGCGACGCAGGCAGCGAAGCGGGTGGCGGCTCGGCGTCGGGAACGTCGGCAAACAGCGATCGTTCGCTGACGCTTGTGGTCGCGCCCTCGCTCTTGTCCGCGCCGCGGCCTGGTCCAGCCATCGGGTTCGCCCCTTGCGCCCTTGACCTCCTATGCTACATGAACGCGCGACGCGCGAAAGTCCGCGCAACCATATCCGTTTTCTGCGCTTGCCCAGGAGTTCCATGTCCGACAAGGTCGTCACCCGTTTTGCCCCTTCGCCCACCGGATTCCTGCATATTGGCGGGGCGCGCACGGCGCTGTTCAACTGGCTGTATGCGAGACACACCGGTGGCAAGATGCTGCTGCGCATCGAGGACACCGATCGCGAGCGTTCGACCGATGCCGCAACCGCTGCCATCCTCGATGGGCTCTCCTGGCTCGGCCTCACCTGGGACGGCGAGCCGGTATCGCAGTTCGAGCGCGCGCCGCGCCACCGCGCGGTCGCCGAGGAACTGGTTCGCCTCGGCAAAGCCTATTACTGCTATGCGACGCCGGCTGAGCTGGAGGCGATGCGCGAGAGCGCGCGGGCCAGGGGCTTGCCTCCTCGCTATGACGGCCGCTGGCGCGACCGCGACCCGTCAGAGGCGCCGGTTGGCGCCAGGGGCGCGATCCGCATCAAGGCGCCGGCCGACGGCGACACGGTGGTGCATGACCGCGTCCAGGGCGAAGTCCGCTTCCCCAACAAGGATCTCGACGATTTCATCATCCTGCGCTCGGACGGCAACCCGACCTATATGCATGCCGTCGTCGTCGACGACCACGACATGGGCATCACCCACATCATTCGCGGCGACGACCATCTGACCAATGCCGCCCGCCAGATGGTGATCTATCGAGCCATGGGCTGGGACGTTCCGTCGATGGCGCATATCCCGCTGATCCATGGCGCCGACGGCGCCAAGCTGTCGAAGCGGCACGGCGCCCTCGGCGTTGAAGCCTATCGTGCGATGGGCTATCTGCCCGAGGCACTGCTCAACTACCTGGCGCGGCTCGGCTGGAGCCACGGCGACGACGAGGTCATGTCGATCGCCGACATGATTGCGTGGTTTGACATCGGCGATGTCAACAAAGGGGCCGCCCGCTTCGACTTCGCCAAGCTCGAGGCGCTGAACGGCGTGCATATGCGCCGCATGAACGACGCCGAATTGCTCGATATCTTCATCAACACCATGCCCTATCTCGAAGGCGGCCCGGCGATCGCAGCGCGCCTCGACGACACACGCACGGCGCAGTTGCTTGCCGCCCTGCCCGGCTTGAAGGAGCGCGCCAAGACGCTGGTCGAGCTGGTTGACGGTGCCGCCTTCCTGTTTGCCGAGCGGCCGCTGCCGATCGACGAGAAAGCGGCGGCACTGCTCGGCGGTGAGGCGCGCGAGATCCTGCGGGGCGCCCATGCGGCGCTGAAGGCGATTTCAGGGGATTGGACGGCCGCAGCGGCGGAAGCGGCGATCCGCGAATATGCGCTTGCCGGCGGCCATAAGCTCGGCGCTGTGGCCCAACCTTTGCGCGCCGCGCTCACCGGCAAAAGCACCTCGCCCGGCGTGTTCGACGTGCTTGCCGTGCTTGGCCGCGAGGAAAGCCTGGCGCGCATCGCGGATCAAATCGATTAGCAAAACTGGCCCAAGAAGATTGGCATTGAAAGGTGGGTTTCGCAGTGCAACATTAGGTCCTGGCCCAATTTGGCACGCAAATCCAATTGCGGGCGCGACCGCGCGAACTCCGATGCTTCGGACGTGTTGCGTTGCAGATATTTTGCCTTTGCCGACACGAGAAAACAAAAAGGAGTTTGCAATGTCCGAAGCTGCGACAAAAATGGAATTTGGCGGCAAAACCCACGCGTCGACTGCGAAACTTGAATTCGGCGGCAAAACTCACGAACTCAAGGTGCGAAGCGGCTCGGTCGGACCTGATGTCATCGATATCGGCGCGCTTTACAGCACCACCGGGGCCTTCACCTATGATCCCGGCTTCACCTCGACGGCAAGCTGCGAGTCGGAAATCACCTTCATCGATGGCGATGCCGGCATCCTTTTGCATCGCGGCTATCCGATCGACCAGTTGGCCGAGCACGGCGACTTCCTCGAAGTCTGTTATCTCTTGCTCTACGGCGAACTGCCGACCAAGGCGCAGAAGGACGATTTCGACTACCGAGTGACGCGCCACACCATGGTGCACGAGCAGATGTCGCGCTTCTTCACCGGCTTTCGCCGCGACGCCCACCCGATGGCGGTGATGTGCGGCGTGGTCGGCGCGCTGTCAGCCTTCTATCACGATTCCACCGACATCTCGGACCCCTACCAGCGCATGGTCGCGTCGATGCGGCTGATCGCCAAGATGCCGACGATCGCGGCGATGGCCTACAAATATCACATCGGCCAGCCCTTCATTTACCCGAAGAACGAGCTGAATTTCGCGGCCAACTTCCTGCATATGTGTTTTGCCGTACCGTGCGAGGAATACAAGATCAACCCGGTGCTGGCGCGTGCGATGGAGCGCATCTTCATCCTGCACGCCGATCACGAGCAGAACGCCTCGACCTCGACCGTTCGCCTCGCCGGGTCGTCGGGTGCCAATCCGTTCGCCTGCATCGCCGCCGGCATCGCCTGCCTGTGGGGACCGGCGCATGGCGGCGCTAACGAGGCAGCCTTGAACATGCTGGGCGAGATCGGCCATGTCGACCACATCCCGGAATTCATCGCCCGCGCCAAGGATAAGAACGATCCGTTCCGATTGATGGGCTTTGGCCACCGCGTCTACAAGAACTACGATCCGCGCGCCAAGATCATGCAGAAGACCGCACATGAGGTCTTGGGCGAACTCGGCATCAAGGACGATCCGCTGCTCGACATCGCCATGGAACTGGAAAGGATCGCTCTGACCGATTCCTATTTCATCGAGAAGAAGCTTTATCCGAACGTCGATTTCTATTCCGGCATCACGCTGAAGGCGCTGGGCTTCCCCACCACCATGTTCACCGTGCTGTTCGCGGTCGCCCGCACCGTCGGCTGGATCGCGCAGTGGAAAGAGATGATCGAGGATCCGCACCAGAAGATCGGCCGCCCGCGCCAGCTCTATACAGGTGCGCCGGAACGCGACTACGTGCCGATTGCGAAGAGATGAGTGAGTAGCGAATAGCGAGTAGCGAGTAGCGAGTAGCGAGTAGTATCTTAGACACCTAGCGATGCCGCTCACTACTCACTACTCACTACTCACTACTCCCTTCTTGATGTACCTCATCACAACCCCCGCAGCGATGTCGCCGGACGGTCTGTCGACGGCCATGCGTCTGGCCACCTCGGCAAAACCGTCCTTCTGCCATGCGCGATAGGGGGTGTCGGAAAACAGCGCCTCCAACTGCCGCGCCAGATAGTGCGGCCGCACATATTCGTTGTAGTTTTCCGGCACGATCGGGCGGTCGGCGATGAGATTGGGCAAGGCGGCGCTCCATACGGTGATCAGGCGTTGGGCCATCCGCATGACCGGATCGAGCCGGTAGCAGGAGATCATCGGCACACCTGACAGCGCCAGTTCCAGCGACACCGTTCCCGATGCGATCAGCGCTGCATCGGCCTTGCCGAAGGCCTGCCATTTGCGCTCGGGATCAAGGATGATCTCCGGCTTCTCGTCCCAGCTTGCCACCGAAGCCCTGACCAGGTCGGCGACATGTGGCACCGTCGGCAACAGCAGGCGCAAGCGGTGTCCGCGCGCACGCAGGATCGAGATCGTCTTGCCGAATGGGCCGGCCATCCTTCGCACCTCGCCGCGACGCGAGCCGGGCAGCACAAGCAGTGTCTTCACACGATCGTCGGACAGGTCGCGCGGCAGGCTTTGCGCCTTGGCGGCGCCGAGCACGCCCGGATCATGCCTAAGGCGATGGCCGACATAGGTGCCGGTCGGACCGCCGAGGCGGGCGAGTTCCCTCACTTCGAACGGCAGGATGCAGAGGATATGGTCGACATACGGTTTCATCGCCACCGCCCTGCCCGGCCGCCACGCCCAGACGCTCGGGCAGACATAGTGGACGATCGGGATTGCCGGATCGGCGGCACGCACCTTTTTCGCCACGCGCAGCGAAAAATCCGGGCTGTCGATGGTGATGAGGCAGTCGGGCTTTTCATTGGCGACCGCACCGGCTGTCTGGCTGATCCGTCGTATCAGGCGCGGCAGATCGCGCAGGATGGCGCTCAATCCCATCAGCGCGATCTCGCCGCCGTCGAACAGCGGCGTGAGGCCGAGCGCCTGCAAATGCCGGCCGCCGATGCCGACGAGCCGGACCTCGCGGCCGGTCGCGCGCTTGAGCGCCGCTACGATGTCGGCGCCAAGCAGATCGCCGGATTCCTCGCCGGCGACGATCGCGATCTTCAGCGGTCGCTCAGTCGCCATGCGCCGGCTCCGCAGCGGGCAGGCCGATCACGAACAGGCCGAGCGCGTTGGCGCGAGCGACGACTGTCGGGCCTTCCAGAACCAGCGAGCGGCCAGCTTCGACGGCAATGCCGGCAAGTCCGGCGGCATGCGCCGCCTCGATCGTCTGCGGTCCGATGGAGGGCAGATCGGCGCGCAACTCCTGGCCAGGCTTGGCGCATTTGACCAGGACGCCGCGCGTTCTGCCGGCCAGCCTGCCATGGCCGCGCAACTGCCGTGTTCGATCGAGCAATCCGTCGGTACCCTCGATGCCTTCCAGCGCGATGGCGCGGCCGCCGATCGCAACAGCCGCCTGGCCGATATCAAGCGCGCCGATGGCTATTGCCGCTGCGTGGGCCGCTTTGATGTCGCGCCAGTCGGATTTCTGCGGCGCTGCCTTGGTCAGCGCGCCTTCGGCGGCGACCAGTTCCGGCACGATCTCATGGGCGCCGACCACCTTGACGCCACGCGCCTCCAGCGCCCGCGTCAAAACCTTCAGCAGGCCGTCGTCGCCGCGGGCAAGCGCCATGACCACCGAAGGCACCACGGCAAGCAAGGCAAGGCTCGGGCGCATGTCGATCAGCCGAGGCCGGCGCCTGATCTCGCCGGCAAGAACCAGATGGCTGATCCGTCGACGCTTCAGCAACGAAGCGAGTGAACCGATGTCTTCCAGAGCGAGATTCTCATGCTCGTAGCCGCCGAGCTCGGACTTGCGGTCGGCTTCGCCCTCGATCAGGATAATGACCGGCGGATAGCCTTGTGCGGCCAGGCTGATCGCAACTTCGACCGGCAAGCTGCCGCCGCCGGCGATGATGCCGACCCTGGCGTCTGGCGCGAGATCAAGGCCCGTCCTGGTGGCCTCAATCTTTGTCATCTGCCCTCAATCTTCGTCATCTGCATCGTCGCGGCCGCCAGCCTTGAGCGACGGGACGGCATAGTGCCGCTTACCGCGACTGGCGATGAAATCGATGATCTTCATGGCGGTCGGTGACGAGGCGAATTCCGCCTTGGCGAACTCGATGTTTTCGCCGACGGTTCGGGAGCGATCGAAGATCGTCCTGTAGGCCCTGCGCAGCGTGTGGATCTCGGAGCGCGGCAGGCCGGCGCGCTTCAGGCCGATGATGTTGAGGCCGCGAAGGCTGGCGCGATTGCCGACGGCGATGGCGTAGGGAATGACATCGCCGACGAATGCCGAGCAACCGCCGAGAAAGGCGTTGTCGCCGACGCGGACAAACTGATGAACGGCGCTGAGACCACCGATATAGACGTTGTCGCCGATCTCACAATGGCCGCCCAGCGTCGCCTGATTGGCGAAGGTGGCGTTCTTGCCGACGATGCAATCATGCGCGATGTGGGCGTAGGCAAGGAAGTTGCCGTTGTCGCCGATCGTCGTCTCGCCGCGGCTGGAATCGGTGCCGAGGTGCATGGTCACGCCTTCGCGGATCGTGCAGTTCTCGCCGATGACCAGCGTGGTGCGGCCGCCCTTGTGCTTGGTGTTCTGTGGCGGGGCGCCCAGTGTCGCCATCGGATAGACCTTGGTCGACGCACCGATGGTGGTCGCGCCGATCACCGAGATGTGGCTGGACAGTTCGACGCGGTCGCCGATCACCGCGTCGGCGCTGATGTGGCAGAATGGCCCGATGCGGACACCTTCGCCGATTTTGGCGCCGGCCTCGATGACCGAAGATGGATGGATGACTGTCTGGATTTTCATAAGCATTCGATCGTCAGTCGCTCGTAACCATCATCGCCGAGATCTCGGCTTCCGCGGCCTTGACGCCGTCGACGAGAGCCTCGCAGGCGAATTTGAGCAGGTTGCCGCGTTTCTTGATTTTCTTCACATGGATCTTCAACTGGTCGCCGGGAACGACCGGTTTACGGAATTTGGCGTTGTCGATGGTCAGGAAATAGACCAGCGACGGTTTTTCGGTACCGAGGCTGCGGATGCAGATGGCGCCGGCCGTCTGCGCCATCGCCTCGACGATCAGCACGCCGGGCATGACCGGCTGATCCGGGAAATGACCTTGGAAATGCGGCTCGTTTATGGTCACGTTCTTGATGCCGGTGGCGGACTCGTCGCCATCGATATCGATGATGCGGTCGATCATCAGGAACGGATAGCGATGCGGCAGGAGCTTCATCAGCCCCAATATGTCGACCGCCTCGAGCGTTGTCGCCGCAACCATCTCAGCTCTTCCCTCCGTCGCCCGATTTGCGGGCCCTGGCCAGTCTTCGCAGAGCCGCGATCTCCCGCATGGCTTCCGCCATCGGCTGCGCCGGGTACCCTCCCCAAATCTCGCCCGCGGGGACGTTGCTCATGAACCCGCTTCTTGCAGCTAGCTTGGCCCCTGTTCCTACCGTCAGGTGATCCGCAAGACCGACACCGCCACCCATGGTGACGTTGTCGCCCACCGTTACGGAACCGGAAATACCCGAAAGGCCGGCAATTATGCAATTGCGGCCGATGCGGACGTTATGAGCAATCTGGACCAGATTGTCGATCTTGGTGCCTTGACCGATAATCGTGTCGGACATGGCGCCACGATCGACCGTGGTGTTGGAGCCGATCTCGACGTCGTCCTGGATAACGACCCGGCCGATTTGCGGCACGCGCTCCGGGCCCTTGGCGCCGGCCACGAAGCCAAAACCGTCCTGGCCGATGCGGGCGCCGCCATGAATGATGACGCGGTTGCCGATCAGCGCGTACTGGATGCTGGCGCCTGGGCCGACATAGCCGTCGCGGCCGAACTGGCAGGAGGGACCGATAACGGCATGAGGAGCAATGACGGTTCCGCTGCCGATAGAAGCGCGAGGGCCGATGATCGCGCCGGCCTCGACGATCGCGCCGGCCTCGACACGCGCCGATGGATCGATATGGGCATGCGGCGAGATACCGGTTTCACCGGTCATCGGCGCCGGTGTCGCAGCCGCCGGGAAAAGCAGGCGTCCGACCATCGCGAAGGCCTGTTGCGGGCGCGGATGGACCAGAACCGCGATACCCGCCGGCGCTTTGCCGGCAAATTCCGCGGGGCAGAGAACCGCCGCTGCTCGCAGCGATTGCATCAGCGCGAAGTTGCGTCTGCCATCGACGAAGACAAGAGCGTGCTCGCCGCCTTCGCTTGCCGGCGCCAGGGCTTCGATCGATCTATCGGAGAGGCCGGAATCGACAAGCACCGAGCCGGTCAGATTCGCGACTTCGCCAGCCGTATACCGGCGTGATGGCGCGAAGAACACCGGATCGGTCATTCCAGAAGCTATATCCAGCTAGCGCATGACCCCGAAAATCGGAATCGATTTTCGGAAAGGATCAGGCGCAAAATCAAAGTCCTGCAGCGTCCTTTGCGCGTCCAGGAGGACGCGCGGCGCCGTAGTGTCGAATTACTCTCTTCCGGACCCATATGGCCCGGAAGTACCGGCGCCCGCCGATCAGAAGCGGGACGATATGCCGAAGTTGAATTCCTGCACCTCGTCGGTGTCCTCCTTGAGGACCGGGATCGCATAGTCGATGCGGATTGGGCCAAAGGGCGACGCCCACATCATGCCGAGACCGACCGAGGCGCGCCACTCCATCCCGGTTGTCGATGGATCGACACCCGCCACATCGTTGCCATAAAGTGTCGCCGCATCGGCAAAGACCGCGCCGCGCAGGCCGAAGCTCTCCGGAATCACCGGCATCGGAAACTGAGCTTCCGCCGAGGCGTTGAAATAGGTGGTGCCACCGAGATGGTCGTCAAAGCCCTGGTCGTCGACAGGACCGATGCCGCCATAGGCGAAGCCGCGGATCATACGGTCGCTGCTCTGGAAATGGTCGAAGATACGCAGGTCGTCGTCGCTGCCGTAGCCCTGGATATGGCCCGCTCCACCCGAAATCAAACCAACCAGATCAAGCTGCTCAGACAATGTCTGGTAAACGGTGCCACGCGCTGTCACCTTGACGAATTTGGCGTCGCCGCCGAGGCCGGCGAATTCCGTGGTGACATTGCCGAAGATGCCTTCATGCGGGCTCTTCATGTCGTCGATGGTATTGTAGACCAGGCTGAGACTGACCGACGACTTGAGCCACGGGCTTTCCTCAATGCCGTTTAGGATAGCCGTAGAGACGTCGCACCCGGCGTTGGGATCGCAGCCATCGTCGAGCTCATACTTCTCCTGCGAGATATTATACGCCAGCTGCGTCGAGATGTCGTCGGTGATTGGCAGGCCGAAGCGCACTGTCCCGCCCGTCGTCTCGCTCTGGTAGTCGTCGTATTCCCTGGTCCGGTTGAAGACATCGAAACCGGCAGCGATACGCCGCCCGAGGAAATAGGGCTCGGTGAAGGAGAAGCTGTAGTCACGTGAATTCTTGCCGCCGCCCGCCGATAGCCTGATGAACTGGCCGCGTCCGAGGAAGTTGCGCTCGGTGATCGATCCTTCGATGGATGGGCCGTCGGTGTCGCCGCCTGTCGAATAGCCGGCGCCGACCGAGAACTCGCCGGTCGATTTCTCAACCACGTCGACCACCAGCACCACCTGGTCCGGCTCAGAGCCGGGCACGGTCGAAACCTCGACCTTCTCAAAAAAATCGAGCGCTTCCAGCCGTTTCTTCGCGCGCTGAATGAGAACCTGGTTGAAGGCATCGCCCTCACTCACGTCGAATTCGCGGCGAATGACATAGTCGCGTGTCCGGTCGTTGCCGCGAATCTCGATGCGCTCGACATAGGCCTTGGTGCCCTGGTCGATCGTATAGACCACTGAAATGGTGTGGTTCTCGAAATTGCGGTCGCCGCGCGGCGTCACCTGGGCGAAGGGATAGCCGGAACCGGCGACCCTCTCGGTCAATGCGATGATGGTGTCTTCGACGTTCTCGGCGTTGTATACATCGCCCTTGTGGGTTTCGACCACCGACTGCAGCGATGCGGGGTCGACCTCGGGAATCGTGCTCTCGACGCTGACGTCGCCGAAGGTGTAGCGGTCGCCCTCCTGCACGGTGATGGTCACCGTGTATTTATTGGTGGTTTCGTCGAGTTCGCCGACCGCGGAAATCACCTGGAAGTCGGCATAGCCGTGATTGTAATAGAAACGGCGCAGCAACTCCTGGTCGGCGCGCAGCTTGTCTTCGTCGTAGACGTCATCGCGCAGCACGTACGACAGGATGGTCGAGCGCTTGGTCGAGATGACGTCGGACAGGCGGCGGCTCGAATAGGCGCTGTTGCCGACGAAATTGATCGCGGCGATCTGCGTTCGGCCGCCTTCATTGATGTTGAAGATCACGTTCACGCGGTTGTCGCCGAGATCCATGATCTGGGTGGTCACGGCGGCGTCATCGCGGCCGATACGCCTGTAGGCGGCCTTGACCGCTTCGACATCGGCATCGAGCGCCTGCTGCGAGAACGTTCCACGCGGCTTCAACTGGACCGCGGCCGCAAGCGCGTTGTCCTTGAGCTTCTTGTTGCCCTGGAACAGCACCTGGTTCACGACCTGATATTCGGAAACCTTGATGACCAGTGTCGAACCGACCTGGTTGATCTGGACGTCAGAGAACAGCCCGGTGCCGAACAGCGCCTTGACCGCCTCGTCGATATCGGCGCTGGAAAAGGCCTTGCCGGGCTTGATCGTGACGTAGTTGCGGATCGTGTCGGCCTCGACACGCTGATTGCCGCTGACTTCAACTCTTGAAACAACAGCGGCCTCGGCCGCCGATGTGGCAACGAACTGCACTGCGACCGCACCTGGTACGACCAAGGCGGCGGACAGGGCCACCGCGGACGCGGCGCTCAGAAACTTGGATGCTGCCTTCATCGGGCTTTTGTACCTTTTCTCGAAGTCCCCACGGCGAGAAAACCGGACGTGCGGTAATTTCCCCTACCGTATTAACCGGATTTTCCCTACACGCAAGGCTCCTGGTTAATTTGTATTTACTTAACCGAATTGCGTGGCTTTCGCGTCACGCATATCCCCACGCATGGTAAACGGCGTCTCAACATTGGCTGTGCTGAAGCCAAATTTCTTCATGATTTCAGCATCCAAACAGATCGTTCCAGAAAACAAACCCCATGAAGGCCAAGACGAGAAGCAGGCCAGCCCTGTAGCCCAACTCCATCATCCGTTCCGACACCGGTCGCCGAATGACGGCCTCCACGCCGTAGAACAGGAGATGGCCGCCGTCGAGCGGCGGAATCGGCAAAAGGTTCAGAATACCGATCCCGACCGACAGCAGCGCTACAAGTTGGACAAGCCAGTCGAAGCCAAGTTTTGCCGCCTGCCCCGACATCTTTGCGATCTTGATTGGGCCGCCCAGCTGGCATTTGTCTTCGCGACCGACAACGAAACGCTGCAGGAACTGACCGGTGCGCTGAATGATGTATCCCGTCTCCTCGACCGCCGCCCCTACCGCTCCGACCGGGTTGTAGGTGATCAGCCTGGGCTGGCCGAATTCCTGGTTGTTGACGACACCGATCACCGCCACCTTGACCTTGTTGCCCAGCCCGTCTTGCTGCTCCATCAATTCCGGCGTCGCCGTAACGGTGATCTCCTTGCCGTCGCGCAGCATGACGAAGGTGATGGGGTCGCCACCGCGGCCCGAGACCCGGCGCTGGACGTCGGCGAAGGTCTGGACCTTGCTGCCGTCGACGCTGACAAATCGGTCGCCGGGCAGGATGCCGGCCCTGGCCGCTGGGCTGCCCGTGGTGACGTCAGCCACCATAGGCTCCAGCACGGGCCGGCCATAGGCGGAAAACAGCACCGCAAAGACGGCGATCGTCAGCAGAAAATTGAACAGCGGGCCGGCCACCACAGTTGCCGCGCGCTTCCAGACCGGCTGCGTGTGAAAAGCGACCTTGCGTTCGGCAGCCGTCAGCGTTTCGATCTCCTCCGAGCTGGGCTGGCTCGAGGTGGCGTTCATGTCGCCGACGAATTTGACGTAGCCGCCGAGTGGTATGGCGCAGAGTTTCCAGCGCGTGCCATGGCTGTCATTAAAGCCGAAGATCTCCGGGCCGAAGCCGATCGAAAAGACCTTCACGCCGATCCCGCACCAGCGGCCGACGAGATAATGGCCCATCTCGTGAACGAACACGACGACGGTCAGCACGAACAGGAAAGGCACCAGCGTACCGAGGACAAAGCCCTCCGTGCTGAAAACCGCGTGAAGAATCTCGTTCAACTCATGTCCTCAAAATTCGTCCGCAGCACGGTGGTACCGCGACTGTGGCACCAATCCAGGCGAATCCATGGCGCATCCTGCGCAGGTCAAGAAACCAGGCCCGCAATCAATGCCGATCAAGCTGGAAACAGTCCCTGTGCCGGATGGTCGGCGGTCGCCGAAATCCAGCCGATGACGTACAGGGCGAAAGCCGCCGCGACAAGCCCGTCGACCCGGTCCATGACGCCGCCATGGCCCGGTATCAGCGTGCCCGAATCCTTGCGGTTGTGGCGCCGCTTCACCCATGATTCGAAAAGGTCGCCAGCCTGGGAGACGAGCGAAAGCACCAGCGCGACGACGCCGAGCACTGCGAGATTGCCTGCTCCGGCCACAGCGGCCAGAAGCAGCCCGGCAACCACGCCGCCGACGGCGCCGCCGAGTGCCCCGCTCTGCGTCTTGCCTGGTGAGATCGACGGCGCCAGCTTGGGCCCGCCGACAGCGCGGCCGACGAAATAAGCTGCTATGTCGGTCGCCCAAACCACCGCGAACAGGAAGAGAATGGCGACGAGGCCGGGATGGTCGCCGTCACGCAACAGGGCAAGTGACAGTCCGGAAATCGCGGCATAGGTGAGGCCGGACGCGTCCCACTGTACCGCCTGGTGCATCGACGGCTGGCGCATCGAAGCCACGACCACGGTGACAACGACCATCACCGCCACAAGAAGCAGCAGCCAGGACGCCGGCAGGCCAGCGACCAAGGCGCCGACGAAAACCAGAAGCAGCGCTTCCGGCAGAAGACCAAGACCCGTGGCGGCGACCGGGCGGCACATTCGCGTCCATTCGTAGAAGATCAGGATCGTCATGGCGGCGCAAAGCAGCCGGAAGGGCAGTCCGCCGAGCCAGGTCAGGCCAAGCGTGACGACCGCAAGCACGACGGCAGAAATAACGCGAAGCTGGAGGTTGCTCATCCCTTGGCTGTCACGGCGACGTCTTCAGCGCCAAGCCCGCCGAAACGGCGCTCGCGACCGGCAAAGTCGCGCAATGCGTCAGCCAAATGCTCGCGGCTGAAATCGGGCCAGTAGCAAGGCAGGAAGACAAGTTCGCTGTAAGCCGCTTGCCACAGAAGGAAATTCGACAGCCTGAGCTCACCGCTGGTACGGATGACCAGTTCCGGATCCGGAATCCCCTGGGTGTCGAGAGAGCCGGCAAAGGATTCGGCCGTGATCGCCTCGCTGTCGAGCTCGCCGCGCGCCACCGCCGCGGCAAGTTTGCGCGCGGTGCGCACGATCTCGTCGCGCCCGCCATAGTTGAAAGCGATGACCAGGGTCAGCGCGTCGTTGCGGACGGTCAGCGTTTCGGCCTCTTCAAGCAGGCTCCTGATGTCAGGCTTCAGCCCTGCCCTGTCGCCGATGATCCTGACCCGCACGCCATTTTGGTGCAGTTCGGCGAGGTCGCGGCGGATGAAGATTTTCAACAGGCCCATCAGGTCGCTGACTTCGGACTTCGGCCGCGACCAGTTTTCCGACGAGAAGGCGTAGACGGTCAGGAACGAGATGCCAAGGCCAGGAGCGGCGCGCACCGTGTTGCGCAGCGCCTCGACGCCGGCACGATGCCCAGCAAGCCGTGGCAAGCCACGCGCCTTGGCCCAGCGTCCGTTTCCGTCCATGATGATCGCGACATGCGCGGGGCTTGTCATGTTCTCGCTTTCGAGCCAGCAGTGGCCAGACCCTAAACCTGCATGATTTCAGCTTCCTTATCGGAAAGCAGATGGTCGATGGTACCGATCATCTCGTCGGTGAGCTTTTGGACCTGGTCGGACCGCTTGCGATGATCGTCCTCGCTGATATCGCCGTCCTTTTCCGCCTTTTTGAGAAACTCCATGCCGTCGCGGCGCACGTGGCGCACGGCGATGCGCGCATTCTCGGCATAACCGTGCGAGATCTTGACCAGCTCCTTGCGGCGCTGTTCGTTGAGCTCGGGCAGCGGAATTCTGAGATTGGTGCCGTCGACGATCGGATTGAAACCGAGATTGGATTCGCGGATGGCGCGATCGACCGCGCCGACCATCGACTTGTCCCAGACCGAAACCGAAATCATGCGCGGCTCCGGCACCGACACGTTTGCCACCTGGTTGATCGGCATCGTGGTGCCGTAGGCCTGCACCTGGATCGCGTCGAGCAGGTTGCTCGAAGCGCGGCCGGTCCGCAGCGAAGCCAGATCGTGCTTGAACGCAGCGATCGCCCCGTCCATGCGCCGTTTGAGATCATCGAATTCGCCACTCATCATCGTCTCCTCGACCCGTTAGCCGGGTTCACTTCAGGGTATCCCGTATTCAAGCCTCGATTCAAAAACCGGTTCCCGTTTTTCGCCTACGGAAAACCTTCGGTTCGGGATCGGGCCCCCGATCAGTCGTCCGTGACGACCGTGCAACGGCCGCCGCCCCTCAGAATATCACCGAAACCACCCTTCTCGTGGATCGAATAGACGATTATCGGGATGTTGTTTTCGCGCGCAAGTGCAATCGCGGCCGTATCCATGATCGAGAGACCGCGTTTTATGACTTCGCCATGGCTGATGCGCTCGAAGCGGGTCGCATGCGGGTCCTTCTTGGGATCGGCGGAATAGACGCCGTCGACCTGGGTGCCCTTGAACAGCGCGTCGGCGCCGATTTCCGCCGCGCGCAACGCCGCGGCCGAATCGGTGGTGAAGAACGGATTGCCAGTGCCGCCGGCAAAGATGACGACCTTGCCCTGGTTCATGTAGGCGGTCGCCTGGCGCTGCGAAAAGCTCTCGCAAAGCTCAGGCATGGCGATTGCAGACAGCACCACCGCGTCGACGCCGATCTTGTTCAACGAGGTGCGCAGCGCCAGCGAGTTGATGACGGTGGCGAGCATGCCCATATGGTCGCCGGTGACGCGATCTCCGCCCTTGGAGGCAACGGCGACGCCGCGAAAGATGTTGCCGCCGCCAATGACGACCCCGACCTCGATGCCCAGGGTACGGGCCTCGGCGATGTCGGCGGCGATGCGATCGACCACCGACACGTCGATGCCGAAATGCTGCTCACCCATCAGCGCTTCGCCCGACGCTTTCAGCAAGACACGTCGGTAGAGGGGCTTCACCGTCATCTGGTCCTCATCATTATGCGTGTGACGCGCCCGGGGCTTCCCCGCGCAGGCGCTGCCCCGAAACATTGGCGTTCCGATACACGAAGGGCGCTGCGATGTCACGCGGCGCCGGAACCGGTAAACGCTCTTCCGGCCATTGGCTTACACCAGCAAATGCAACTTGCACGAGCAGATCCTTGCATTAGCGGATCCGGGCGCCGACGCCTGGCCTTCATCGATACCGCGCAAGAAATCGGCCGGGCATCCTCGCGAACACCCGGCCGTAAAAGTCTTTTCAGAAAGAGCGTTTTACTTCTTGACCGCTGCCGCGACTTCCGCCGCAAAGTCGGTCTCGTCCTTCTCGATGCCCTCGCCGAGCGCGAAGCGCAGATAGGCAGTGATTTTGGCCGGTGCGCCGATTTCCTTCTCGGCATCCTGCAGCGCCTTCTCGACGGTGATGTCAGGATTGAGCACGAAAGCCTGCTTGAGCAGCACGACCTCTTCGTAGAACTTGCGCAGGCGGCCCTCGACCATCTTCTCGATAATCGCTTCCGGCTTGCCCGACTGGCGCGCCTGGTCGGCGAAGATCGCCTTTTCGCGCTCGACCGCCGCCGGGTCGAGTTCTTCCGTGGTCAGCGCCATCGGGTTGGTGGCGGCGACATGCATGGCGACCTGACGCGCAAAGGCGTTGGCAGCCTGCGCGTTGCCAGATGTCTCGATGGCGACCAGCACGCCGAGCTTGCCAAGGCCGTCGGCAACCGCGTTGTGGACGTAGGTTGCGACGGCACCCTGCTCGACGGTGAGCTTGGCCGAACGGCGGAAGCCAAGATTCTCGCCAATGGTGCCGACAGCGTCCTTGATGGTGTCGGCAACCGACTTGTCGGAACCCGGATACGGGGCAGCTGCGACGGCCTCGGTCTTGCCGCCATAGGCGAGCGCCACCTTGGCGACGTTGGCGACGATCTCCTGGAAGGCAGCGTTGCGGGCAACGAAGTCGGTCTCGGAATTGACCTCAACGACCGCCGCCTCGCGGATACCGGAATCCACGCCGATAAGGCCTTCGGCCGCGGTACGGCCGGCCTTCTTGTCGGCCTTGGAGATGCCCTTCTTGCGCAGCCAGTCGACGGCCTCTTCCATGTTGCCGTTGGTCTCGTTCAACGCCATCTTGCAGTCCATCATGCCCGCGCCGGTCAAGTCGCGGAGTTCTTTGACCTGTGCAGCCGAAATGCTCATTGTCGCCTCTTTGTTTAAAATGCACCGACGCACCGATCCTCGATGATGCGCCTGGCGCCAGCGCTTAGCGCGCCAAAAATATGAGAAAGATGAAGGCCGAAACCGGCCTTCGCTGTTACGCTTCCGGTGTCTGGGCGGCCGGAGTCTGAGCGGCCGGTGTCTCGGCCTTCGGCGTCGGCTCGAGTGCCGGCTCGATCGGAGCCTCGGCCAAAGCGCCGACGTCGACGCCAAGCGCGCCCTGCTGGCGAGCAATGCCGTCGATTGCAGCCTTGGCGATCAGATCGCAATAGAGCTGGATGGCGCGGGCCGCGTCGTCATTGCCAGGAATCGGGAAATCGATCTTGTCCGGGTCGCAGTTGGAATCGATGATGGCGACGACCGGGATGCCGAGACGCTTGGCCTCGAGGATGGCGATCGCTTCCTTGTTGGTGTCGATCACGAACATCAGGTCGGGCGTCGAGCCCATGTCCTTGATGCCGCCCAGCGCCTTGTCGAGCTTCTCGCGCTCGCGGTCGAGGTTAAGGCGCTCCTTCTTGGTCAGCCCCTGGGCCTCGCCAGCCAGCATCTCGTCAAGCTTGCGCAGGCGCTGGATGGAGTTCGAGATCGTCTTCCAGTTGGTCATCATGCCGCCGAGCCAGCGGGAGTTGACATAGTACTGGGCCGAGCGCTGCGCGGCGTCGGCAACGATGTCGGACGCCTGGCGCTTGGTGCCGACGAACAGCACGCGGCCACCCTTGGCGACGGTGTCGGAAACCTGCTTCAGCGCCTGGTGCAGCAGCGGCACCGTCTGCGAGAGGTCGATGATGTGGATGTTGTTGCGGGCGCCATAGATATAGGGCGCCATCTTCGGGTTCCAGCGGTGGGTCTGGTGGCCGAAGTGAATGCCAGCTTCCAAAAGCTGGCGCATGCTGAAATCAGGCAGAGCCATTCTTATGTCCTTTTCCGGTTAGCCTCCACGGACACAGGCATTTCTGGACTTTGTCCTCGAACGCCACCGGAGGTTTCAGCCGGATTTCTCCCGGGCAGACACCAAAGTCCGTGTGTGGAATGAGCGCGCATATAGAGGGGATGCGCGGCAAACGCAAGCGCTGCGGTGTCCTGCGACTCAACGTGCGGCGATCAGCGCACCGGTGCCGATCATGGCGCCGCCGGCAAACCTGTTCATCAAGCGCATCCGCCTTGGGGTCCTGAACCAGCTCGAAGCCTGACCGGCAAGCACCGCATAGACGCCCATGGTGATAATGTTGACGCCGATCACGACCGCAATCACGAGCAGCCCCTCAGCGAAGCTCATCGTGTTGAGATCGAGGATCAACGGCATGATGGAGGCGTGGAACAGAATCGCCTTGGGGTTGCCCAATGCGATGGAGATGCCGAGGTAAAACGATCGAGACAGTCTTGCCTGCGTTGCCAGCAGCCCATCTGATCGCGCGGAAGCCGATCGCCACATCCTGATGCCAAGAAACATCAGATAGGCAGCACCCGCATATTTCAGGATGAGAAAAACCCATTCGAAGGTCTGTGCCAGGGCCGCGAGACCGAGCAGCGCCAAACTCACAAGCACCGCGTCGCCAGCAGCGATGCCGAGCCCAGCCAGGAAAGCGCGAACGAACCCGCGCGAGACGCCGTTGGCTATAACCGTGAACATCGCTGGGCCAGGCGTGGCGGCGGCAAATGTGATCGCGGCGCAATAAGCCAGAAATGCCGTCAACGTCATGGTCGTATCTTCCCCTTCGGCACGCGGACCCGCCGGAAAACAGCAACGATCTCCTCGCGGCTGCATTCGATGGCGCCTAGCCGCACCGCGCGGTCGCGCTCGAAGCCGGTTATGTCATAATGCGGCGCCGATGTCTTCGGCGGCCCCTGATAGGACGAGCGCTTGACGCCGAGCTGTGCTGCAAAACGATGCAGCTCGTCGGTATCGTCGGCCAGCAGGTGACACCAGCGGTGGCCGACCCATTTCCAGATCGCCGCGTCGACATAGACGGCCATGAGGCTTGCCGCACTCCTTCATCTTGCGCCGACCAGCGGAGCCGCAGCTCGCCCGCAGCCGAGATCCAACGTTAGCGATGCCGATGCTAGCGATGCCAATCCTAGCGATGATAGAAGGGATTCGGATAGAAAATGAAGCGGCCGGCGCCTTCGAGTTCGGCCACGGTCGTGGTGACCGCCGCCTGCATGCGGCGGTGCAGTTCGGCAAGCGCATCGTCGATCGAGCCAGGATAGGCGTGCAATCCCAACGGCTCAGGCACCCGGATATGCGCGCAGCGCGGCCCGGCCGGTTGCGGCACGAAGCAATTGACCGTGTCGCGTAGCGTGCTCTTGCAATAGTCGTTGCGGATGCGCTTCAGATGCTCTGCGATCTCCTCCTGCGTGATGCGCGGATTGGCTGAGGCACACGGTCCGACGCGTTGGAGACGCTGGATCGTGTCCGCTAGCGTGCGGATCTGTTTTTGTCGCCCGGCGTCGCCGGTGCCTTCCCGCAGCCAGCGGCGCGACCGGCGCAAAAGCTCGGCGATCTCGCTGGCGCCGGGATCGACCGAAATACCCTCCCACAGGCGCCGGCTCAGCTCGAACAGCAATTGCTTCTGACGCGTAGCGTACGAAGCCCGTTCGTCGGGCGCCATGCCGCAGGCAATCTCATCGCGCGACAGCAGCGTCGCATAGATATGGTGGACGCGCTCCGGCAGCGTATCGGCGGCACGGCGTTCGATCTTCAGGCTCTTCTCGACATAGGCGCATTCCTGCGCCAGCGCCGGCTCGACATTTTTGGTGAAGGCGAGCTTCCAGACAACCGGCGCGATCCAGACTTTGAAATCCTGATCCGAGGCGCGACCGCGCTTGAGCGCTTCGAACCCCATCTCGACCGCCCCCGGAAGAAGCGGAGCGACGACATTGGCATGCCAGCCGACGCCGCCTTCGGGATGCAAGAGAACGCCATGCCCTTTCAGCGCCCAGGCGATCGAGTGTTCCTTGGCAGCACCGCTGTTTCCGGGTATCTGGGCGACCAGATTGTTGGCCAGCCAGAATTTCTGCATGATCCGGCCGAGGCCGTTGACGACGCCATGCGTGGCCCAGGATGCCGCGAGCGGACTGACCTGCGAGACGATCTCCTTGTCGATCATCCAGTCGGTGAAGAATTCCGGATGGTTGGGCGTGATGAATGTCGCCTTGCCTGCGCCGCAACAGGCCTTCAGCCGCTGCCGGTCGTCGTCGGGAAAGTCGATATGGCGGACATTGGCGACACCGCGCAATCCAGCCACGCGGTTGAACGGCAACAGGTCGCGAAACCCGGGAATGCCACGCAGCATGACGACCCGGTTGACGACAGTCATGATCCTGATCAGCGCCGGATTGGGCGTCGGCGCCACGAACACATCGATTTTGCTCAACCCACCCCCCGATCGATCCCTCGGCGTAGAGGTTGAAATGCAATTGCGGCGTGTTCAAGTCATTGGCCGCCGCTCTGCGGCGTGGCTAACCCAAGGCTCTAATTCGGCGGACAGGGTTTCGTCTGATCGAACAGCGAAAGATTGACCAGCTTGCCGGTCATCGAGAAATCGTTGTAGTCCATGAGCAGGTCGCGCGTGATGCCGTTCTCATGCAGCTTGAAGCTGATCCGGTATTCCGGCACCTCCTCGCCTGACTTGTCGGTGCTGTCGAAATAGGCGATGTCGACTGGCCAGTATTTGTCGGTGGCGAGTTTTGCCAGTGCCGGCACTTCCGGATCGGTCTTGTCGGCATCGGCTTTCTTGCCGACGACGACGGTGGTGGTCATCACCTTGTTGGCATCTTCCGAACCGTCGAACAGGTTGGTTTCGTAGAAATTTTCGCCCTTTTCGGCCTTGTCGATGAGTTCGACCAGATGCTGTGTCGGAAACTGGGTGGCCGGCAGTTCGACGCTGCTCTGCTCCGGCTTGTCGATGTCGACCTTGAGGCCGTCTGTCTCCTTCGTCGCGGTGCCCTTGACCTCCTTGTCGAGAGTCTGGTCGACGAAGGATTTTGTCACGAACGAGAAGGTCTTGCCTTCGGCGTCCTCGAAAGTGGTCGTCTGCTGGTCGGTCAGCCTTGTATTCTCGTTGGTGACGATCTGGGTGACGAAACGGAACTTCACCGTATAGCCTTCGCAAGGCGAGCCGTTGAACTCATAGACCATGCGGCCGGAAATGCCGGTAATGCCGGAGCGGTCGGAGGCCTTGTCCAGGGTCAGATCGTAAACCGCGCGATGCGCCTGCAGCGCCGGCACGGCAAAAGCCGGCGCCATCGAGAACACCGCTGGCAGCAGGACAGCGTGGAATGCGAGGCGTGTTGCGCGCATGAGGGGCTCCGATCATCGCGCCTGATGGCAGGCCGCAGGGAAAGAGGGTCCAGCTTAAAAAAAGTCGTGGCGGAAGCGAGGCAAAAATTGCAATTTCGGCCCGGCCTGCGCAGCGTCATCAAGCAATAGGGAAATACCATGAGTGAAACAATCGAAAAGCGGCTAAGCGATCTCGGCGTGACGCTTCCGGTCGCTGCCGCGCCCGCCGCCAATTACGTTCCCTATTGCAGCTCAGGCAATCTGCTGTTCATCGCCGGACAGCTGCCGCTCAAGCAGGGCAAGCTGCAGGCGAGCGGCCTGCTCGGCCGTGATGTCGACATCGCAACTGGCCAGGAAGCGGCAAAATACTGCGCGATCAACATATTGGCGCAGGCCAAGGCAGCACTTGGGGATCTCGAGAAAATCCGCCGCGTGGTGAAGATCACCGTCTTCGTCGCCTCGGCGCCGGATTTTTTCGAGCAGCACCTGGTTGCCAACGGCGCCTCGGATCTTCTGGTTGCAGCGCTCGGCGATGCCGGCAAGCATGCCCGCGCCGCCGTCGGTGCCGCGTCCCTGCCGCTTAATGCCGCAGTGGAAATCGAAGCCATCTTCGAAGTCGAATGAGCCCGGCATGACCGACCTTTCCTGGCTGACCGCCCGACCCATTGCCCATCGCGGCCTCCACGACATGAACAAGACGCGCTGGGAGAACACGCTTTCCGCCTTTGCCGCTGCGGCTGAACGCGGCTATGCGATCGAATGCGATGTGCATCTGTCGTCAGACCGCATCCCGGTGATCATCCACGATAGCGATCTCAAGCGGCTGACCGGCCAGGACGGTTTCGTCTGGCAGCGCACGGCAGCAGAAATGACGGCCCTCAAGATCGGCGGCACATCGGATCGTCTGCCGACGCTGCAGCAGGCCCTCGACCTGGTCGATGGTCGCGTGCCGCTGGTCGTCGAGATGAAAGGGGTTCCCGGCCGTGACGAGGGCTTGGTTGAAAGCGTCGGCAAGATGCTCAAAAACTACAGGGGCAAGGCGGCGATCATGTCGTTCGACCACTGGCTGATTCGCGATTTCCCGAAACACGCGCCCGGCATTCCGGGCGGGCTGACCGCTTATGGCAAGGACGCCAAGCTGATCGAGGCACATTTCGCCATGCTGGCGCACGACATCGCCTTCACCTCCTATGCCGCAGGCGACCTGCCGAACCGGTTTGTCAGTTTTGTCCGCGAAAGGCTCAAAATGCCGGTCATCACCTGGACCGTGCTCGACCAACCGGCGGTCGACCTGACCTTCAGATATGCCGACCAGATGACGTTCGAAGGATTTGACCCGGATCTTGTGCAGGTCGCTTGAACCGAGCTTGCATGGACCGGCACGGAGCTTAAATAGGCCTCATGGATCAAGGCGATGAAGGCGACGGGCAAACGGCGAATGGAGCGTATGCGATCCGGGTTGCCTCCGGCATCGGCGCCTTCACCTGCGCCGAATGGGATAGCCTCGGCGGAACCTCACGCGGCGACAAAGAAAACGGCTACAACCCTCTCGTTTCATTCGCTTTTTTGGCTGCGCTTGAAGATTCCAGCTGCGCCGTGCGGCGCACCGGCTGGCAGGGCCATCATCTCAGGCTCGAGACAGCGCAGGGAAAGCTGCTCGGTGCCATTCCCTGCTACCTGAAATCGCACAGCCAGGGCGAGTATGTTTTCGATCACGGCTGGTCGGACGCGTTCGAGCGCGCCGGCGGGCGTTATTATCCAAAACTGCAATGCGCCGTGCCGTTCACGCCGGTCACCGGCCCTCGCCTGCTGGTCAACAAGGGCGAGGACAGTCACGCCGTGAAGGCCGGCTTGGCAGCCGGCCTGAAGGCGGTGACGGACAAGCTCGGCGTTTCCTCGGCGCACGTGACCTTCGCGCAGCTGAGGGATGTCGAGGCGCTGGAAGCGGCGGGTTTTTTGCACCGCACCGACCAGCAGTTCCACTTCTTCAACGAGGGCTATTCGACCTACGACGATTTTCTCGGCACTCTGGCATCGCGCAAGCGCAAGGCGATGAGGAAGGAGCGGCGCGAGGCGCTCGCTCACGGCATCTCGATCGACTGGCTGACCGGCCAGGACCTGACCGAAAAAGTCTGGGACGACTTCCTTGCCTTCTACATGGATACCGGCAGCAGGAAATGGGGGCGGCCATATCTCAGCCGCGAGTTTTTCTCGATGATCGGCGAGCGCATGGCCGACGACATCCTGCTGGTGATGGCCAAGCGCAATGGACGCTACATTGCCGGCGCTATCAATTTCATCGGTTCCGATGCGCTCTACGGGCGCAACTGGGGCTGCATCGAGGACCACCCCTTCCTGCATTTCGAGGTCTGCTATCACCAGGCGATCGACTTCGCCATCGACCGTAAGCTGAAGGTGGTCGAAGCCGGCGCGCAAGGCGAGCACAAGCTGGCGCGCGGCTACAGGCCGGTGACCACGCATTCGGCGCATTACATCGCGCATCCCGGCTTGCGTAACGCGGTCGCCGACTATCTCAGGCGCGAGCGCCGCGAAGTGGAGCGGATGGCCGGTTATCTCGAAGAGCACACCCCGTTCCGCAAGGATCTGGCGGACGATTAGAGCGCGCGACACGCATTAACACTTCGAACCTCCGCATCGTAATTTCCGAAAATCGATTCCGGTTATCGGGTCGATGCGGTAAAGCAAGGCACAATCCGGAGCCCACGCCATGGCCGAAAAAACCACCTACGACAGCAACAATATCTTCGCGAAAATCCTGCGCGGTGAAATCCCGTCGCATCGCGTCTATGAAGATGACGCGGTTGTCGCCTTCATGGATGTGATGCCGCAAGGGCCGGGTCATACGCTGGTTGTGCCGAAGGCGCCGTCGCGCAACCTGCTTGACGCTGATCCGGCAACATTCGGCCCACTCTTCGCTATCGTGCAGAAGGTGGCGGTGGCGGTGAAGAAGGCCTTCGGCGCCGATGGCGTCACCATCCTGCAGTTCAACGAGCCTGCTTCGGGCCAGACCGTCTACCACCTCCATGTCCATGTCATTCCACGCTTCGAGGGCATCCCTTTGAAGCCGCATAGCGGGCAGATGGAGAAGCCAGAAGTGTTGGCTGAGAACGCCGGCAAGATACGGACGGCGCTGGCAAACTGACGCCGGGCGTCGTGCGTCCGGCCACCCACCAGTTCCCCGAAGCTAAAAAAAGCCCCGTTTTCGGGGCTTTTTTTCGCGTTCAGGCCATCATCCCTTGCGGGGCAGTTGCGGCACCAGGCTGCGCTTGCTGCCATCCTTGCCCTTGGGCTCCGGCTTCTGCGCGACCGCCTTTTTCGCGGCGGGCTTCTTGCCGGCAGCTTTCCTGGGCTTCGGCGCGTCGTCCGGTTCTTCCTTCTTCGGCTTGACCGGCGCCTCGTCGGCGAGCGACTCGAGCTTCAGCCCGGTTTCGCCGGTCTCTTTCTTGTCGACGGTGACACGCACCGTGCCGCCCTTCTTGAGCTTGCCGAACAGCACCTCGTCGGCCAGCGGCTTCTTGATGTGCTCCTGGATGACGCGGCCGAGCGGCCGTGCTCCCATGCGCTCGTCATAGCCCTTCTCGGCCAGCCAGGCGATCGCCTCCTGCGACAGGTCGAAGGTGACGCCACGCTCGGAGAGCTGGGCCTCGAGCTGCATGACGAACTTCTGCACCACCTGGTGGATGACCGGCACCGGCAGCGAGCCGAACGGGATGATCGCATCAAGACGGTTGCGGAACTCCGGCGTGAACAGCCGGTTGATCGCCTCGACATCGTCGCCTTCGCGCTTGGTCGAGCCGAAACCGATCGCCGCGCGCTGCGCATCCGAGGCGCCCGCATTGGTGGTCATGATCAGGATGACATTGCGGAAGTCGATCTGCTTGCCGTTGTGGTCGGTCAGCTTGCCATGGTCCATGACCTGCAACAGGATGTTGAACAGATCCGGATGCGCCTTCTCGACCTCGTCCAGCAACAGCACGCAATGCGGATGCTGGTCGACGCCGTCGGTCAACAGGCCGCCCTGGTCGAAACCGACATAGCCGGGAGGCGCGCCGATCAGCCGCGAGACGGTGTGGCGTTCCATATATTCGGACATGTCGAAGCGGATCAGCTCGACACCGAGCGAGGCGGCGAGCTGCTTTGCCACTTCGGTCTTGCCGACGCCGGTCGGCCCCGAGAACAGGTAGGAGCCGATCGGCTTCTCCGGTTCGCGCAGGCCGGCCCGCGCCAGCTTGATCGCCGAGGTCAAAGCCGTGATCGCGGTGTCCTGACCGTAGACGACGCGCTTCAGCTCGACGTCGAGACCGGCCAGCACCTTCTCGTCGTCGGCGGAAACCGTCTTCGGCGGAATGCGGGCGATGGTGGCGATCGTCGCTTCGATCTCCTTGATGCCGATGGTCTTCTTGCGCTTGGCCTCCGGCACCAGCATCTGCGAGGCGCCGGTCTCGTCGATCACGTCGATCGCCTTGTCCGGCAGCTTGCGGTCGTTGATGTAGCGCGCCGACAGTTCAACCGAAGCCTTGATCGCCTCAGACGTGTAGCGAACCTTGTGGAACTCCTCGAAATACGGCTTGAGACCCTTCATGATCTCGATGGCGTCCTCGATGGTCGGTTCGTTGACGTCGATCTTCTGGAAGCGCCGCACCAAGGCGCGATCCTTCTCGAAGAACTGGCGGAACTCCTTGTAGGTGGTCGAGCCGATGCAGCGGATCGTTCCGGACGACAGCGCCGGCTTCAACAGGTTCGATGCATCCATGGCGCCGCCCGACGTCGCCCCTGCCCCGATCACGGTGTGGATCTCGTCGATGAACAGAACCGCGCCCGGATAATCCTCGAGCTCCTTGACGACCTGCTTCAGCCGCTCCTCGAAATCGCCGCGATAGCGGGTGCCGGCCAGCAATGTTCCCATGTCGAGCGCGAAGATGGTGGCGTTGTGCAGCACTTCCGGCACGTCGCCCTCGACGATGCGCTTGGCAAGGCCTTCGGCGATCGCGGTCTTGCCGACGCCGGGGTCGCCGACATAGAGCGGATTGTTCTTGGAGCGGCGGCACAGCACCTGGATGGTGCGGTTGATCTCGGACTCGCGGCCGATCAGCGGATCGATCTTGCCGGCCTTGGCCTTGTTGTTCAGATTGACGCAATAGGCGGTCAGCGCATCCTGCTGTTGCTTTTTCTTGCCGCCGTCCTCTTGCGGCTCGGCGCCGCTCTGGCCGCCCTGCTCGTCGTCGGCGCCGCGCGGCGACCGCGTCTCGGATGCGCCGGGACGCTTGGCGATGCCATGCGAGATGTAGTTGACCGCGTCGTAGCGGGTCATCTGCTGTTCCTGCAGGAAATAGGCGGCATGGCTCTCGCGCTCGGCGAAGATGGCAACGAGCACGTTGGCGCCGGAGACTTCCTCGCGGCCGGACGACTGAACATGGATCACCGCACGCTGGATGACGCGCTGGAAACCGGCCGTCGGCTTGGAATCCTCGTCGTAGCCGGTGACGAGATTGTCGAGCTCGGTGTCGATATAGGTGAGAACCGTATGCTTCAACTCGTCCAGATCGACGTTGCAGGCGCGCATGACCGCGGCCGCCTCGGTGTCGTCGATGAGGGCGAGCAGCAAATGTTCAAGGGTTGCATATTCGTGGTGCCGCTCATTGGCGAGCGTCAGCGCCTGGTGAAGCGCCTTTTCCAGGCCTTGGGAGAAAGCCGGCATGTTACCTCACTTCTTCTCCATCACGCATTGCAGCGGATGCTGATTCTGTCGGGCGAAATCCATGACCTGAGACACTTTGGTCTCGGCCACCTCGAATGTATAGACCCCGCACTCGCCCACTCCATGATTGTGAACATGAAGCATGATGCGTGTGGCGGCTTCACGGTCCTTCTGGAAAAAACGCTCCAGCACGTGAACCACGAATTCCATGGGTGTGTAGTCGTCGTTGAGAATGAGGACCCGATAGAGGCTGGGCTTCTTGGTCTTGGTTTTGGTGCGCGTGATGACAGCCGTGCCGCGACCGGTCTCGTTGCCGTCGCTGCCGTTTTGCATCCGCACCGCATCTGTTGTGGCAGTCAAACCTGTAGTCACGTAACCCTGCCTTTTCGAATCCCCATGCGCGTTCGACATGTAGGTCTTCGATGAATGATTTTAAGCCCTTCTGTTTAGCTGACAATATGGCTAGGTGGCCAAACTTGGCCGATTTTTCGAAATCGTGAAGGCAGCAGAGCCCCTGATTTCAAAATCGAGGGCATTGACGCGATCCGACAGGCGTGGAGCCCTTACGGCTTATCGTGGATGCGTCAGCTAACAGACGCGCTTTAGGTGCCAGCGAGACGGTTACGGCCGGACACACTTAGGATTTCCATCGTCCAACACGAGCGAGAACAGCGACAGGCAAGGTGCCGACGAGAACTATGGCAAGTGCGGCGATCGACGCTTCCTCGTAGGTCCCGCACGCCGCCTCGCCGTAGAGATGCGTCGCCAGGGTCTCGAAATTAAGCGGCCTCAACAGAAGCGTCGCCGGCAATTCCTTCATGCAATCGACAAACACGAGCAAGCCCGCAGCGACGAGCGACGGTCTCGAAAGCGGCAGATGAATATGCCGGAATGTGCCAGTCACATTCTGGCCGAGGCTGCGGGCGGCGTGATCGAACGAGCGCGGAATGCGGCTGAAGCCCGCCTCGACCGAACCGACCGCAATCGCCAGGAAGCGTCGACATAGGCGTAGCCGAGCGCTGCTCCGGACCCGATCAGCAGCAGGCCGGTTGGCGGGCCCAGCCATGCTAGCGCAGCTCGGTCGATCATCTGATCGAGCGCCGCGACGGGCAACAATATTCCGATGGCCACCACGGTGCCGGGCATCGCACAGCCGACCGTGGAAATCCGCTGCAAAGCCGCCGTGATGCGGCCGGGAAGCGAGCGCGCCGTATAGGCGATGACCACGCCGAAGAGGAGGATGGCGAGCGTAGCTATGGCCGACAGGGTGACGGTATTAAGCGTTTCCGACAAAAGCCGGGGCGACAGTCCTGCGAAACGGACGCGCTTCCACGCCTCGACGGCAAGATAGCTCGCCGGGGCGATGAACCCGATGAACACCGGCAAAAGGCCGAGTGCAAGAACCACCAGACCGGAAACGGTGCCGAGACGATGCGGTGTGAAACTCCGCGCCTTTTGTGCGCTCGACCAATAACGCTGACGACGGCGTGCCCAACGCTCGATGGTGACGAGCGCGACCACCAATGACAGCATGGCGAGCGCAATCTGCGCCGCGCCCGGCAGGTCGGACCGCGTCACCCATGTCGTGTAGACCGAGACCGTCAGTGTCTTCACGCCCAGGAATTCCGAGGCACCGATGTCGTTCAGCGCCTCCATCAGCGCGAGGCTGACGCCGACAGCGATCGCCGGACGCGCCAGCGGCAGCGCGACGCGCCAGAAGACACGGCCTTTGCCACTTCCAAGCGAGCGCGACACCTCGACCAGATTGGCCCGCCTGGGTGAGAAACATCGCCCGCGTCGTCAGGTACACATAGGGGTAGAGCACGAAGCCGAGCAGCATGATGCAGCCGGCCATCGACCGGATGTCGGGAAGGCGGAATTCGTGTGGGCTGGTGTAGCCAAGTGCCGCTCTGACCGCACCCTGGACCAAGCCGATCGGATGGAGAAGATCGAGATAGACGTAGGCGATTATGTAGGTCGGCACCGCGAGCGGGAGGAGCAGCGCCCATTCGAGAAACCTGCGGCCCGGAAAGTCATAGGCAGTGACAAGCCAGGCCGTCGAGTGCCAAGAAGCATGACGAGGACACCGACGCCGACGAGCAGCGCCGTGGTCTGCTGGAAGGCCTGTGGCAGCACGTAAGCGAGTAGATGCGGCCAGAGCCCGCTCGATCCCCGCAGCGCCTGCCAGATAAGGGCGAGAACCGGAGTGGCCACCAGCACAGCGATAAGCCCGGTCGCCATGAACCACAGTCGCCCGGACCTGTACCGGGCGACCTTCAGAGTGGAGGCTTTAGGCAGTGTCGCCGAACCATCGGCTGATGTGTTCCAGCGTTAGCGGAGCGCCGCATCATTTATCGACCCATGCATCATTCGCCCTTCAGCAAACCGACAACCCGGCTCATTGCTGTCTAGATCAGCGTTGATTGGCTGGAAACCAACGCCATGCGCTTAAAATGCCATGAAAAAACCCGGCCGCACATTCGCGACCGGGTCCGTCTTGCAGGCCAAGGGCCGTTCTCACATCTTAAAGCGAGATTATTTCGCCTTTGCGACCATTGATTCGAACGGCTTGTAGGCTTCCTTGGCGAGTTCGGCATAGAGATCACCGATCTTGGTGGCTTCGGTGACGAAGGCTTCGTACGACTGCTTGGCAAAATCGGTCTGGATCTCGATCGCTTTCTCCAGCGACTTGGCCGACACAAGTTTCTCGGCTGCTGCGCTGCCGGCCTCGAAGCTTTTCTTGGTGTATTCGCCCGCCTCGGTGGCGATGGCCTGCGCACCCTTGGAAAGGGACGCGAAGCTCTTCAAGCCGCTATCCGCAAACTCCTTGCCGTATTTGCTGAAATCTTCATAGGTTTGGGTCATTCACGCAATCCCTTGACAGTTGTCCTTGAGCGGTGGACGCGGCCTTGTCCCGGGCCGCGTTGTGCAATGCAAATAATATATTGTGCACTGCACAAAATTCAAGTTTTTACCGAGTGAGGGTTTCACCGAGTGCGTCCCCGGCCATCCAGCAAATCGGCGCAACCGTCGGGTAACAGCTAAAATTCGAATAAAGAAAAGCTCAAGCTCGAAGAAAATGGTGAACGCCGCGGTTACCATAAACGGATTGGTAACGCTGGCTGCGATAGCTTGGCTTGAAGTGAGGCAGGGACCCCTTTGCCGCCTCCACCGCAACAAAAATTCAAAGGAACCATCGGTGCGTCAGGCGTTGTCGGGCATTCTCTCCAAATCCGCGTCCTCTTTGAAAACGATCATGATCCTCGCTTTGGCGATGACATTCGTCGTTGCAGACCCTGCTTCGTCTATGGCGGCGAGGTCGGCGGCCATCGTCATCGACGCCAAGACCGGCAAGGTGCTTTACTCTTCGAATGCCGATGGCCGACGCTATCCCGCCTCGCTCACCAAGATGATGACGCTTTACATGGCCTTCGAGGCCATGGCGAACGGCAAGATCAGCAAGAACTCCCGGGTCGTCTTCTCGGCCAATGCTGCTGCCGAACCGCCGACCAAACTCGGCGTCAGGCGGGGCGGCGCGATCACGGTCGAGACCGCGATCCTGTCGATGGTGACCAAGTCGGCAAACGACTCGGCAACCGCGCTCGGCGAACTTCTCGGCGGCAATGAAGCCAATTTCGCCCACATGATGACAGCCAAGGCGCGGGCACTGGGCATGAAGGGGACCGTTTTCCGCAACGCCCACGGCTTGCCAAATCCCGGTCAGTTCACCACCGCGCGCGACATGGCGGTGCTCGGCATCGCGCTGCGGGAACATTTTCCCCAGTATTACGGCTATTTCTCGCAGCGTTCCTTTCTCTACGGCCGCAGGCGCATCAATGGCCACAACCGCCTGCTTGGCCGCATCAAGGGCGTCGACGGCATCAAGACTGGCTACACCCGCGCCTCCGGCTATAATCTCGTCTCCTCGGTCGACGACGGCGACCGCCGCATCGTCGCGGTAGTCATAGGCGGGAAATCCGGACGCAGCCGCGACAACCAGATGGCCGAGTTGATCAACACCTACATGCCGAGGGCGTCGTCGCGCGGCAGCGGCTTGCTGGTCGCCAAGGCTGGCGGCGGCAACCCGATCACCGCTCTGGCGAAAGTATTCCTGCCCAAGCACGACGCGCCGATGCCGGACAGCAGGCCGGACGACGATGCCTCGGACAACGAGGCGTCGGACGGCGATGCCATTGCCTCTCTGGTGGAGGAGACTGAGCCGGTCGTTGAAGAAGCCACCCCCGTCGTTGAGACCAGGCCCGTCTCTCAGAAGGTCAAGACAGTGGCCGCGGCCACGGCGGACGATGTGGCGACCGCACGGGTCGCAGCAGCCTATGCCGAACCGGCAAAGGTCGATCCCGTCAACACGGCATCGGTGCCGTCCGGCTGGGCAGTGCAGGTCGCCTCTTCGCCAAAACAGTCCGAAGCCCAGGCTCTCCTGGACGAGACGAGCAAACAGGCGCCGTCGGTCCTGGCCGATGCTGTGGGCTTCACCGTCGCCTTCGAAAAGGACGGCGTCACCTACTACCGCGCCCGGTTCGGTTTTGGCTCGAAGACTGCCGCCTGGAAAGCCTGCAACGCCCTGAAGAAAAAGAAAATCGAGTGCTACGCCGTCCACCAGTAGGCGGCGTCGAAACATCTCCCGGAAGAATTCCGCGTCGAAGGAGACTAGTTGTGATTGGAGAGCAAGACGTCCTTGGCTTCGTTGATCCGCGCCGCCAAAAACGAAGTGCCGCCGAGATCGGGGTGCAGGCGCTGCATCAGGCGGCGGTGCGCCTTGCGGACATCCGCCGCGGCGGCCCCCGCTTCAAGACCAAGGATCTTGTAGGCCTCCTCCTTAGTCATGGCGCCCGAACCTGGCGAAACACCCAGCCCGTCGCCACCATTCGCCTCCGCGTCTTTGCGCCAGATGGGAAATCTGCCGTCAAGATACGTCTCTAACAGCTGGCGGCTCTCCGGGTCGCCGGGGAGTTCGCGATAAAGCTGCTGCAATTCCGCAAGGCTCATCGTGCCTAGCATCTTGCCTTCATGGCGGCCGGCGAGCACGAGGCCCTCCAGATTGCCGGTATCGTGATCAAGCTCCATTTCGAGTGCCGCGGTGCGCACCGTCGAATACTTGCCTGGCTCCAGTTTCGTCGTCGGCCGCTTCATCCGCATCGAGCCCCACCAGGCGAGCGCCGTCGACAGGATCAAGCCGCCGATGCCTGCGCGTCCAACCAGAAGCGCGGCGACGCCGATCAGCGCCAGCAGGGCGGGCCCAACTGTCCTCATCCAGCTTGCGAGTTTCGCGGGGTCGGCGCGCAGAAACACCGTGGCCACGCCGAGCAGCACCAAAAGCAACGCCACGAATGCGATAGTCGCGCCCATCATTTCCTGCCGCTCCGCAGATGCTCGATCATCAGCCGGTCTTCCGGCCTGCCCCTGGCCTCCAGAGCCTTCAGCCCACCGGTCGCAAAAACCGCGACCGCCGATAGCAGGCTGGCCAGGGTTTCGGCGGCCCGCCGATCAAATCGGAACCAAGCGCCTTTGGACAGCCGCGCAATTTCCTTGAACGCCTTTTCCGCGCCGGCATCATGGCCCTCCTGAAAGACGAAGACAGGAACGCCGTGCAAGCCGAGGCTGCCGGCCTTTTCCGCCAGATCGTCGATGTTTTCCTCCATCGCGTCGCCGATATAGACCAGCGCGTTGACCTTGGCCGCCGCCGTCTGTTTCAGCGCATGGGCGAGCACCTTGCCGATCTGGGTGTGGCCGCTGCGGCATTCGATCCGCGTCATCAGCTGCTTCAGCGCGTTCGTATCGGTGACAAATGCGGATGAGCGGCACTCGCCAAGACCGCGAAAATAGACCAGTTGGACCTTGAGCGCCCCGGCCTTGCCGACGGCGTCGAACATCTCGCCCTGCAGCGCACAGGCGAGATCCCAGGTCGGCTGGCGGCTCATCGTCGCGTCGAGAGAAAGGATCAGCCTGCCAGTACCGGTCGCGGACGCAGCCAGCGCCCTTGCCTGACGGATAAACGCATCGATCTCGCCGGTGCTCGATTGGGGTTCGACCGGCGCAGGATTGGCCTTTGCGGGCACGGGCTGCTTCTTGTCGCTCATGACATTCAAGATGTGGCGTTGTCGCACAGCTTGCAAGCCCGGCATGGGGCGATCTGGAGCGCCGGCGATCACCGCAGCTTTGAATTTTGGGGGCCTTCCTAGAGAAGGCCGAGATCGGCAAGCTCGCGCCTGAGTTTCGGCGGCATTTCGACCAACCCCGCTTTGCCCCTGGAGAGATCGGCCGGTGCGTCCGACGGTTTCAAATAGCGCCAGCCCTGAAAGGCGCGGCGCGGCTGCCATTCAGTCAGCACGACCGCGGGATCGAGGATCAGGTGACAGCGGCCGATACCCTCGTCATCGGTGAAAGGACGGATTTCGGTGATCAACTGGCGGCATTGCACATTGCCCTTGACCACCCAGTAGAGGGAGCCGCCATCGGTGACCTCAGCGCCGCGCGTCGGCATCATGCGGGTGGTGTGGTAGTGCTCGACCGGTTCACCGGCGCGCCGCCGTTCGGCGAGGCGGAAGGCGATCCACTCTTCGAGATCTTCGACGCTGTCGCAGCCAACGCAGAGCTTTATGAGATTGAGGGACATGGATTAAGGTTTAGTCCGGCGCGCGAAGGCGTCAACTGGCCCGGTCGACTTTCTCCACAGTGCCGCTGTTCTCGACAGTGCCAATCCGCAGTGCAAAGTTTGGCCACAGTGCAAAGTTTGGCTCAGCATTCGACGATATTGACGGCCAGGCCGCCGAGGCTGGTTTCCTTGTATTTCTCGTTCATGTCGAGGCCGGTCTGGCGCATGGTCTCGATCGCGGCATCGAGCGGCACGAAATGAACGCCGTCGCCCTTGATGGCCAGCGACGCGGCAGTCACCGCCTTGACGGCGCCGAGCGCGTTGCGCTCGATGCAAGGCACCTGCACCAGCCCGCCGACCGGATCACAGGTCATGCCGAGATGATGTTCGAGCGCGATCTCGGCGGCGTTCTCGATCTGCTCGGGCGTGCCGCCCATCACGGCGCACAGCCCCGCTGCCGCCATCGCCGAGGCCGAACCGACCTCGCCCTGACAGCCGACTTCGGCGCCCGAGATCGAAGCGTTGGTCTTGATGATGCCGCCGATCGCTGCCGCTGTCAGCAGGAAATCGCGGATGCTTGGCTGGTCGGCCTCGGGGTGGAAATGCAGCCAGTAGCGCAGCACCGCCGGCAACGTGCCCGCAGCACCATTGGTCGGCGCGGTGACGACGCGCCCGCCGGCAGCGTTCTCCTCGTTCACCGCCATGGCATAGATCGACAGCCAGTCGTTGGCGAGCAGCGGATTGGGCCGGTTCTGCCGCCACTGCTCCTGCAGCTTGTCATGCAACTGTCGCGCGCGTCGGCGCACCTTCAGGCCGCCCGGCATGATTCCGTCCTGCGACAGGCCGCGCTCGATGCAGCTCTTCATGGCGCCCCAGATGCCGTCGAGGCCAGCGTCGAGCTCCTCGCGCGACATCTGCGTCTCTTCGTTGACGCGCTTCATGTCGGCGATGGAAAGACCGCTTTTCGCGGCCATCGACAGCATCTCGACAGCGTTCTTGAAGGGGTATGGAACCTTCTTGCCTTCCGTCGTCACCGAGCCCTTCGCCTTCATCCGCTGCAGCTCTTCTTCGGAAACCACGAAGCCGCCGCCAATCGAATAGTAGATGCGCTTGAGCAGCAGGCGGTCGTCGGCATCATATGCGGAGAAAGCCATGCCGTTGGCGTGGCCGGAAAGCGGCGTCTTGCGATCCAGCACCAGATCCGTCGCTGGGTCGAAGCGATAGGATGGATGGCCGGGCGGCGAAATCCGCTTCTCGGCGTCGATACGGTCGACGATGCTGTCCGCCTGATCGGGGTCTACCGTCTGCGGCGTCTGGCCGGCAAGCCCGAGCACCACGGCGCGATCTGAACCATGGCCGATGCCGGTGTAGGCAAGCGAGCCGTGCAGGCTGGCGGCGATGCGGTCGACCTTGGCGCCGGCCGGGCGTGGCCAGTCATCTCCCGCGACCTCGTCGAGAAAACGCCGCGCAGCCGTCATCGGTCCCATCGTGTGCGAACTCGATGGTCCAATGCCGATCTTGAACAGGTCGAAAACCGAAAGGAACACGCGCCGCTCTCTCCTATTGGAATCTACATATAGGAATTCCTGTGATGTTTCCGCTCTTTCGAAGATTGCGGCGCTGCACCTGCCGACCTTGTTTGCTCCGGCAGCGACATCGTCGCGTTCCGCCATCGAAGCGCCGCCACCGCTTGTGGTAAGAGGGTTGCATGGGCGATTCCTTCCATTTGTCGACGGCAGACCTCGTTGCGCTGGGTTTCTTCCTTTTCGTGTGGGTGATGCATACGCTCGCCTCCGACGGAAAGCTGATCAGGCGCATGTCGCTGACGACGGCGATGAACGTCCAGCGTCAAGCCTGGATGCGGAACATGGCCGAACGCGAGGTCCGCATTGTCGACACCGCCATCATGGCCGGCCTTCAACAGGGAACCGCCTTCTTCGCCTCCAGTTCGCTGATTGCGATCGGCGGCTGTTTTGCCCTGCTCGGCGCCTCCGATCAGGTTGTTTCGGTGCTGAGCGACCTGCCGCTCGGCGCGACGTCGTCCCGCTCCGCTTTTCAGATGAAGGTGTTCGGATTGGTGCTGATCCTTGCCTATTCCTTTTTCAAGTTCGGCTGGGCCTACCGGCTGTTCAACTATTGCTCGATCCTGATCGGTGCGGTGCCGATCCCGCACGGCGAGGCCTCGCGCAACCCGGTCAGCGAGACGGCGGTATGGCGGGCTGCGCGCATGAACATGCTGGCCGGAAAACATTTCAATGCCGGCATGCGCGGCGTGTTCTTCTCGATCGGCTATCTCGGCTGGTTCGTCGACCCAAAAGTGTTCGTGCTGTCGACGCTGCTGTTGCTGGCGGTTCTGGTGCGTCGCCAGTTCTTCTCGGCGGCGCGGCAAGCCGTGATCGGTCAGCCGCCCGAGCTGACACCCGGTCCCGGAAAAAGCCGATCGATGCGGCCCGACAGCCGGTAGGCGACGAGCCCGATCCATTCACGGACCGCCGCGCTGGTGGTCTGCAGTAGAACATCCCTCACCCCTTCAGATGGGAGACGCCACTACCACCACTTTTCCGGCTGGAACGTACCCGCCGCCTGTTCGATGACATGGGCGGTCTGGAACAAGGTTTCCTCGTCGAACGGCCGGCCGATGAGCTGCAGGCCGAGCGGCAGGCCCTTGGCGTCGAGCCCTGCGGGCACGGCGATGCCCGGCAGTCCGGCCATGTTCACGGTCACGGTGAAGATGTCGTTGAGGTACATCTTGACCGGGTCGGCGGCCATGTCCTCGTCGGCGATGCCGAAGGCCGCCGACGGCGTCGCCGGCGTCAAGATGACGTCGACGCCGGCAGTGAATGCGTTTTCGAAATCCCGCTTGATGAGATTGCGCACCTTCTGCGCCTGCAGATAGTAGGCGTCGTAGTAGCCGGCGGAGAGCACATAGGTGCCGATCATGATGCGGCGCTTGACCTCGCGGCCGAAGCCGGCGGCGCGGGTCTTCTCGTACATGTCGACGATGTCCTTGCCAGGCACACGCAGCCCGTAGCGGACGCCGTCATAGCGGGCGAGGTTCGACGACGCTTCGGCGGGCGCGACGATGTAATAGGCCGGCAGCGCATATTTGGTATGCGGAAGCGAAATGTCGACGATCTCGGCGCCGGCATCTTTCAGCCAGGCAATGCCTTTCTGCCACAGCGCCTCGATCTCGTCGGGCATGCCGTCGACGCGGTATTCCCTGGGGATGCCGACCTTCATGCCCTTGATCGGCTTGCCGATCACCGCCTCGTAGTCCGGCACCGGGCGGTCGACCGAGGTGGTGTCCTTCGGATCGACCGAGGCCATGGATTTCAACAGAATCGCAGCGTCACGCACGTCGCGGGCGATCGGACCGGCCTGGTCGAGCGACGAAGCGAAGGCGACGATGCCCCAGCGCGAGCAGCGGCCGTAGGTCGGCTTGATGCCGACCGTGCCGGTGAAGGCGGCGGGCTGGCGGATCGAGCCGCCGGTGTCGGTGGCGGTGGCGCCGGCACACAGGAACGCCGAAACGGCGGAGGCCGAGCCACCCGACGAGCCGCCCGGCACGAGCTGGGCGTTATCCAGCGTGCGCGCGGTTCTGGTGCCGCCGGCCGAGACAAAACCGCCATCGCCCTGATGCGTGGTCGGCATCACCATCGTGTCGACGCGTGAACGCCGCCACGGATTGACGACAGGGCCGTAGTAGGAGCTCTCATTGGACGAGCCCATGGCGAACTCGTCCATGTTGAGCTTGCCGAGCATGACGGCGCCGTCGGCCCACAGATTGGCGGTGACGGTCGATTCGTAGTGCGGCTTGAAGCCGTCCAGCACATGGCTGCAGGCCTGGGTGTGGATGCCTTCGGTGCCGAACAGGTCCTTGATGCCGAGCGGAATGCCTTCGAGCGACCCGCCCTCGCCCTTCGCAAGCTTCGCGTCCGAGGCCTTGGCCATGTCGCGCGCCTTGTCATCGGTTATGACGACATAGGCATTGAGCGCCGGATTGGCCCGCTCGATCGCCTGGAGATAGGCTTCGGTGATCTCGGTTGCGGTGATTTCCCTGGCGCGCAGCTTGGCGCGGGCCTGCGAAATCGTGAGGTGGGTCAGGTCGCTCATCAGGCAAGGCTCTTTTCGTAAAACACCGACCACCCGGAATCGGGATAGTCCAGCACCGGGCCGCAGCGCGAAAATCCGGCGCGTTCATAGACGGTCCACGCAGCCGGATGGCGGTCGCCGGTTTCCAGCACCAGACGCTTCAGTCCTTCATTGCGCGCCAGCGCCTCGATTCGCTCGACGATCCCGGCGCCGATCTTCTGCCCGCGATGCGAAGGCCGCGTGTACATGCGCTTGACCTCGCCGACAGCGCCGTCGTGGCGCTTCAGCGCGCCACAGCCGATGGCGAGGCCATTGTCGCGAGCGATGAAGACAGTCGTGTCGTTGTCGGCCATCTGCTCGACGGTCATGTGAGAGCAGTGCTCCGGCGGCGTCAGTTCCAGCAGGGTGTCGTTGAGCTCCTTGACCAGCCCGCGCACGTCGTCCTGCAGCGGCGTTTCGATGGCGATGTCGATTGCCATCGGCCCGCTACTCCACGACCTTCGGAACGAGGAAAAAATTCTCTTCGGTGGCCGGTGCGTTGGCGACGATGTCGGCCGCCTTGCTGCCGTCGGTGACGACGTCCGGGCGCTTCTTCATCTCCATCGGAATGACCGACGTCATCGGCTCGACGCCGGAGACGTCGACCTCGTTCAACTGCTCGACAAAGCCGAGAATGGCGTTCAACTCGCCGGTCATGCGCTCGGCATCCGCCTCGCTCACCGCAATGCGGGCGAGACGCGCGACGCGCTTCACTGTCTGCAGATCAACGGACATATTTGCTTGTGCCTCGGGAAACCAGTCCGCGCTATAGCGGCGCGGCGCGTGCCGCGCAACATGCATCGTGCCGAGAACCGGCCCAGAAGGTCGATGGCAGTGCAACGCCGTCGCAGCGAATAGCTGGCGCCTTTGGCATGCTCTACAAGGTGCATGCTGCAAGGTGCGTGCACTACAGGGTGATTGTCCCGCCGATCTCCGGCAACGCCACCTTCACGCCGGAACCCTCCAACCCTGCGACAAACTTGTCGGCGGTCTGGTCGATGATCGGAAACGTGCCGAAGTGACTGGGAATGACCGTCTCGAACTGAAAGAAGCGCCGGCAGGCAAGGGCTGCCACCGCGCCGCCCATGGTGAAGCGGTCGCCGATCGGCACGATGCCGATCTTCGGCTCATGCAGTTCGTTGATCAGCGCCATGTCGGAAAAAATGTCGGTGTCGCCCATATGGTAGAGCGTCTTGTCTTCCTGGAAATGCAGCACGAGGCCGCCGGGATTGCCGAGATAGGTGTTCTGGCCCTTGTCGCCCGGGAACGACGAGGAATGCAGCGCCTGGACGAAGGTGGTGGTGAAGCCGCCGCAATCGACAGTGCCGCCGATATTGCCCGGATTGATCTTCTTGTCGCTGACGCCCTTGCCGACCAGATACATGCAGACCTCGAAATTGGCGACCAGCATGGCCCCGCTTTTCCCAAGCACTTCGAGCGCACCGCTGATGTGGTCGCTGTGGCCGTGGGTCAACAGAACATGCGTGACCCCTTCCGCCGGCTCTTCCCAGCCGCCCGTCCACGACGGATTGCCGATCAGGTAGGGATCGATGAGGATTTTCGCCTCGGTGGTTTCGACGCGAAATGCGGAATGTCCGTACCAGGTCAGTTTCATGAATGCCTTCCTCGATTTTTGCTTCGCCAAAGGATAGAACGCCGGCAGTGAAATTAAAGTCCCATAGCGTCCTTTGCGGCGTGTAGGCCAAGGAAAGCCGTTGAGCATCATCACCATCGAGGAGTTGCCGGCGCGGCTCAGCGGCGGCAAGACGCTGGCCGGGCTCGACCTTGGCGACAAGACGATCGGCGTGGCGGTTTCCGACCGGGGCTTTGCCTTCGCCCACCCGCGTCCCGTCATCATGCGCAGGAAATTCTCGCTGGATGCCGCAGTGCTGCTCGCCTTGCTGGAGAAAGAGAATGTCGGGGCCGTGGTGCTCGGCCTGCCGGTCAACATGGACGGGTCGGAAGGCCCGCGCGCCCAGAAATCCCGCGCCTTCGCCCGTAACATGGCTGCTGTGACCGACCTGCCCTTCGTTTTGTGGGACGAGCGGCTGTCGACGGTAGCGGCCGAGCGGACGCTGATCGAGATGGATTTTTCGCGCCGCAAACGCGCCGGCAAGATCGATTCGGCCGCGGCGGCCTTTATTCTTCAGGGCGCGCTCGACCGGCTTCAGGCGCTCGGCGTCGACGCCTGGTCGAAATAGCGGTCGCGCATTATCCTGATCCAGCTACCGATCACTCGGCGCCGGCGAAACGCCCAAAACGCCATGAGCAGCAGGCTGTCGAGGATGCAGGCTTTTGCCACCATGCCGGGAATGAGAGCCGGATCGATGCCAAGCATCTCCCCATAGAGCTGGAAGACGAGGTCATGCAATTGGCGGCTCAGCATGACATAGCCGAAATTGACGTCGTTGAGCGACAGGAAGAACCAGCCCCAGAACAGGGCGAGCGGCGCCGCCCATAGCGCGAACAAGGTGCGCATCAGCGGTCCCTCAAGTTCGTGTCCGGCCTCAAGCTCGTGTCCAGCCGGCCAGAAATGCGCGAGAGCGCCGAGTTGTGCGCCGCCGCCTTCGCCATCACATGCGCGGCGGCACTGATTTCACCCGTGCCCGGAACCGCTGCGGCCAGGGCCGACCGCCGCTCTGCCAGCATGGCGACATAGGAAGCCAGCAGTGCCGCCAGTTGCACCGCGACAACCATGAACAGCCCGTTGATGCCTAGCGCGGCGCCGCCGACGACAATCAGTGACAGCACGCCGGAGGCGGAGATGAAGGCGACCCGCACGACGCTATCGGTCGCGTCCGGATGTGTCGGGTCGCTAAACAGAGCCTCGACAAATGCCCAGCAGAACAGCACCGCTACGACAAGCAGCGCTACGGCAAGCGGCGCCACCACCAGAGCGTTTTCGAGGCCGACCAAGCCGGTGTTCTGGACGGCGATGCCGAGCACGCCAAGCGCTGCCCCAACACCGCGATTCCCATCGATGCAGATGAACGCCAGCAAGGCGAAAACGACCGCCCAGTGCAAGGCCAGAAAGGAGCTCAATATATGCCGCATAGCGTTCCTGCTTCCGTAAACAGAACAGTGGGCTTTGCGGCTTGCCGCTGCAATGGAAACCATTTGTTAAGGTTAACGATCATCCACAGCGGTGGTGAGCGTTATCTTGATGTCGTTATCCGAGCACCAGGTCTTCAACGCTTCTTCCGTGGCTTTTTGCTCGAAGTCGTACCATCGATCAAAGGCGCCCCTGTGCTCCAAAAGATCCTTGAAGCGGGCATAGGCACCCGACCGGCTGAAGATCTCTCGAACCTTATCGAAATCGTCGGGCAGGTGGTGGCGCGCGAATGTCAGCACCAGCGGTTTGCCGAGATCGAGTTCGCGCTTGTCCGGGATGGCGATGTATCTTTCGCTGTCCTCGACGTCGTCAGGCAGTTCTTCAACATCGTCCACCCATTCCGAATGGCAGTAGATCTTGCCTGTCTCCATGCACAGATAGGCCTCATTTTCGCCGGCTCCGCCGGAACTCACGAATTCGAACGCATCCAGAAGCTCGCTGAAATTGACTGCCATTCCCATCTCGCTGCGCCCCGATTAACCATTTAATTCACTTAAGAGTCCCGAATGCTGGGTCAAGTTGATCGGCAGTGGGCAAGTTTGAAAATTTTTTGGGGTGCCGTCGGCATGACACGATCAAAACAAGAAATTCCATCTACCCTCACGCTCATCAAGAACCTGTTTCGTCAAACCGCCTGAATGCGGCGCTCGATTTCGAGAGCACGAGGAACGTGGGGTGGTCGGTGACGGAGGCTCTCTGAACGGGCCGAAATCGCGCCATAGAAAGTGCCCGTTTGGTGGGCCGCAACGCGAGTTCCTCATGCTCCCCCAATTGGACGCGCAAGGACGCTCTAGACCAAGCTAGATGTAGCTGCTCACAATCATAGCCGAATCCACAAATTCTTTTAGACTGGCGAAGCGCTCGTGCTCGCTTTGCGTGAGACCGTGCTCAGATTGTTTGCGCCGCGCTCGCAATCATCTAGCGGTGCGACAAACGACGAGAAACCTTCCCGAAGTCGCTTCAGGTGACCGGGGGGTAGAGCGTGTCGATGATCATACGCGCGTCATGGCGTGAATCGAGCATGCCATATGTGTTGCGCCACTGGCCGGCGAGGCGCGTCTCGACGAAGGCGTCGGCGATCCGCCCTGCCCCCAGCCTGCGAAGCTCCGCCGCTGCCGCCGACAGCGCCAGTTGCTCGGTGAGCAGACGGGCCGAGCCCTCATCGGTTGCAGCGACCTGCATTGCTGCCTTGAGAACACCGACGGTGCCGCGCCCGCCGGCGCCGAGATCGCGATCGATGCCGGCCAGCACCTCGTCGAACAGGCCGGGTGCACGCCCCAGCACGCGCAGCACGTCGAGCGCCATGACGTTGCCGGATCCCTCCCAGATCGCGTTGACCGGAGCTTCGCGATAGTAGCGGGCGAGCGGCGCCTCCTCGACATAGCCATTGCCGCCGAGGCATTCCATCGCCTCATAGAGCAGCGGCGGTGCGATCTTGCAGACCCAGTATTTGACGACCGGCGTCATGGCGCGAGCGAAGGCCGCCTCGCCGCGGTCGCCGGCCGCCTCGTCGAAGGAGCGCGCCAGTCGGAATGACAGCGCGGTGGCGGCGGCGACGTCGAGCGCCATGTCGGCCAGCACACGCTGCATAAGCGGCTGCTCGATCAGATTGGTTCCAAACACCTGGCGATGACGGGTGTGGTGGACGGCTTCGGCCAGCCCGGCACGCATGATCGCCGACGAGGCGATCGCGCAGTCGAGCCGGGTCAGCGTCACCATATCCATGATCGTTTTGACGCCTGCCCCGGGCTCGCCGACCATCTCGCCGATGGCATTGACGAACTCGACTTCGGACGAGGCGTTGGAGCGGTTGCCAAGCTTGTCCTTCAGCCGCTGGAAGCGGAAGCCGTTGCTCGAACCATCGCCGAGAATGCGGGGAACGAGAAAGCACGAAAGTCCTTCCGGCGCCTGTCCAAGCACCAGGAACGCATCCGACATCGGCGCCGACATGAACCATTTGTGGCCGGTCAGCCGATAGAAGCTGCTGCCGGCGCGCTCGGCCCTGGTGACGTTGGCGCGGACGTCGGTGCCGCCCTGCTTCTCGGTCATGCCCATGCCGAGCGTCAGCCCAGCCTTTTCGACCGGCGGCTTCTGGCTCTGGTCATATTTGCGTGTCGTCACCCGAGGCGCCCATTCGCGAAACAGTTTTGGGCTTGCCATCAGTGCGGCCAGCGAGGCGCTGGTCATGGTGATGGGACAGAGATGCCCGGTTTCGAGCTGGGCCGTCAGGTAGAAACGGGCGGCGCGCACCTGATGGCGGCGGCCGATCTCGGCATCGCCATTTTCCCAGACCGACGAATGCAGCCCGTTCGCCACCGACCGGCGCATCAGCGCATGATAGGCTGGATGGAACTCGACCAGATCGATGCGCCGGCCCTGGCGATCATGGGTCCTGAGCTTCGGCGTTTCGACATTGGCGAGGCGAGCCAGTTCCTGCGCCTCCTGCGTCAGCACGAAACGGCCAAGGCCATCGAGATCCTTGCGCACCGGATCGGAAAAACGCTCGGCAAGCTGGATCAGCAGCGGATCGCCTCGCCAGGCGTTGCCGCCTGCCAGCGGCGGCGGCTGGTTCGTCACGTCGTCGGTCACGCACTGTCCTTATCATCACAAGGCTACGAATCCGAAGCCATTAGCGGCTTATAACCCAAGCCGCGCAACGCGCGCGACGAAAATACCGGGGAGAAAGGCCGCAATCCAAAGCTGGTGCTTGCAGCCAAAGGTCCTCCACCCTATAGCAGCGCCTTGAGATGACCGACGCTTCGTCCCTGCCACTCTACCCCCACCGCCATCTTCTGGGCATCCGCGATCTTTCCCCCGCCGACATCGAGCTTTTGCTGGACAGGGCCGACCGGTCGGTCGCGATCTCGCGGCAGTCGGAGAAGAAGGCCTCCACGCTGCGTGGCCGCACTCAGATCAATCTGTTCTACGAAGCCTCGACACGGACGCAGTCGTCGTTCGAACTGGCCGGAAAACGGCTCGGCGCCGACGTCATGAACATGTCGGTGGCCAGCTCTTCGGTGAAGAAGGGCGAGACGCTGATCGACACGGCGATGACGCTGAACGCCATGCATCCCGACATCCTGATCATCCGCCACCAGTCGGCGGGTGCCGCCGCGCTGCTGGCGCAAAAGGTCGGCTGCTCGGTGATCAATGCCGGCGACGGCGCCCATGAGCACCCGACGCAGGCGCTGCTCGACGCGCTGACCATCCGCCGCGCCAGAGGCCCGCTGTCGAAGCTGATCGTGGCGATCTGCGGCGACATCCTGCATTCGCGCGTGGCGCGTTCCAACATCATGCTGCTCAATGCGCTCGGCGCGCAGGTGCGCGTCGTGGCGCCGTCGACGCTTTTGCCCGCCGGCATCGAGAAAATGGGCGTGATCGTCACCCGTTCGATGGCCGAAGGGCTCAAGGACGCCGATGTGGTGATGATGCTGCGGCTGCAGCGCGAGCGGATGGAAGGCGCCTTCGTGCCTTCGGTGCGTGAATATTTCCACTATTTCGGCCTCGACGCCGAGAAGCTGAAGGCGGCCAAGGACGGCGCTCTGGTCATGCACCCCGGCCCGATGAACCGCGGCGTCGAGATCGCCTCGGAAATCGCCGACGGTCCGCAGAGCGTCATCCAGGAACAGGTGGAGATGGGTGTTGCCGTGCGCATGGCGGTGATGGAAGCGCTGCTCGATCCCCGCCGCAACCGCGAAGTTGCCCGATGAGCACAACGGTCTTCAGCCGGGCCCGCATCGTCGATCCGTCGCGCGGCATTGACGAGGTCGGCACGGTCATCGTGGAGGGCCGCAAGATCGTCGCCGCCGGCAAGGCGGCCTTGAACCAGGGCGCTGCGCAAGATGCTACCGTCATCGACTGCGCCGGCAAAGCAATCATTCCCGGCCTGATCGATGCGCGCGTCTTCATCGGCGAGCCGGGCGGCGAGCACCGCGAGACCATCGCTTCGGCCAGCGTGGCGGCGGCGGCCGGCGGCGTCACTTCCATCGTCATGATGCCCGACACCGACCCGGTGATCGACAATGTCGCGCTGGTCGAATTCGTGCTGCGCACCGCCAAGGACACGGCCGTCGTCAACATCTTTCCGGCGGCAGCGATCACCAAGGGCCTCGAAGGCCGCGAGATGACCGAATTCGGCCTGCTGCGCGAGGCCGGCGCGATCGCCTTCACTGACGGCCGGCACACCATATCGAGCGCACTGGTGATGCGCCGCGCGCTGACCTATGCGCGCGATTTCGGCGGCGTGATCGCGCATGAAACCCAAGACGCCGACCTCGCTTCGTCAGGCGTCATGAACGAAGGCCTCTATGCCAGCTGGCTCGGCCTTGCCGGCATTCCGCGCGAGGCCGAGTCCATTCCACTGGAGCGCGATCTTGCGCTGGCGCGGCTGACCGGCGGCGCCTATCACGCGGCCAAGATTTCGACTGCCATGGCGGCAAACGCAGTAACGAGGGCCAAGGCCGACGGCGCCAACGTCACATCAGGCGTCTCGATCCACAATCTGTCTCTCAACGAGAACGATGTCGGCGAATACCGCACCTTCTTCCGGCTGACGCCGCCGCTGCGCGCCGAGGAAGACCGGCTGGCGATGATCGAGGCAGTCAAGGACGGCACGATCGACATCATCGTATCCTCGCACGACCCGCAGGACGTCGACACCAAGCGCCTGCCTTTCGCCGACGCCGCGGCCGGTGCCATCGGACTGGAAACGCTGCTCGGCGCGACGCTGCGGCTCTACCACAATGGCGATATGACGCTGCTCAGGTTAGTTGAGACGTTGTCCACTGCCCCGGCAAGACTGTTCGGCCTGCCCGGCGGCACGCTGAAGCCGGGTGCGGTCGCCGACCTTGCGCTGGTCGATCTCGACGAGCCATGGATCGTCAGCGAAAGCGGCATCCGTTCGCGCTCGAAAAACACCTGTTTCGAAGGCGCGCGGCTGCAGGGCAAGGTCTTGCAAACGATGGTGGCGGGCCGCACAGTGTTTTCGGCCTGATGCATGTCGCGCAAAAGTGTGCAGCGGTTTTGCGATAACGACATGCATAAAACAGTAACCTAAAGCGCGTCGCATGAGGCCGGTCAAACGCGACGCGCTTTAGGGCATATCCGGGGGAACAATGGCTTACGGCATAGTCTTGGCGCTGGTGTTCGGCTATCTGCTCGGCTCGATCCCGTTCGGCCTCCTGATCACCCGTGCCGCCGGCCTTGGCGACGTCCGCAACATCGGCTCCGGCAATATCGGCGCCACCAATGTGCTGCGCACCGGCAACAAGGGCCTGGCTGCCGCCACGCTGCTGCTCGACGCGCTGAAAGGCACGGCGGCTGTGCTGATCGCCGGTCGCTTTGCCCCGGAACTCGGGCTCTGGGCCGGCCTCGGCGCCTTTTTCGGCCATCTCTTCCCGGTCTGGCTTGGTTTCAAGGGCGGCAAGGGGGTCGCCACCTATCTTGGCGTGCTGATTGCATTGGCCTGGCAGGTGGCACTGATCTTCGCCCTCGTCTGGCTGGCCATGGCTTTCCTGTTCCGCTATTCCTCGCTGGCGGCGCTGACGGCAGCCGTCGTCGTGCCGATCGCGCTCTGTGTCCTCAGCACGCCTGAGATTGCCGGGCTGTTCGCGTTGATGAGCCTGATCGTCATCATAAAACACCGGGCCAACGTTATCCGGCTGCTGGCCGGCACCGAGAACAAGATCGGGGCCAGGGAGTGAGCCAGCGCGCCGCCGGGACGCGGCTCAGCGACCGGCAGCGGTTGAGCTGGCTTCGTTTGATCCGCACGCCGAATGTCGGCCCGGCCACCTTCCGCGACCTGATCAACCGCTTCGGCTCGGCCGAGACGGCGCTTGAGATGCTGCCCGAGTTGATGATTTCGGGCGGCGCCAGAAAGAACGTCCGCATCCCGACGATGGCCGAGGCCGAGGCGGAACTGGAGACCGCACGGCGGGCCGGCGCCCGCTTCGTCGGCATTGGCGAGGCCGACTATCCGCCGCTGATGAAAAGCATGGACCATTCGCCGCCGCTGCTCGCGGTCAAGGGCGAAGGCGCGGTGTTCCGGCTGCCGGCGGTCGCCATAGTCGGCGCCCGCAACGCCTCGCTGGCCGGCATCAAGATGGCGCGGACGCTCGCCGCCGAACTCGGTCGCGACGGCTTCGGCATCGTCTCCGGCCTGGCGCGCGGCATCGACACGGCAGCCCATCAGGGCAGCCTTGCGTCAGGTACGATCGGTGTGCTGGCCGGCGGCCTCGACCTGCCCTACCCGCCCGAGAATGCCGCACTGTGCAACGAGATTGCCGAGCGCGGCGGCGCCATCATTTCGGAGATGCCGTTCGGCTGGCAGCCGCGCGCCCAGGATTTTCCGCGCCGCAACCGCCTTGTCGCCGGTGCGGCATTGGGGCTGGTCGTGGTCGAGGCGGCGCTACGCTCCGGCTCGCTGATCAGCGCCAGGCTTGCCGGCGAGATGGGCCGGCCGGTCTTCGCCGTCCCCGGCTCGCCGCTCGATCCGCGCGCCGCCGGCGCCAACGCCTTGCTCAAGGACGGCGCCACCCTGGTCACCGAAGCATCGGACATTACCAGTGCGATCGCGCCGCTGGTCGGCGCACTGGCGCCAAGGACGCCGCTGCTCGAAGAGCCGCCCGACTTTTCGGCAACGCCGCCACCCGGCGAAGACGACCGCGCCCGCGTCATCGAAGCGCTCGGCCCGACGCCGGTGGCGGTCGACGAAATCATCCGCCACACCGGCCTGCATCCCGCCCAGGTTTTCATGGTGCTGCTGGAACTCGACCTCGCCGGCCGGCTGGAGCGCCACGCCGGCGGCAATGTCTCGCTGGTGTGAGCGAAGGTTTCCGGATATCTCAGCGCACGATTCTTGTGAGAACCTGCCCCGATGCTCGCCTCATCCGCCTGTTGCGGTCGCGTTTGTCGTGGCAGTGATCCCGTGAGCGATCCGAGCGGTAAGCAAAAGCTATTCACTCGTGCGACCGCTCTTCTTTGGGCGGGGCTGAGCGTTGTGCTGGCCCTGCAATGGTCTAGGGAACTCAGCATGCTGGGTTTTCCGGATGGGTATCGCCCTTCGCAAGAGCGACCAGAACGCTTCTCGGCATCCTGACAGCAGCCTGTATGGCCCAAGGTCTTTACTTTTTCTTGACCGGGTTGTTCGGCAAGAGGGCGGGAGCCATCAATCTTTGCCTGCAAATCCTGGTCGCCGCGATTCTTACAGTGGCGCCAGCGCTCAACCGCAGCGCGATGTCTGGGCGGCCTTGTCTCGTCGGCGACCGGAAAGTTGAATGGGCCCGGCCTCGGCGCTTAAAACTTTCTATCGCCTCGCCTTTCGCCAGCCGGCCGCCCGCGCTTCGGCGTTTGCCTGCTCAATTGTGTTTTGACTATTTTCCTTCTCGGGCGCGTAAAATATCAGGTTCGCCCCGGTTGGGCGGACTAACTCAGGGAGGATGTTATGAAGATGAATCGACGTAATGCTCTCGCCCTTGGGGCCACCTCGTTGGCGGCCCCGCTATTGGTCGCAAAGCCCACTCCGGTAGCGGCCAAGACCTACGGTCCGACAGATGGCAAAGAGATTTTTCCCGGCGTTCGGCTCGTCGAACTGGGATCACGAGACTCCCATATCAAGGGGTACAAGACCATCGCTATGGAAGACGTCGTCTATCAGCCAAAGGGAACTAGCCCGCTGGGGGATGTCATGGCCGATGATATGGTCTGCACGGTCACTGAAGGCGAGTTGCAGGTCACGGCCGGAGACATGCAGTTCACGGCCAAGGAAGGCGACGTATGGAGCTGCGGCAAGGGTAGCACGAAGGAGGCGGCTACGAACAACGGAACAGGGGTCGCAGTGATGCGGGTGATTAACCTGAAGGCTGCATAAAGTTACCCACACTCTGGCGACTGCAGACGCTCCAGCCGGCTTCGCCGGCGGGCTTTTCCGGTGCGCCACGGCCGCGATTAAGGTCAAGGCGACTGCTTTATGGACGCCGCCATTTTGTCGCGGCGCTCCTTCTCGGCAGTGCTGTGTAGAGTTGTAGCATGAAGTGTCGGCGTCGGCCTCGATTGACCGGACATTTCTGCCGGCGCGCTGTGGCCAGCGCGGCGGCAGACTGAGCCTTAGCGCCCGAGCGAGCCGCCCTTCAGTGGTGGTGGGCGGAAACGCTCTTGACGTATTCGGACACCAGTTCCCTCGGTGCCGACTGACTCACGTCGCCGACGCTAAGGATGCCGACCATCCGCATATTCTTGTTGATCACCGGCAACCTGCGGATTTTCAGTTCTTCCATGTGCCGTACGGCCTTGGCCAGATCGTCGTCTTCGCGGCAGCAGTGAATGCCGGCCGTCATGACATCGCGCGCCGTTGCGGTGCGGCTGTCGAAACCATCCTCCGCCAGTCCTTTGCAGACAATATCGCGGTCGGTCACCATTCCGATCAGTCGGTCGTTCTCTCCAATGGGAATCGACCCGATATCCTGGGCTCGCATCATTTTCGCCAGTTCGGTGACAGCGGTTTCGGGGCTGACCCAGTCGACACCCTTATGCATTGCGTCTTTGACTTTCATGGCGGACCTCCCTTGCTGGATTGGTGAATGTCCCCCTGTCCCATTCTAACGCGGACGGGGTTTGGCTGCCAGAGGTCATCATCCAGACCCGCATTTTTGCGGCGGTGTTGTCATGCGTCCATCTCCAGCCGATCATGCCCCGGCTCTTCGTGCCAGGATCACCTGCCGCAGGTCGCGTCGGTCCACGGGCTGCCCGCGCTGTGCGGCATCCGAATTGGCAGACGGCAGTGGCGGCGTTTGGGTAGTCAATTCAGCCGTCTGTAAGCGTCAATTTGCTTCTCGTAGCAGTATCTGATCATTCGATAGTCGAATCCAGCTGGCTTCCGCCATTCGTTGGCGCACTTGCCTAGAATTTCACGCTCGATAGGAGACGAGGAATCTGTAACCGGTATCATCGCGCGCAATGCGTTGACCTGTTGGTTGATGCAATATTCCTGCATTCGATAGTCGCCCTGCCATTCCGCCGCGCAGTTGGCGCGGATTTCGGACATTAGCGAATCCGCTTTCGTTGGAGCAGGCTCAGACCGCGGCAGTTGAGCGCCGAGCATGCCAAAATCAAGAACGGCTTGAGTCTGTGCGTTGGCGATGCAATCGATGTCTGTCCCGCAGGCGGCGCGGGACTTGAGGAAAGACCGAGCCGTAGCTGATGCCGCCTTTCGGTTCTTAACCTTGGCCTGCTTGAAGGCGTCGGTGGTAAACTGGTCATTTTTGGCAAGTTGCTCGTTGGCGCAGATCGCTTTTTCATCCGCATTCGTGGCCTTGTCACAGTCAAAGCTCGGGGAAGTAGCAAGCGCCGCGTGTGTGCCAAGCAACAATATGCCGGCAGCCCCTAATAATGTTACGCCGGTCAATGAAACCAGGTTACTAACCCTCCGGCATTGACGCGACCCGCCATCCGCGGGCCAAAGGTCGCGTCGATGCAAGTCTACTGCCCAAAATAAAGCACCGGCTGCGCCCCGCCGCTGTGGTCGTAGAACCGGCCGTCAATAATCCGGAACAGTGGCTTAGTTCCGGGATAATCATAGACCTGGTTGTCAACCATGTAGAAGGCGGCCCTGCCGTTCGTGGCGTATATCGTCTTATCATCGACAACGTAGTATTGCTGTTGGCCGTCAGGCCACGAATAGAGATAGCGCGTCGTCATTCGTTAGTCCTTTGCGTTTTACCCGTCTGCACCGTCGCACGCCACATGCGGTTAGTCACCCGGGCATCAAAGCCCGTGTAAAGCACCTGCATGGCGAGGAAGATCTAAGGCACGCTTCGCTGAAGGGTTTTTGGGACGCATCCGAACAACTAGAGGGCGCTTATTTTTCGTCTTTGTAGGATTTGGCGGCTTCATCAATCTTGCGCCAGTCATTGCCATATCGACACACAAGCACTCGCGCCTGTTTCAGTGGCAGGTCTTGGGTCTCGACAATGTGCTCCACTTCCCGCGTCCTCATATATCATAGAGAAATTCGCTGTGGGCGCGTGTCAGGCGGCACCTGGCCCAGCGGCGATGGGTGTCTTGGATGCCCTTTCTTTGTGGTCCCCAAGCACCACGTCTCGAACTCGTTGGCGCGCGGGCGATCGGTAGCCCCGATTGCCTTCGTTAATTCGGCTGCCCATCGGTGCGTCTCCACCCCAAACCGTCCACTCTGAGCGCCCCAAGCTACCACGGCAGCATCTACGCCGCGTAGGCTATCGGCAATGCACCGATGGTTCTCCACGATGGCATCGCGCACAGCCCACTCCTTACGTTGGTCCCACCCAACGACTTTACGTTTGATCTCTTGCGGCTTGGAAGCTGGAAAAGGATAGATGTTGTACACCGTCACACCGTCGAAACCCCATCGCCATGCAAAGTTAGCGATCCTAAGGCCCGTTGGACCACGACCATCGTCGGGCTTTCCAGATGGGTTGAGCGATATCCAAGGTAACACCCTTAACCCATCTGCCGACCCGGCCCAGTATCGTGTGCGTTTCTTTCGATCGTCCGACGAAGGAAGGTCGACGGTTTGAAAGACTGGAGCATCGCCATTTCTCATGACGGGGCTCCGAAGGATCTCTCTTACCGACATTCACGCCCCTTAGTCCGGAATTCCGCTTGCATATCGGGCTCAAGACCCCAGCGTATCAGGATTTAATGCGCTGCGCTTCTGGATGCCTACGCCTACCCTCCCGACTAACACAGGACGGAGTGTCCGAGCCCTTTGGTCGGATGCGATTTCAGCCTGACGGCCGGGGGTAAGGACCGAGTTTCGGCCGACTATGCGGGACCGGGCGGCCCGACAAGGGCCGATTCCGGCCCCCGTCGTCGACCGGGTGTACCAGCGACGGCGGGAGCAGCAGCCTCCTATTCTTTCGGCCAGCCGCTCGTGTCGATCGGCATTAGGAATTCGAACTCCGAGAGGTCGAACTCGCCGTCGGAATCAGCGCGATAGGCGGATTTACCGCGCGCAACTTCGTCCGGGCCGACGCGAATGATCTCGGGCTGCTCCTCCATGAAGTGGAATGTCCACCAATAGCCATCTTTGATTGTGGCTGAATCGACCTCACGACCCTCATCCAGATGTTCCGTCTTCTGTCAGGCTCCGGTCGCACGGCCAGCGGCCGGTATCAACACGCTGGAGCAGTACGAATTCAAAGAGATCGTATGGATCACCTTCTCCTATGATGCGTTGCGCCTGTTCGCCGCGTACATCGATGATTTCGGGCTGGCCGTCCTCCTGCCGGATGCTGATCGCCCACCAGTAGCCGTCTTCCTGTCTTTCCAATTCCCGCTCAAACCGCATGTGACTTCTCCATGTTCGTCTAGAGGCCGCACGCCCTTCGGCAGGTGGCAGCCAGGTTCTTGTTCAAGGAGCTATGTCTTTGCAGCGCGGCCAGCAAAAGCTGGTGCTGTTTCTTTTTCTCTTCGACGTAAGGGCTCACCCATCGTCGGTTATCACGCGGCTGACCAAGGTGCCCGGCACCGCTTTTCTCAAGGCATGCTGCAAAGGTATCTAACCCGCTCGGACAGTCAAGAGTTCATCGTTTGGAAGCGCGCCCCTAGTCCGACGCATCTCTCTATGGCTAGCCGGTTGACCGTCTCAATGATGGCTTTGGCCAGCGCTTCGACCTCATGGACCGGCTCGGGACCATAGAGCAGCAGGACAGCTTCTTCGCTCGGCAGCACGCGGGCGGGGCATGTCTGTTCAATAGCCATGCGCACCAGTTTGAGGGCGGCCCAGGCGTTGCTGATGTTCTCTTGGGCTTCCATGGTTCCTCGCTGCGATGGACGGCCCGACAGCCGCTGCGGGGTAGGCAACCGACCGCCGGGCCTAACCGGCGGGGGTATCTTGCGGAGGGCGGTCGCCGGCTGGTTCTACCATAAGCTCTACAGCATCATCG
>NZ_JBVVPX010000005.1:0-245168 GCF_055811375.1 Mesorhizobium sp. WSM4848
CGAAAACTCGCAACCTGGGATACCGACTACCTGATGGCAGCTCTCCAACTCCGTTAACCTGGACTCGTTGCCCTGCCTCAGGCACCCGCTCGTCGACCACAAACGCCCTCCGCCCAAGCTTGACGATCCACTTCGGCCGATCGCGTTTCCATATCGCCGCGAATTTGCGCTCCAGCGCACGTTCGGCCGCGATGCGGGCATCGATCTCGTCTTGCGATGCATCGGACGGCCACGACGAACCGCCGCAATCGCCGGCCCCTGTCAGATAAAGCCTTCGGACGGCCGCTTCAGCGCCTATCGGCTTGCCGCGCCAGAACTCGCTTGAGCGGATAAGGCGCTCATGATCGCGCAGCACTCGCATTGTGTCTTCTTCGCGTAGTCGCGTCGCTTTCACAGATAGCCTTTGTCGCGGAGATAGTCGGTCAGAATGAGACGGATTGCGTCAGACTGATTGGGCGGCGACTCCGGCTGGTCGGCAATGAAGGCTTCGATACCCCCGCGAAGATCGGCGGAGAGGCGAACCCCAACACGAGGGGTTTCGCCAGTTGGCGGGCGGCCTCGCTTTTTTTGTGAGACAGATATTGACGACATAATTTATGTGTGCCAGAAAATGACCGGCCGCGCAAGGTGCGCGAGCCGATCACAGTTGGTGGCGGCTTCGGGAAAAAGCTAAGTGCTTGATTTTTCTGGTCGGAGTGGCAGGATTTGAACCTGCGACCCCATCGTCCCGAACGATGTGCGCTACCAGGCTGCGCTACACTCCGTGACCAGACCGCGGGCTTATAGCCGCCGTACTTCGTTCCTGCAAGCGCCAATGGCAGCGCCTCTGTCGCATTTCTTGGCGTTTCGCCTTAACGTCATACAGGTTTCAGTTCCCTGCGGGATAAACACCGCATAAGGGCTCGTGTTATAGGCATGGCCACCTGCGTTGAAACCACTCTGAATCCAGCCGCTTGGAGTTGCTGTCTTGTCCCTGAAGATTGTTAGCGAAGCCCTTCCCAACACTTTCGAGTTTGAAACCTCGGCGCTGATCAAGGCGTCCGGCTTTCGTGAGTATGATGCGCGCTGGTGGTTCGGCCATCCTGGCTCTGCCGAGCCGCCGGAGCTCAACCTGATCGGCGTGCAGGCGCTCGGCATGGGGCTCGGCACGCTGATCCGGCGCCTGGGCGCCGGGCCGGACATCGTGACCGGGCATGATTTCCGCTCCTATTCGCTGGCGATCAAGCTGGCGCTGGTTTCCGGGTTGATGGCCGCCGGCGCGCGGGTCAGGGATATCGGGCTGGCGCTGTCGCCGATGGCTTATTTCGCCCAGTTCGCGCTCGACACGCCGTCTGTCGCCATGGTCACCGCCTCGCACAACGAGAACGGCTGGAGCGGCGTCAAGATGGGGGCGGCGCGTCCCTTGACCTTCGGTCCGGAGGAAATGAGCGCATTGAAGGCGATCGTGCTTGCCGGCGACTTCGACCTGGTCGGCGGCGGCTCCTATGAGTTCGTTGCGGACTTCCGCAAGATCTATCTCGACGACCTGACCCGCGACAAGCGCATAGCGAGAAAGCTCAAGGTGGTCGCCGCTTGCGGCAACGGCACCGCCGGCGCTTTTGCACCTGAAGCGCTGGAACGGATCGGCTGCGAGGTGATCCCGCTCGATGTCGAACTCGATCATAGGTTTCCGAACTACAACCCCAATCCCGAAGACATGAAGATGCTGCACGCAATCCGCGACAAGGTGCTGGAGACAGGAGCAGACGTCGGGCTTGGCTTCGACGGCGATGGCGACCGCTGCGGCGTGGTCGACAATGAAGGCAACGAGATCTTCGCCGACAAGGTCGGCGTCATGCTGGCGCGCGACATTGCGCGCCTGCATCCCAGCTCGACCTTTGTCGTCGACGTCAAGTCGACCGGATTGTTCAATACCGACGCCGCGCTGCGCGCCGATGGCGCCGTCACCGACTACTGGAAGACCGGCCACTCCTACATAAAACGGCGCGTCGCCGAGCTTGGCGCCATCGCCGGTTTCGAGAAATCCGGTCATTTCTTCTTCAACCCGCCGATCGGGCGCGGCTATGACGATGGGCTCATCACGGCCATCGCCATCTGCGAGATGCTGGATCGCAGCCCGACAAGCAGCATGGCCGATCTCTATCGCGACCTGCCGCTGACCTTCGGCACGCCGACCATGTCGCCGCACTGCGCCGACGAGCTGAAATACGGCGTGGTCGAGCGAGTCGTTTCCGACTTCCAGGCAATGAAGCGGGAAGGCACGGTCTTCGCCGGCCAGAAGATCGCCGATCTGATAACCGTCAATGGCGTGCGCGTCGTTGCCGAGGACGGCACCTGGGGCCTGGTGCGGGCGTCGTCGAACAAGCCGGAGCTTGTCGTCGTGGTGGAGAGCCCGGTGTCGTCGGAGCGGCGCCGGCAGATGTTCGAAGCCGTCGATGCGGTGCTGCGCCGCAGCCCTGAAGTCGGCGCCTACAACCAGACGTTCTAAGTTCTCTGGCTAAGGTCTCTGGACGGCGGCGCCGATGAGCGTCAATAGGGGCTCGCGACGTCGCCGGTCTCGACATAGATCGACTTCAACTGCGAATAGAGTGCCAACGCGGCAAGCGAGTTTTCTCGCCCGATTCCCGACTGCTTGAAGCCGCCGAAGGGAATTTCGACGGGCGTCAGGTTGTAGGCGTTGATCCAGCAGGTGCCGGCCTGCAGCTCGGCGATGACGCGGTGAGCGCGCGGCAGGTCGCGCGTGAACACGCCGGCGGCAAGGCCGAATTCGGTATCGTTGGCGCGCTCGATCACGTCGTCCTCACCGTCGAATTTCAGCACGCTCATGACAGGCCCGAAAATCTCCTCGCGCGCGATGCGCATGGTGTCGGTGACGCCGGTGAAGACCGTCGGCTCGATGAAGAAGCCACCCTGGAAACCTTGCAGCGAAGGCACATTGCCGCCGCAGGCGAGGACAGCACCCTCCTGCTTGCCGGCCCCGATATAGAAGATGACCTTCTCGTGCTGCGCCTTGGAGACCAGCGGCCCCATCTGCGTTTCCTGGTCGAGCGGATCGCCGACACGGATTTTCTTGGTCCGCTCGACCAGCCGTTCGACGAAACGGTCGTGGATGCCCTTCTGCACGAAGACCCGCGTGCCGTTGGAGCAGATCTGGCCGGTCGAATAGAAATTGCCGAGCATGGCGCCGCCAATGGCATTTTCGAGATCGGCATCGTCGAAGACGATCAGCGGCGACTTGCCGCCAAGCTCCATGGTGGCATGCTTCATCTTCAAGCCGGCGAGCGACAGCACCTTGCGGCCGGTCGGCACCGAACCGGTCACCGAGACCTTGGCAACGACATCGTGCCCGACGAGGCCGGCGCCGACATCGCCATAGCCTTGCACGACGTTGAACAGCCCGTCGGGCAGGCCGGCCTCGGTGTAGATTTCGGCGAGCGCCAGCGCCGACAGCGGCGTATTCTCTGACGGCTTGAACACCATGGCGTTGCCCATGGCGAGTGCCGGCGCCGATTTCCAGCCGGCGATCTGGATCGGGTAGTTCCAGGCGCCAATGCCGACGCAGACGCCCAGCGCCTCGCGCCTTGTATAGGCAAAGGGGCCGCCGAGATCGACAGACTCGCCATTATAGGCAGCGACCGCGCCGCCGAAATATTCGAGGCAGTCGGCTGCCGACGGCGCGTCCGCCACCAGCGTCTCCTGGATCGCCTTGCCGGTATCCAGCGTCTCGATGCGCGCCAGGTCGGCGTTGCGCGCGCGCAATATGTCGGCGGCGCGGCGCAGGATGCGACCGCGCTCGACCGGCTTCAGCCGCGCCCAGGCCGGTTGTGCTGCACGCGCTGCTTCGATCGCGAGCTCCAGCACGTTCGGCGTCGCCGAACGCAGCATCGCGATGGTCTCGCCGGTTGCCGGATAGATGACTGGCAACGGCGCACCTTGCTCGTCGTCGATGTAGCGTCCGTTGACATAGTGCGATGCCTTTGGCTGGGCGCGCATGGGAGCTTCTCCAAATTGTCTTTCGCAGGGACCGGCGGGCGGGCAGTCCGCCGGATCATCGCTTATCGCATCGGCCCGAAAATCGGAATCGATTTCCGGAAAGCACGATGCGAGGACTAAAAAAGCGATAGAGCGCTTGTGCGTCCGAATGGACGCACGTCGCTCTATCGATCCGACACCTGCCAGCGCGGATTGATCCATGGTTCCTGGTTGGACGGCGGCAGCGGCGTGCGGCCGAGAATGTGGTCGGCGGCCTTCTCGCCGGTCATGATTGACGGCGCGTTCAGATTGCCGTTGGTGACGCGCGGGAAGATCGAAGAATCGGCGATCCGCAGCCCGTCGACGCCGATGACACGGCATTCCGGATCGACGACGCTCATCGGATCATCCTTGCGGCCCATCTTGCAAGTGCCGCAAGGGTGGTAAGCGCTTTCGGCGTGATCCCTGATGAAGGCATCGAGATCGTCGTCCGATTGGACGTGCAAGCCCGGCGAGATCTCCTTGCCGCGATAAGGGTCGAATGCCGACTGGCCGAAGATCTCGCGCGTCAGCCGGATGCAGTGGCGGAACTCGATCCAGTCGTCCGGATGCGACATATAGTTGAAGCGGATCACCGGCTTCGATCTGGGATCTGGCGAGCGCAGCATGACAGAACCGCGCGACTTCGATCGCATCGGCCCGACATGCGCCTGGAAACCATGCGCCTTCGCCGCCGCCTTGCCATCATAGCGGACCGCCGCCGGGATGAAATGATACTGGATGTCGGGATAGTCGACGCCGGCGCGCGAGCGCACGAAGGCGGCCGCCTCGAAATGGTTGGTTGCGCCGAGGCCCGACTTGAAGAACAGCCATTGCGCGCCGATCAGCGCCTTGGAGAACGGGTTCAGCACCGAATTCAGCGTGATCGGCTGCGTCGATTCCTGCTGGATGTAGAGCTCCATATGGTCCTGCAGGTTGCCGCCGACGCCGGGCCGGTCGGCGATCACCGGAATGCCGTATTCCCTGAGATGCTGGGCCGGGCCGATGCCGGACAGCATCAGGAGCTTGGGCGAATTGATCGAGGACGCGGCAACGATCACTTCACGTCGCGCCTTGATCACCTGAATCCGTCTGCGCACTTCGATCTCGACACCAGTGGCGCGTTGATTCTCGATGACCACTCGTCGGGCGAAGCCCTTGACCAGGCTTACATTTTTCCGCCTCAGCGCCGGCCTCAGATAGGCACTCGCCGCCGACCAGCGGCGGCCGCCGCGAATGGTCTGCTCCATCGGCCCAAAGCCTTCCTGCTTCGCGCCGTTATAGTCGTCGGTCAGTTCGAAGCCAGCCTGACGGCCTGCTTCGACGAAGGCGCCGTAGAGTGGATTCGTCCTTGAGCCGCGCTGCACGGTCAGCGGGCCGCCGTGGCCGCGCCAGCCGTTCTCGCCGCCGTTGGCGTCCTCCATGCGCTTGAAGTAGGGGAGCACGTCGGCAAACCCCCAGCCAGCCGCGCCCTGTTCGGCCCAATGGTCGAAATCGCGGGCATGGCCGCGCACATAGACCATGCCGTTGATCGAGGACGAGCCGCCGATGACCTTGCCGCGCGGCGTCGCCAGCACACGGCGGCCGAGATGCGGCTCCGGCTCGCTTGCAAAACCCCAGTCGTAGAGGCTCATATTGAGCGGGATCGACAGCGCCGACGGCATCTGGATCAGCGGCCCGATGTCGCTGCCGCCAAATTCGATGACGATCACCGAATATTTGCCATCCTCCGACAGCCGGTAGGCCATGGCCGAGCCGGCCGAGCCGGCGCCGATGATGACGAAATCCGCCTCAACAAGACTGTCTGTCATCATTCGCCTCGCGGAAAGCGCTTCTGCTCTTCGAGCAGGTCGAGGTTCATGTGGTTGCGCATGTAACGTTCCGAAGCCTTCTGCAGCGGCTGGAATTCCCAGGGGTAATGCGTGCCGTTGCGCAGCGCCGGATAGACCACCCAGCGGCGCGCCTGGTTGGCGCGTACGGCGGCATCGAAGGCAGCCATGTCCCAGCGCGCCAAAACCTTGTCGGTGAAGGAAACCACCAAAGCCGCGTGCGCCGGGTCGGCGGCGAGGTTGATCGATTCCCGCGGATCCGATTCAAGATCAAACAGTTGCGGCGGATCGATCTCGCAATGGATGAATTTGTAACGGCCCTCGCGGATCGCCACCATCGGCGCGTTGGAGCCTTCAGCCGCATACTCCATCAGCACCGGTGCGGTGCGTTCCTTGCCGTCGAGCAGCGGCAGCAGCGACTGGCCGTCGGTCCATCGCGCAATCGCGCTCATGTCGATGCCGGCGAGGTCGCAAAGCGTCGGCGCGACGTCGAGATTGGAGACCGGTGCGTCGATCAGGATGGCCGAAATGTTTTTTCCAGCGATCATCAGCGGCACGCGCGCCGAGCCCTCGAAGAAGCACATCTTGAACCACAGGCCGCGCTCGCCGAGCATGTCGCCATGATCGGAGCAGAACAGGATGATCGTGTCATCGAGCATCCGCGTGCGCTCGAGCACCGACAGCAGTTCGCCGACCTTGTCGTCGAGATAGGAGATGCTGGCGAAATAGCCGCGCCGCGCGCGGCGGATCTGCTCGCCGGTGATGTCGAAACTGTCATAGTCGCTGGCGCGGTAGAGCCGCTGCGAATGCGGGTCCTGTTGGTCGTAGGGGACGAAGCCGACATCCGGCTCGAGCGCCGGGCAGTTCTCGTAGAGATCCCAATAACGCCGCCGGGCGACATAGGGGTCGTGCGGATGGGTGAAGGAGACGGTCAGGCACCACGGCCGGCGCGCGGCATCGTCCGAGACGCGGGCGAAATCATAAAGCTTCTGCACCGCGTGAAAAGCGACTTCGTCGTCATATTCCATCTGGTTGGTAATCTCGGCGACACCGGCGCCGGCCACCGAACCGAGATTATGATACCACCAGTCGATCCGCTCGCCGGGCTTGCGATAATCCGGCGTCCAACCGAAATCGGCCGGATAGATGTCTGTGGTCAGCCGTTCCTCGAAGCCATGCAACTGATCCGGCCCGACGAAATGCATCTTGCCGGACAGGCAGGTGTGGTAGCCGGCGGCACGCAGATGATGCGCATAGGTCGGGATCGAAGAGGCGAACTCGGCGGCATTGTCATAGACTTCGGTGCGCGACGGCAACTGGCCGCTCATGAACGCGGCGCGGCCCGGCGCGCAGAGCGGCGAGGCCGTGTAGTTGTTCTTGAAACGTGCCGAACGAGCCGCCAGCGCCTTCAGATGCGGCGCATGCAGGAAGTCCGCCGGCCCATCCGGGAACAATGTGCCGTTGAGCTGATCGACCATGACAATCAGAAAATTGGGTCGCTTCGACGTCACTGCGCGCTCCGCCGGCTGAGTTTCGTTTCGAGATAGTCCTCGATCAGTGCAATCGCGGTCGCGGCATTGGGCACGCCGTCCTTCAGCGCGCGCCTGATGTAGAGCCCGTCGATCATCGCCGCTGTCGCCTCGGCGACGCGGTCGGCTTCGCTTCTCGGCAGAATGCCAGTCAGCCCGCTCACCAGATTGGAATGCAGGCGCCGCGCATAGACCTTGAGCAGCCGGCGCAGCGCTGGCGATTTCTGCGCCTCGACATAGAAGGCGAGCCAGGCGGCTATCGTTTCCGGCTGGAACTGGGCGTCGGAGAAATTGACGGCGACCACGGCCGAAACGCGCTGGCGTGCCGTGCTGACCGATCGAAGCGCGCGCCGCATGTCAGCGGTCAACTCGGCCAGGATGTGCCGCATCGTCGCCAGCAAAAGTTCGTCCTTGGCGCCGAAATAGTGATGGGCGAGCGCCGAGGACACGCCGGCGCGCCCGGCGATTTCCGACATCGTCACATCAAGCGAACCGCGCTCGCCGATTGCCGAGATCGTCGCGTCGATGAGCGCCCTGCGGCGCAACGGCTCCATTCCGATTTTCGGCATCTTTGCTCCGCTCCGTTGCGGCAAGATTATTTTTTATTGACGGATCAATCAACAAAAATCCGTCGTGATGTGGTGGCAAAAGTCAGGCGCCGTGACCAGATATCAAGATCAAGTGGTTGTGTGGTTCTGGCCCCTTTACGAAGTCGCTGGAACGGTTCATGCTTGAACAATGTTGATCGCGCGCCGCGACATCGCGTAGCCCGGCCCGCAGGATGGAGATAACCATGACAGCATGCATCGTCGGCTGGGCGCATTCGCGCTTCGGCAAGCTCGAAGGCGAGACGCTGGAGGGCCTGATCACCAAGGTGGCTAGCGAGGCGCTCGATCATGCCGGCATCGGTCCGGACGAGGTCGACGAGATCGTGCTCGGCCACTTCAATGCCGGCTTTTCCGCACAGGATTTCACCGCAAGCCTGGTGCTGCAGGCCGACGACCGGCTGCGCTTCAAGCCGGCGACGCGCGTCGAGAACGCCTGCGCCACCGGCTCGGCGGCGGTCAGGCAAGGCATCCGCGCCATCGACGCCCATGCGGCGCGCATCGTGCTGGTGGTCGGCGCCGAGCAGATGACGACGACATCAGGTCCGGAAATCGGCAAGAATCTTCTCAAGGCCTCGTATCTGCCCGAGGAGGGCGACACGCCGGCAGGCTTCGCCGGCGTTTTCGGCCAGATCGCGCAAGCCTATTTCCAACGCTATGGCGACCAGTCGGACGCGCTGGCGATGATCGCCGCCAAGAACCACAGGAACGGCGTCGACAATCCCTACGCGCAGATGCGCAAGGATTTCGGCTATGAGTTCTGCCGGCACGAGAGCGAGAAGAACCCCTTCGTCGCCGGTCCCCTGAAGCGTACCGACTGCTCGCTGGTCTCGGACGGCGCCGCCGCCCTGGTGCTTGCAGACACGGCGACGGCATTGAAGATGCGCCGCGCCGTCGCTTTCCGCGCCAACGAGCATGTGCAGGATTTCCTGCCGATGTCGAAGCGTGACATCCTGGCATTCGAGGGTTGCGAGCAGGCCTGGAACCAGGCGCTGAACAAGGCCGGTGTGACGCTCGACGATCTGTCCTTCATCGAGACGCATGACTGCTTCACCATCGCCGAGCTGATCGAATATGAGGCGATGGGCCTGGCGAAACCGGGCGAGGGCGCAAAATTGGCGCTGGACGGCGAGACGGCGAAGGACGGTCGGCTGCCGGTCAATCCGTCAGGCGGGCTGAAAGCCAAGGGCCATCCGATCGGCGCCACCGGCGTGTCGATGCATGTGCTGAGCGCCATGCAGCTCGTAGGCGAGGCCGGCGGCATCCAGGTGCCCGGAGCAAAGCTCGGCGGCATCTTCAATATGGGCGGCGCCGCCGTCGCCAACTATGTTTCCATTCTCGATCGGATCAGATAAAACCCGCCCGCATTACAGCGCCGCGCGCCCTCCGGGCGCGCAAGGACGCTGTAACACTTTGATTTTCCGCATGATCCTTTTCGAAAATCGAATCCGATCTTCGACGTCATGCGTTAGCGGGGAATTCATGACAAATCCGGTTCTAGTCGAAGTTTTGCGCGGCGCCGTGGTCGAGAGCGCGCATCGTGGCGCCATTGCGGTCTTCGATGCCGATGGTAAGCCGTTCCTGGAAATCGGCGATACGGCTCGCCCGGTGTTTCCGCGCTCGGCGGTCAAGGCGATCCAGGCGCTGCCGCTGGTCGAAAGCGGCGCGGCCGATGCGTACGGTTTCGGCGACCGCGAACTGGCGCTAGCCTGCGCTTCGCATTCCGGCGAGCCGGCGCATGTCGAACTGGCGCGGGCGATGCTGGCCAAAGCCGGGCTGGACGACGCGGCGCTAGAATGCGGCGCGCATTGGCCGTCAAGCCATGACGCGACAATTGCGCTGGCCAGCAACGGCAATTTGCCAAACGCGCTGCACAACAATTGTTCTGGCAAGCATGCGGGCTTCCTTTGCACCTGCGTCCACGCCGGCGTCGCCCATCGCGGCTACGTCAAATCAGGCCATGCCTCGCAAGAGATGGTGCGCGATGCAATGCAAGCGGTGACCGGTGCCGCCCATGATGTCGATCATTGCGGCACCGACGGCTGCTCGATCCCGACCTATGCCGTGCCGCTGCGCAGCTTCGCGCTCGGCTTTGCCCGCATGGCCACAGGTATCGGCTTTGAACCCGTTCGCGCCAAGGCCGCAAAGCGGCTGCTTTCCGCCTGCATGGCCGAGCCATTTCTGGTCGCCGGCACGGGCAGGGCCGATGTTGCGCTCATGCAGGTCGCGTCAGGCCGGATTTTTGTCAAGGGAGGGGCCGAAGGCGTCTATTGCGCGGCACTTCCCGAGCTTGGCCTTGGCATTGCAGTGAAATGCGATGATGGCGCCGGCCGCGCCGCTGAAGTCATGGTCGCGGCGTGCATGGCCAAGGTTTTGCACTCCGACAAGGCTCTGGCGGCGATACTGATCGAACAGGCACATCCGCCCATAGAAAGCCGGATCGGCGCCAAGGTCGGCTCACTCCGCCCCTCCGCTGCGCTGAGCTGAGAACGGGCATTCAGCTCACATGATTGCGTCCGATGGTCAGATGCGCATAGCCGGCATTGCCTGATGAGGCGAGATCGCCGGTCACCGGCTCGGCCCAGCGGTGGCCGACGATCGCGCCGTTTTGGGCGCCGTCGATGACATTGTCGGAGATGACCGCCGTTCCAGCACCCTCGACCACGGTGACCGCGATGCCTGTTCCCGCCTTGCGGATCATATTTCCCGTGGCGACCACATTGCGCATGAACGGCCCCCAGCCGATGTGCATGCCATAGAGCGGTGCATTCTCGACGACGTTGCCGGAGACGGTGGTATCCGCCTCAACGTTGATACCGATGCCGAAACCGGGCGGATCGGCAGGGTAGGGGCCGCTGGTCGCGAGGTTGCGGATAATGTTTCCGGAACACACGCCCATGCGGCCGCCTTCGTTGAAATTGACGAGCGAGATGCCATTGGCGGCGCCATCGACAATGTTGTTGCTGACGATCGCCCCTTCGAAGGAGAATTCGGAATAGAGCGCCGTTTCGCCCGATCGCGAGCAGGTGTTGCCGGTGATGTGCAGGTTGCTCGCGCTGTTGGCGCGGATCGCCGAAAACGCACAGTCCGAGACGATATTGCCCGAGATGACGACGTTACCGGCGCGGAACGCATTGATGCCGTTGCCGTTCTGGCCGGTTCCGCCGCTACGCGCCTGAATACGCTCGACGCGGTTGCCGCTGACGATGGTGCCGTCCTCGGCCGCTTGCCAGCGGTGCACGAGGATACCGCCATTGGCGCAATCGGAAACGGTGTTGCCTGATATCTCCAGGCCGGCGGCTTCGACCGAATAGATGCCGGCGTCGGCCGCGCCCGATATTTTCGAACGCTCGATTCGGCCCGAAGCGTGCTCGAGCGCCAGGCCGCTCTTGCCGCTGCCGGTGATCTGGCAATTGTCGATGACGAGGTGAGCGACGCGGCGGAGGTCGAGCAGGCCTTGCGCGTAATCGCCGATCCGGCGATTGGTGCCGTCGAACGCCAGCCCGGTGAATTCGATATGCTCGGCCTGTTCGGCCATGAGCAGATGGCCGTTGCCGCCATAGACGATCCGCGATGCGCCCGGCACGCCGGAAAGTCTTATACGACCGGGCAGCGAAAGGTTGGATACGACATAGGGTCCCGGCGGCAGGAACACCGGCATGTCGCGGTCGTTTGCCTCGCGCAGCAGCCTGGCGAAGGCCTTGCTCTGGTCGTCAAGCGCGCCGGGCTGCACGCCGAGGTCGGCAGCGTTGATCGAGCCGCGCATCGGGGCATTGTCGACGCCAGTCAGGCTGCCCGCCGCTGCCTTGCCGAGCGAGAGGCCCAGGACGGCAAAGCCGGCGGTCTGCAAAAGCAATTTTCGTCTGTTCAACATCGGCACAGGGTCCCAGCGTTCGGCTGTCGCGCCGCAGGAATCGTGCCAGACCGGATCGGCAGATCCGGTTTGCCGGCAATAGCTTGTGGAGTCGTCACGCGAAGCATAAGCTCGACTGATGAGCAGAGCCTTCACGCGCGAAGAGGATAGCGAAAACGCCATCGCCGGCATCGGCGAGCGGCCGATCAGCCACCACCGCAATCTGGTGACGCAACGCGGCCTGGCGCTGATCGACGCCGAACTGGCTGCCCTGCGCGATGATCTGGGCAGAGCGGAGAAGAGGGCCGACCGCGAGCGCATCGCGCTCATCTCGCGCGACCTGCGCTACTGGACCGCGCGGCGTGAAAGCGCCGAGCTTTCCATGCCGGAACCGGGCAGCGACCTGGTTCGCTTCGGCATGGGTGTCACCCTGGAAGGCGATGACGGCAGGAAGGTGCACTGGAAGATCGTCGGCGAGGATGAGGCCGATCCGGCCAAGGGGACGATTTCCCATGTTTCACCGATGGCTCTCGCCTTGTTCGGCAAGAAGGTCGGCGAAATTGCCGTGGTGAACGGCAAGGAATGGGAGATTGTGAAGCTCTCGGATAGTTAGTTCTCGATCTTGACGACATGATCGAGAAAGAAAGCCGCCGCGCCAGCCTCGTCGATTTCGCCGGCGGCGACGCCCATGACGAACTCATAGATCGTGCCGTTGTCGGCCGTCAGCACATAGCCGTTGACAATCAGGAACGCGCCGGCGGCGACGATGGCCGTGCGCTTGTTGCCGTCGACAAAGGCGTGATTTCTGGCGATGCCGAAGATATAGGCGGCGGCCAGATCCTCGATCGATGGATCACCATAGTTCGCCTTGTTCTCGGCTCGGGCGAGCGCCGATTCGAGGGCATTCTCATCCCTCAAACCGTGCGCTCCGCCGTGCCGACGCAACTGCTCGGCGTGCATCGCTTCGACCGCACGCCGGCTCAGGAACTCCCAGCTCATTCGGCGAGCTTCTGAAGCGCGACTTTGTATTTGTCCATGACTTGGCGAGCAGCTTCCATCTGCCGCTCGAAGCTGTCGTCCACTGGCCGAAGGGTGATGCCCTTGCTCGTTTCGACGATCTCAAGCTGATCGCCGGCCTTCAGATTCAGGTGATCGAGAATTTCCTTGGGCAGGATCACGCCTTCGGAATTGCCGATCTTGCGAATGGTCGTGTTCATGGATTCAGCCTTTGTTGCAACGCTGATTATAACTCAGGTTGTCGGTCGTTGCAACATGGTTATAACAAGTTCAGCCGGCCTGCAGCAGCCTATCCATCAGCCGCTCCGCCGCTTCCGGGATAACCGTGCCCGGCGGGAAGATCTCCGCCGCCCCCGCCTGCCGTACCGCCTCATGATCCTGCGGCGGGATGACGCCGCCGGCAACGATCAGCATATCGTCGCGGCCAAGCTTCTTCAGCGCGTCCCTGAGTTCGGGAATGAGCGTCAAATGGCCCGCCGCCAGCGACGAGGCGCCGATGATATGCACGTCGTGCTCGACGCCAAGCCTCGCGATCTCGTCCGGCGTCTGGAACATCGGCCCGACGGTGACGTCGAAGCCGAGATCGGCAAAGGCGGTGGCGATCACCTTCTGGCCGCGATCGTGGCCGTCCTGTCCCATCTTGGCGACGAGAATGCGTGGCTTGCCGCCGGATTTCTCCTCGAACGCCACGATCTTGTCCTGCAGCCGATCGACCACCGGATTGTCGCCGAGCGCCTTGCGATAGACGCCGGAGATCGTCTGGACCGAGGCGACATGGCGGCCGAAGACCTTTTCCAGCGCCAGCGAAATCTCGCCGACCGTGGCGTTGGCGCGTGCCGCGCGAATGGCGAACTCCAGCAGATTTTCGCCGCTCTCGGCAGCTCGGGTCAGTGCATTCAGTGCATTCTCCACCGCACCGACGTCGCGCGTGCCTTTTAGCCGCTGCAGTTTCGACAATTGCCGGGCTCTGACTTCGGCGTTGTCGATCTTCAGCACGTCGACTTTGATATCCGTCTCTGGACGATGGGCGTTGACGCCGACCAGGATCTGCTCGCCGGAATCGATCCGCGCCTGCGTGCGCGCGGCGGCCTCTTCGATGCGCAGCTTCGGTATGTTTTTTTCGGTTGCGGCGGCCATGCCGCCCAGGCTCTCGACCTCTTCGATATGGGCAAGCGCGCGCGCCGCCAGATCATGCGTCAGCCGTTCGAGATAGGCAGAGCCGCCCCACGGGTCGATGATGCGGATGGTGCCGGATTCCTTTTGCAGGATGAGCTGCGAGTTGCGGGCGATGCGGGCCGAATGGTCGGTCGGCAGCGCCATCGCCTCGTCGAAGGCGTTGGTGTGCAGCGATTGTGTATGACCCTGCGTCGCCGCCATCGCCTCGATCATGGTGCGGATGATGTTGTTGTAAGGGTCCTGCGCCGTTAGCGACCAGCCCGAAGTCTGGCAATGGGTGCGCAGAGACAGCGAGCGCTCGTCCTTCGGCGAAAAGTTCTTCAGCATCAGCGTCGACCACAAAAGGCGGGCTGCCCTCAGCTTGGCGACCTCCATGAAGAAGTTCATGCCGATCGCCCAGAAGAAGGACAGGCGCGGCGCAAAACGGTCGATATCGAGACCCGCCGCGACACCGGCGCGGGCATATTCGATGCCATCGGCGATCGTGTAGGCGAGCTCGAGGTCGGCGGTCGCCCCTGCCTCCTGCATATGATAGCCGGAGATCGAAATCGAATTGAACTTCGGCATGTGCTGCGACGTGTAGGAGAAGATGTCCGACACGATCCGCATCGAAGGTTTTGGCGGATAGATGTAGGTGTTGCGCACCATGAACTCTTTCAGAATGTCGTTCTGAATGGTCCCGGCGAGGTCCTTTTGCGCAACGCCCTGTTCTTCCGCGGCGACGATGTAGAGCGCCATGATCGGCAGCACCGCGCCGTTCATGGTCATCGACACCGTCATCTCGTCAAGCGGGATGCCGTCGAAGAGCTGGCGCATGTCGAGAATGGAATCGATGGCGACGCCTGCCATGCCGACGTCACCGGCAACGCGCGGATGATCGCTGTCGTAGCCGCGATGCGTGGCAAGGTCGAAAGCGACCGACAGTCCCTTCTGGCCGGCCGCGAGGTTGCGCCGGTAAAAGGCGTTCGACTCTTCCGCCGTCGAGAAGCCGGCATATTGCCTGATCGTCCAGGGCTGCTGGACATACATGGTCGGGTAGGGGCCGCGCACGAATGGCGGCAGGCCCGGATAAGTGTCGAGATGCGGCAACCCCTTGAGGTCGCCCTGGCTGTACAGATGCTTGATGGCCAGTCCTTCCGGGGTCATCCGCTGGCCCTTGACCTCGATCGGCGCCCGGCGCGGCGCCGACCAGCCGATTTGGCTGAAATCCGGGATCATGATGCTGCTCCGATCGATTGATCGATACGGATCGGAAACAGCGGCTCGCACACCGCGACGCCCTCGGTGACCGCGGGCCGCCGCTCCGCCGCCAAGGTTTCGACCGGACGTTCGCTCTTCGATGGGTGAAGCGTCGTGCCGATGATGGCCCGCTCGCCCGCCTGATAGGCAACATTGCGGCGGGCGGCGGCCGCCTGAACCCGTTTCTGGATGTGTCCTTGCTGCAGACTGGACAGCACGCCGCCTTCCGCCTCGATCCGCTGGAATTCTTCCCACGCCGCTTCGCAGAGTTCGGCAGTCAGCGCTTCAACGGCGCCCGAACCGCAAGCAGGGTCGGCGACATGATCGATATGACTTTCGTTGGCCATGATCAGTTGCGTATTGCGGGCAACACGGCGGGCAAAGCCCGCCGGCAGGCCGTGCGCGATCGTATGCGGCAGGATGGAGACCGAGTCCGCCCCGCCGGCTGCCGCGGCAAAAGCGGCGATCGTGGTGCGCAGGATGTTCGTCTCCGGGTCCGCCGAAGTCATCATGCGGAACGACGTCTCGGCATGGATGTTGGCGGTGGCGGCGGAGATCGAGCATGCCTCCTGGACCCGCGCCCACAGCCTGCGCAGGGCCCTGACCTTGGCCATCGACACGAACTGGTCCTGGTCGACGCTCAGCGCAAAGCCGATATGGGGCGCCGCATAGACAAGCGGCTGGCGCGCCTCCTCGAACATCCGGAGATAGGAGACCGCCGAAGCCATCATGGTGCCCAGCTCCTGGGCTTCGGTGGCGCCGGCATTGTGGAAGACGCGTCCGTCTGCCTCCAGCAGGACCCCGGGCACGCCCATCGAGAAAAAGTGCGCCAGGGACTGCGGCATCGATGCCTGCAAGGCCTCGATCGACATCCGCAACCGGCCGGTTCCGGCAAAGATCGCCGCCGGGTCGATACCGAAGGACAGGTTGAGCTTTGCCGGGTCTGACCGGCGCTTGCCCAAAAACGCAACCAGCCAGTCGGCTACGGCGCGGCTCCAGGGATGGGCGTCGATGCGGACCTGGATGCGGTTGAGCGGCACGCCGTCGAGCACGGTCTCCAGCGCCTCGGCAGTCCTCGGCAGGCCGTAGCCGAACGCATTCGGCGCGCCTTCGAAGACAAGCGACAATCCGGTGGCGCCCTGTGCGACGTCTTCCAGGGCCTGGGCTTTGGCGCGGCCGACATCCGGATCGTCGATACGCTGGCTGACGATCCACGTCGATCCGGGGTTTGCCCGCGCGAGAGGCTCTGCGGTGACCGAACGATCATAAAGCGGTTCGATGCGGATGCCATCGTCCGTATGGGATACGAGCTTTTCCTCGAAGGATCCGCCGGCCAGGGCTTTTTCCGCAAGGGCCAGCCACCGCTGCCGGTCAGGGTTCGGAAGTTCGGCATCGTGGTTCAAGGCACCGGCCATCCGCTCTCCTCGTCTTCTCGGCCGATAGGCCTGGAACGTCAGTCTACGGTTCCCCGTCGCATATCACAATGCAACACGCGTCCTGCTACGGTGAACCGTCAACCGATTGCCAAACATGCGCAAAATCCGCAAGCTCCAAAACCCAATTTCGACCATGGCCATTGTCGCTACGCAATGGCGTCATTATACCTGCGGCGAGCCCCGTTACTTTCAATAGATCAGGGCTTTCAACACTTCAGGTTTGCGGAGACCGAACACATGGCTGACGACACCAGTATTTTCATCGGAGCCAGCCGAAAGCCTGACGACAGCTACCAGCGCGCCGAAAACCTGCTGCTTCAGTACGGCAATCGTCACGGGCTGGTCACCGGCGCGACCGGCACCGGCAAGACCGTGAGCTTGCAGATTTTGGCGGAAGGTTTCTCCAATGCCGGCGTGCCGGTCTTCTGCGCCGACATCAAGGGCGATCTGTCCGGTATCGCCATGATGGGCACGGCACAGGATTTTCTGGTCAAGCGCGCCGAGCAGGTCAAGCTCGATCCCTATGATTTCCAGGAATTTCCGGTCATCTTCTGGGATCTTTTCGGCGAGCAGGGCCATCCGATCCGCGCCACCGTCTCGGAAATGGGGCCGCTGCTGCTGTCGCGCCTGATGAACCTGTCCGAGGCGCAGGAAGGCATCATGAACATCGCCTTCCGCATCGCCGACGAGGAAGGCTTGTTGCTGCTGGATCTGAAGGACCTGCAAGCGCTTCTTGCCAACATCGCCGAACGCGCCGAAGAAATCGGCGCTCGCTACGGCAATGTGACGAAACCTTCGGTTGGCGCAATCCAGCGCACGCTGCTGGTTCTGGAGCAGCAGGGCGCGACGAATTTCTTCGGCGAGCCGGCATTGCGTATCGCCGACATCATGCGCACCACCCGCGACGGGCGCGGCGCGATCAGCGTGCTGGCCGCCGACAAGCTGATGATGAATCCCCGGCTCTATGCGACATTCCTGTTGTGGCTGATGTCGGAACTGTTCGAGGAGCTGCCCGAAGTCGGCGATCCCGACAAGCCAAAGCTGGTCTTCTTCTTCGACGAGGCGCACCTTCTGTTCGACGACGCGCCGAAGGTGCTGATCGACCGCGTCGAACAGGTGGTCCGCCTGATCCGTTCGAAGGGCGTCGGCGTCTACTTCGTCACCCAGAATCCGCTGGATATCCCCGAAACCGTTCTGGCCCAGCTCGGCAACCGAGTGCAGCACGCCCTGCGCGCCTACACGCCACGGGAGCAGAAGGCCGTGAGGACCGCCGCCGAGACGTTCAGGCCCAATCCCGATTTCGACTGTGCAACGGTGATCACGCAGCTCGGCACCGGCGAGGCGCTGGTCTCCACGCTGGAAGCCAAAGGTGTTCCGTCCATGGTCCAGCGGACGCTGGTTCGCCCGCCGTCGTCGCGCCTTGGCCCGATCACGCCTGACGAGCGCCGCACGCTGATCACCGAGAGCCCGGTTGCGGGACAGTACGACCAGACCGTCGATCGCGAATCGGCTTTCGAGATGCTGCAGAAAAAAGCCAAGGATGCGTTGGACGCGGCGGCGCAGCAGCAGGAGAGCGGCGGCACGCGCTGGACCATTCCAGGCTTCGGCAATGACGATCCCGCCCGCCAGCCCACCGGCGGCAGGCGGGCACCGGCGCCGCGAGCGTCCAATCGCCAGACGGTGGCGGAGGCGGCGATCAAATCGGTGGTTCGCTCGGTCGGCACGTCGGTTGGACGGGCGATCGTGCGCGGCATCCTCGGCAGCCTGGCTAGGGGGCGGCGCTGAAAGCACCGCATCGGACCCAAAACTGGGCACCGGTTTTGCGAGAATCCGATGCTCAAACAACAAGCATCGGACCCAGGAGTGGGCACCGGTTTTTGGGCGAATCCGATGCTCAGGCACAAAATGTCGGAGCCCCCGAAGGGGCGCCGGACCTGGAAAAACCCCGCTATTGTGTAGCAGGTGCCGCCAGCCTGATTTGGGGCTGCGAACGGCAACGGAGCTTTAGTCATGCGAAGTATCGACGAGTTGCTTTGTGCTGCCTTACGTCGCGAGAAGCCACATTGGCCGGAGCACGGCGACGATGAGTTCGTGGACGGCCTCCTCGAGCGGAGTGCTTATCACGGTGTCCAGGCGTTGCTTTACCACTGCGTTGCCGATCAAGCGGGCGTCGAGTTGGGCTGGCCGAAAGTTATTTTGGATGCTTGTCGGCAGCAGGCTACTGCTCAAGCATTGTGGGAGATGCGCCACCAGTACTTGCTGAATCAAGTACTGGAGCGGCTCGTGGCTATTGGCGTCCATCCAATTCTGTTCAAAGGCACGGCCCTAGCCTACGATGTCTATCCGGCGCCTTTCTTGCGTACAAGAGGTGACACGGATCTCCTCGTGCCGTCGGACACCCGTGATCGGGTAGCCAAAGCATTAGAGACCCTGGGGTTTCGTGAACTAGGAACAAGAGCGGACGTCATTAGCGGTCAGACGAGCTATAGCTGGACAGATCCCGCCTCCGATCAGGAACACACCCTCGATTTGCATTGGCGGATCGCCAATTCCACACTCCTGTCAAATCTGTTCTCGTATGAAGAATTGCGTTCCGAGGCCCGGCCACTGCCGAACCTAAGCGCGAGTGCCCTCGCAGCTGATCCAGTGCACGCGCTCGTGCTCGCCTGCATGCATCGAGCGGTCCACAAGCACGCTTTGTATTACGTCGATGACGTGGCCCATTATGGCGGCGATCGACTGATCTGGTTTTACGACATTCAGCTTCTGTTTTCGATGCTATCGCCGTCGCAATGCAAAGAATTTGTTGAACTTGCCGAGCGTAAAGGATTGCGAGCGACCTGCCTGGACGGCATCGAGGCGACCCGAGCCCGTTTTCATACCACCATACCCGAAGCCGTGTCTGGCGCGCTTTCCCGTCCTGGATCGACAGAAACCGCGTCGAGCTATCTCAGCGGATCCAGGTCGAATCGAGTATGGATGGACTTCCAGGCCGCAAGAGGCGTGCGAAACAGGTACGGTTTTCTGGCCGAACTCCTCTTCCCGCCGGCAATCCATATGCGGCAAAAATATCACCAGTCAAACCTGTCGTGGCTGCCCTGGCTCTACCTACGCCGGGCCCTGGCCGGGTCTTTGAAGTATTTACGCAGCCAGGATAGTTGAGTCTCTCTGCGGGCGGTGATTCCGAAATCGTAAGAAATTCTACCGCGGTTGAGGATGCAGCGTGCCTCTGGGTGCTCACTCCAGCAGATCACCTCGATCGATCTCTTGTGGAACTATGAACAGATTGACGAAAATTAGTGAGACAAACATGCTGCTGACATTAGCGGCACCTTATCGAGTGGCGTTGGCCGTCGGCCTTATATTGATGCTATGCGAGAGCGCTGCTTTGTTGGTCATGCCTTGGCTCGGTGGCAGGCTTGCTGAAACGTTTCTTCAGGAACGGGCGGGCAGAACGATCAACATCCAGGTACTTTTTCTAGGTGCATTGGCGCTGTTCGCGGTTCAGGCTGTTTTAAAATTCAGCAATATATACCTGCTTGGTGGGACGACCACACGAATATTGGCGGATTTGAAAATCCGAGTTTACGACCATCTTCAGGCGTTGCCGCTTGCTTTCTCCCACCGGCGTCGTCATGGCGATACGCTCGCGTTACTTACCCGTGATGTGTACGTCGTGAGCGATTACATCAGCGGCACCGCACTTTCTGCCTTGCCGCTCTTCTTCACCGTCAGCGGGGCATTGGCTTTGATGTTCCGAATCGATTCTCTTCTCGCCCTGTTTGCTGCAATCATTATTCCACTGCTCTATCTACTGCTTAAAGTCTTCGGACGACGCATGCGACCATTGGCTCGCCAGCTTCAGGAGGAGCACGCCATTGCCATCGCCATTGCTGAGGAAAACCTTAGCATGCTTCCCGCCATCAAGACCTTCACGCGCGAACAGCAAGAATCGCAGCGTTATCGGAACCAGATCGAGCGCGTCGTCAGCCTGAGCGCCAAGGAGCGCGCTATCCATGCCGCATTGGGGCCGGGGGTTCAGCTTGTGACGGCGGCCGCGGTCGTTCTTATGCTTTGGTTGGCCCAAGGGCAAATTGGCGATGGGGCGCTCACTGTGCCTCAATTGGTGAGTTTTCTCCTCTACGCCCAGGTAATGGCGCGACCCATGGCCGGGCTCGCAGACGTCTATGGACGGACCCAGCACGCGCGCGGAGCGCTGAGCCGGCTTGCAACAGCCTTGGCCGAAGAGCCTGAACCGAGCTGGCATGCGGGCAGGCGGATGGGGAAAATAAACGGCAACATCGAATTCCGTGGTGTCACGTTCGCTTATCCGGGGCGTGAGCCTGCATTGAGGCGCCTCGATCTATCGGTCGCAGCGGGCGAGACAATAGCCATCATAGGTCCCAACGGCGCAGGAAAGAGCACGGTGGCGCATTTGCTTATGCGATTGCACGAGCCTGCCAAGGGAAGCATCTTCATCGACGGCGTGGATATTTCCACGGTTTCCTTGCATAGCCTGCGCAGCCAGATTGGGGTTGTGCCTCAGCACGTGTTGCTGTTCAACGCCAGCGTCCGCGACAACATCGCATATGGGCGGCCTGAGCCCACCCAGGATGAGGTCGAGGCAGCAGCGCAATCGGCCCGAGCGCATGATTTCATCATCCAATTGCCGCAGGGTTACCAGACGCCGATCGGCGATCGCGGCGTGCGGCTGTCCGGAGGGCAACAGCAGCGGTTGGCCTTGGCTCGGGCGCTGTTGAAAGACCCGCCGATTCTAATACTCGATGAAGCGACCGCTATGTTCGATCCAGAGGGGGAGCGCGAGTTCCTGCAGGGCTGCGTGGACGTGCTGCGACAGAGGACGGTGCTTTTGATAACCCACCGGCCGGCGAGCCTGGCGCTGGCTGATCGGGTGTTCAAGCTGGAGGACGGCATCATGACAAGCGCCGGGTAAGTCCAGCCGCATCGTCACCCAGGCTGGCTCAACTGAACTCGGTGCTTGGGATCCAGGCTATTGCGCGCCTGCTGCTGGACAATAAGAATTTATACCCTCATGCCTCTTCAATCTTGACCAGCCCCTGGCGTTCGAGCGTTTGCAACAAGCTGAATACGTCTTTCTCCAAGGGCGCAGGCTCGACCTCGAACTCGTCGAGCATGGTTTCGCAGATTTCGCCGACGGTTTTTCCTTCGGACAGCAGTATCCAGATACGTGCCCCGACCGGGTCCAGCCCAAAATACGTTCCGCTGGCGAGATCCAGGATCACTGTCTCATTGCCCACCTGTCGCGCCATCACTTGCGCCGGAATCGCCACTCTGTCAGTCAAATTCATGCTGCTTCACCTAACGCGTGTTTCACGATGGCCTGCCTGACCCGCGACAGGTCTTCAAAGCGTCGGGGATAATCCAGGCGGTAAAAAATTGGTTGCCCAGCCAGGCAGGACAGTTCATCGAAATGGGCGGCAAGCAGTTCGTGTGCCTCAATTTCGAGTAAGAAAGAATGCTTCACCAGTTCCATTAGAGCTTCGCGCGCAGTCATACCCTCGAACACCGCTTCCTGCTGGACACGCTCGCCAAGAAAATACACCCGGCGCAAGCGCCGGGGTTGCCCGCAGAAGACGATCTCATCGCCCGCAAGAAAACGCGCCTTCGATGTGAACTGCACTGGGGGCGCTTTTCGTACACCATCCTTGCCGACCAAGGCTTCCTCACTGTCTCCCCATAAGCGGATCGAAGGATGGCTCGGCATAATCTGAAACCCACCGTCGCAAGGCTCTACCAGCAGCCCATCATCCGTCAGGAAGCGGAACCCTTCGGTCGCAAAGCTTGCCGCCAGCGTGGACTTGCCTCGGCCTGACTCGCCGATAAATGCGATGCCCTCGCCGCTGATTTCGACCGCGCTGCCGTGCAAAACCAGCTTCCCCTGTTTGCTGAGCGCCAGGGGCAAAACCTGATTCAGATAAAGATGCTGAATGGTCGCGCCGGAGACTCCCTGCACCGGCCATGCTTTGATCTGTCCGCCATCTTGACTCAGCTGGAAATCCGCCAGTTCGGGAAAACGCAGCAGGTAGGCTCCCCCGATGCGGTAGAAATCCGTCCACAAAGTTCCGTCTGGGAAAACCCACTGGTGAAACAAGGTGGCGTCAAGTGGCATTTGAGGGCGGGCGTCCGCCACCTGAAAGTCCACCGTCATTCCGTGTCCTTGCCCAGCACCTGGGCGACAAATCGCGCTGTTTCTTCCACGGAAGGGAACAAGCCGGGATGTTCGCGCAGCACGGCTTCTTCAACCTGCCTGACCGTCCTTTGACCGTCGCAAAGTCCTAGCACGATCATTCTTGCCTGCCCCTGGCAATTGGGTCGGGGCACATGCGCGGGATTCCGTGTGATGATCTCGGCCGGCGTCCGCAACTCGCCCTGCCAGGTCGAATGGCTGAATTTCCGCCCTCCGGACGAGATTTCGACTTCCCACGCGATAACCGAATCCGTCGGGCGCGCCATCACCCTTGCCCTCACCACATCGCCGGATTTTACCTCGACGGCTTCGCCGATGGGCAGGAAAGCCTGAGAGCGGTTGATTGGACGATCCGCAAGCGGCGAGTTCGTCAACCACACCCCTTCGGCCAACTCACAATCGAACCAGCCGCCGAGTCCGTGCACGACGCCATCGCGCTCTATGCGCAACTCCGCATCCCAGGAGAAAAAGTCCGGATTGTCTTCACGAAAATCGATGCCGCCCAGTTCAGCGGGGGCGCCAAGCAATTCTTCCCGCTGAAGATTGACCGCATACTTGGTGTTGACGGCGTATTGGCCCACCCAATGGAATTCGCTGGGTACGCCCTCCCGCCGCCACCCGTCGGCCAAGCCGTAACTGGTTTCCGATTCCACTGCGGCGAGTTGAAGCCTGAGCCTGGCGGGGATCAAAGCCCCCCCTGGCTTCAGGAAACGCCGCCTGGCGTCCGCGAGATATTCGATGATACCGGCATCAAAGCCGAAGTAGCCGACTTGATCGCAAATCACCACATCAACCCGTTCGGGCAGGTTGGCGCGCGCAGAGTAGTCCCCCATGAAAATCGCTTGGCCACCCCATCCCGCGCGAACGAAGGATTCCCGCGCAACCTCGATCATGGCGGTTGAGTCGATGGCGTACACACGGGACGCGCCCGCCTGCAAGCATAACAGCCCCAGAATCCCGGTACCACAACCGAGATCCGTGATGTAATCCCCAGGTTTGACGACTTGGACGACAGCGGACTTGAACTGTTCAAGCCTTACCGAATCGCCGACATACCCCAGGTGTTCCTGCAGCACGGAACTCGACATTCCCCCGCAAGGCTCAGTGAATAGAGGGGTGCCGTATCCTCAGCATCCCGTAGTCCACCCTCTTGTAACCGTCAGGATGAACGCCTACGGCTTCCGGCATGAGCGTCTCGACCTCGTCGGCCATTACACCAAACTGCCTGCCAAGGCCCCACTGCTCGCGGTATTCAGGCTTGTAGTCGAACAGATAGAGGCCGATTCCAAGCGAATGGGTGCCAATACGGACGACGTTCTCTTTGGCACGCGGGTCGGACACCATACTCATACCGGCGGGGCCCCCATCTAGCCCGCTTCCGGTACCGCCTCTTGTTATCGCGCTTACGGAACCGTAGATCTGCAGTGTGGGAGTCGAATAGCGCGCCTTGTTTACCTCAGCAGCTTTGTTTTCAACGGTGAGGTGGGATGGCGTCTGCTGGTCGTTCAGATTGCTTTTCATTAACTCAACCCTTTACGCTGGCTTGGTAATCTCTCAGGAAACCGCCAGATGAACTATCTGGACGTTCTCGATGACTTTTGAACGAGCTTGGCACCTTGCCACCAAGCGAAAACGCGCGCAACCCGGACGCGCGGCATTCATCGAAAATTTAACCGATGTGACGATCAAGACACGTAACGGTACGTTACATGTCTTCAACGGTACGTTACATGGCATCCATTAACAGTACCTTATATGGCATCCATTAACAGTACGTTATATGATTCATTAACAGTACCTTATAGGGCATCAACGATACGTTACATGGCATCCATAAATACTCCACAAAATCCATTTCGGCATGCCGGCCTGCGGATTGTCTCGATAAGCCCGGAATAGCCGGGCCATCCCGTCCCGATCAACCCAGTTGCTACGCTCATCGGGAATCGTCTCGGTCAATATGGCTTGCATCCGGTCCAGATGCTCACGGAGCACGATTGAAAATTCTGCCTTGCTTTTCCGTTCGAGAATCCTCTTCGGCAGGAGATTCTTCAAAGCCTGGACATGGATATATTTGGTTCTGTCTCCACGCAGCCGCAGCCTCTCGGGTAGCGAAAACGCATACTGAACGAGTTTGGGGTCGTCGAGCGGGTATCGGATTTCGATCCCGCAATGGGCGCTCATGCAATCAAGGTCCTCCATCGCCTGGGCATCATAAGCATCGTATAGAGCCTCAAGTAGCGCCCTCTGGCCGACGCTGCGCACTCGCCGATGGTGTGATGGGGGAATAAGCTCGCGACGCATCCGGATCACTTCCCCCATCCGCGGCGAGAGCCAGTAGCAGGCTTTGCTGGTCCCGCTCCCGCGCACCCTGCGAACCAGGCGGCGGAGACCCACCTGGAGAGCGATTGGCAGAAGCGCGAAAAACCCCTGCCGTATGAGCCAGCTCACCGCCTGCCGCGTGCCGAATGCCGTCGCGTCGGTTTTGAGGCAGTCATAGAGCGTACGCAAATGCAGTTGCGCCAGTGCCTCTGCGTAATACGCCCGGGAGCCTTCCAGCCATTGATCTCCTCCGTGACCGCCTAGCGTCACGCGGCTCCCGTGCGCAACGGTTTGCTGCCATAGGCCAGCTTGCATTGATAGGTTCGGAAACCCCGGAAACTGCTGGCCGGAGCGGGCGCGTTCCGCAAACCATGAAAGAGGCATCCTGGAAGGGGGAGTCTCATGAATCCGCAGCCCTAAATACCCGCCCACGGCCCGTGCGTAGGGGAGTTCGCTGGCATCGCCTTCCTCCTCCGTGAAGCCAAGCGTGTAGCCATTTATGCCCTGCGTGAGCAGTCTGTTCGAGCGGCGCAGGTGTTCCGCCACGCAAAACACCGCGGAGGAGTCGAGTCCGCCGCTCACCTCAATGGCGACCGGCCGATGCGACCGTGATGAACGCCTGACGCACTCGAACAGTAATTCGCGATAGTGCTCAATGTATTCTTCGTCCTTGCGAAACGGCAACATCGCCCAAAGATTCGGCTTCCAGTATAGTTCGAGTTGCGGTCCTTGGTTCCCGGCTACCATTCGATGTGCTGCAATCAAGCGCAGGATACCGTTCCATAGAGTCTCATCCCTGGAATACCACTCCCCGGCCAGCATTTCGGCCAACATGCCTTCATTGGGTTCCTGCTTCACCCAAGGCAGCGCAAGGATCGCTGGCAACTCTGAGGCGAAGGCCAGTGTTTTGCCGTCCCAATGGTAATTGAAAGGCTTGTTGCCCATGCGGTCGCGGGCGCAAAAGGCCTCTTGTCGCCGCGCATCCCAGATGACCAGTGCGAAATCGCCGTCGATATGCGGCAAACATTCCCGCCCCCAAATCTGGTAGGCTCTCAGCACCAGTTCAGCATCCGAGCGATCTCGAAGTACGGCGCCGAGCCCCAGCAGTTCCCCCCGCAGTTCCTCCCAGTTGTCCACCCGCCCGTCCATGACCAGGACAAGGCTTGCATCCTCGTTCGTCAGCGGCTGGGTTTCTTCCAGCGACTCTGGCGTGGTGCGAAGCATGCATTGGCCGAGCCCGATGGAGCCCTTCACCCAATGGTGGATGCCATCCGGGCCCCGGTGCGCCATGGTCGTGGTCATTTTTTCCACTAACCCAGGCTCCACCGGCTTACCGTCAAAATGGATTATCCCGGCGATGCCGCTCATATCGTCCCCATGGCATCAACCAAAATCGCGCTCGAATGCGGCAAAGCGCTCGCCAACATCGACCGTATCGTTAAGAACCTTGCCCCGGTATTCGACCCAGGCATGGGCTTCAAATTTGCCATCAGCCTTGCGCGTGCCGATGCGCAGTTCTCCTTCGATGCCTTGCCGGCGCAGCAAAAACCAAAGCGTCATGGAGCGCTTCAGGCAGTTGCCGGAATATGAACCACGATACGCGGCAATGGATACCAGACGAGCGGTCTCTTGCGCCTGTCCAAAAAAATCGGTCTCGCCAACCATTGAGTGAAGCCGGTCGGGGTTGCAAACCGCATCCGGAACGTTTGAAGGCGGCGGTGATTCACGAAGCGTGAGTGACGGGGTTGCAACCCCTCTCACGCTTCGAAGATCGCAAAGCCAGATCAGTATGTTTCTTGCACGTCGGAAACCAAACATCTGCAATAGCATTGCAGTGAACGGTAACAGCAACATTGCAGCGATCACCGTCCGGCGTTGTGCGGCCGTCAGGGCCAGAAATTTCTTCAATTGATTGGTCACTAGCGCCTGCGTTCGGTTAGGAACCGCTGATAACTGATCTGATCGCCAATTGTAACCGCTTGCACTCGGGCCTCTACCGAAATCCGATGCTCAGGCCAAAAGCATCGGACCGAAAAGTGGCTGCGCCGAAAGTCCACCGCTCCACGCTTTCAACCAGCTCAGAAACCGTTTGGAAACTCTACTCTGGCGGCCATCTGATGGCGTTTTCTGCGCTTCCGGTGCTCACGGACCCAAATGTCCGCTGCGCGCCGGTTCTCGAAACCACCACCATATGACTCGCCAGAGCGAATTTCGAAACAGTCTCTTCAGAAGATCGGGTCGGAGATCGCCCTTGCCGGGCCGAGCAGGATCGATCCTTCCGGGACCCCCGCATCGATTGGAATGGCTTTGCGGTCTGCCGTGGCAACCAGTTCCTGACCGACACCGGCGGTAACGATCACCGGCGTCTTGTTGGGCACACGGTCATAAAGGTCGATAATGTCCTGATTTATCAAGCGAACGCAGCCAGATGACACCGATTTGCCTATGGAAAACCACTCCGGCGAGCCGTGCAGGCGGTAAAGCGTGTCCTCGTTACCCTCGAAGAGATACAGCGCCCGCGCTCCGAGCGGATTGGTGAGCCCGCCGGGCATGCCGCCATTCTCGGCGCTGTATTTTGCGTGCTCTGGCTGGCGGGCGATCATTTCGGCCGGCGGCGTCCATTTCGGCCACTTCTGCTTCCACTGGACGACGGCATCGCCAGACCATTCGAAACCGGCGCGACCCAGCCCGACCCCGTAACGAATGGCTTGTCCGCCCGGACGCACGAGATAGAGGTGATGGCCGGCCGTATCGACGACGATGGTGCCGGGCCGTTGGCCGGTCGGATCGGGAACGATCTGACGCAGAAATTGCTCGTCGATTTTCTCGTAGGGTATGCCCGGCACCTCGAACCCACTGTCGCTGACCGGACCGTACATTGTTGCATAGTCCATGAGCGGCGGCTCGACATTGGCTGGCGGCGGCGGCTCGACAGGCCGGCCTGCCGTCGTGGCGCAGGCGGAAACCGCAATCGAGGCGGCGCCGAGCGCAGCGGCGTTGAGAAAGCCGCGACGGCTCAGGCGATAGGAGTCGATTTCGGTTGTGAACATCGTTGCCTTTTTTTTAAGTCTCATATCGAACAAAACATGAATACGCCAATCAGTACGGCGCGCCAGCCCTACCAATGCCTGGCGCGATAGGCGGTTCCGATTCTGGCCTGAGGGTGAACAAACAAAGGCAAAGCTGTGACGGTTCCGCCGCTGTTGCGCCGAGGCAACAGGCCACAGCGCCGCGCGTCAGCAAAGGAGGCTGTAGCACTTTTATTTTGCCTATGATCCTTTCCAAGAATCGATTCCGATTTGAGGTCATGTGTCAGCCTGGGGCGAGCAGGCCTTCGAGCGAGGGCAGGATCAGGGCCGGCGGAAAGTCCCGGTATTCCTCGGGCTGGTCGGAGCGGTTGATCCAGACTGTCCGGAAGCCGAATTTGGTGGCGCCGGCGATATCCCAGCGGTTGGATGACTGAAACGAGACCGCACCCGGATAGAGGCGCCAGCCTGTCGTGACCATGTCGTAGACCGACGGATCGGCCTTGAAGCGCTTGACGGCCTCGACGGAATAGATGTCGTCCAGAACCTGGTCGAGCGCGGCCGATTTGACCGCCGCTTCCAGCATTTCAGGCGAGCCGTTGGAGAGGATCGCCAGCTTGGCGCCCGACGCCTTGAGCGCTTTGAGCACGGCCGGCACCTCCGGATAGCAGTCCAGCCGCCAATAGGCGTCGAGCAGCTTGGCCCTCAGCCCCTTGTCCGCGGAGGGAACCTTGCGCAAGGCGAAATCCAGCGACTGTTCGGTGAGTTGCCAGAAATCGGCGTAGGCGCCCATCAGCGTCCTCACCCAGGAATATTCCAGTTGTTTGGCGCGCCAGATCTCCGACAGGATCTGGCCGTCCGGTCCGATCTGGTCGGCATGACGGCGTACGGCTGCGTGCACGTCGAACAGCGTTCCGTAAGCGTCGAAAACGTAAGCCGCATGTTGCATGGTGACAGTTTTGCGGCGAGGCAAGGCCAGGCGCAAGCACGGATTTGCAGTTCGCGTACCGCTGGCCTTAACAAATCTCGGCCAATTCGGTTGACGACAGACGCCAAAGCATCTTCCAATGGCGAGACAGGACAGCTTTTAAAACGCGGAACCAAACGATGACACTGGCGGCTGCGGCGCAATCCGCGACATGGACCTTCGTCGATGGCGACTGGCACGAAGGCAACGTCGCCATTCTGGGTCCGCGCAGCCATGCCATGTGGCTCGGCACCAGCGTGTTCGACGGCGCCCGCTGGTTCGAGGGCGTCGCCCCCGACCTCGACCGCCACGCCGCGAGGGTGAACGCTTCGGCGATCGCGCTTGGTCTCAAACCATCCATGAGCGCCGAAAAGATCGTCGGGCTGACCTGGGACGGGCTGAAGAAGTTCGACGGCAAGACGGCGGTCTACATAAGGCCGATGTACTGGGCCGAGCATGGTGGCTATATGGGCGTGCCGGCAGATCCGGCCTCGACCCGGTTCTGCCTTTGCCTCTACGAATCGCCGATGATCTCGCCGGCAGGCTTTTCTGTCAGCGTCTCGCCGTTCCGGCGCCCGACCATCGAGACCATGCCGACCAATGCCAAGGCCGGCTGCCTTTATCCCAACAATGGTCGTGCCATCCTCGAAGCCAAGATGCGCGGCTTCGACAACGCCCTGGTGCTCGACATGCTGGGCAATGTCGCCGAGACCGGAACCTCGAACATTTTCCTGGTCAAGGATGGCCATGTCCTGACGCCGGCGCCGAACGGCACGTTCCTGTCCGGCATCACCCGCTCGCGGACGATGACGCTGCTTGACGAGTATGGCTTCAAGACCATCGAAAAGGCGCTGTCGGTGCGCGAATTCCTCGAAGCGGACGAGATATTCTCGACCGGAAACCATTCGAAAGTCGTGCCGGTCACCCGCATCGAGGATCGCAGTCTCCAGCCCGGGCCTGTAGCGAAAAAGGCGCGCGAACTCTATTGGGAGTGGGCGCATTCGACTTCGGCCGGCTGACTGGCTAAAAAGCGAACCGGCGCTTCGTTCCGGAGTTGCTCCACACCAATCCAGACCTATGTTAGTCCGGTATCGACACCGGATTTTTTCCACGAGGAGTACGACCGATGGCTTTTGAATTGCCCGCCTTGCCCTATGACTACGAGGCCTTGCAGCCTTACATGTCGAAGGAGACGCTGGAGTATCACCACGACAAGCACCACAAAGCCTATGTCGACAACGGCAACAAGCTGGCTGCCGAAGCCGGGCTCGGCGATTTGTCGGTCGAAGAGGTTGTGAAACAATCCTTCGGCAAGAACCCCGGGCTCTTCAACAATGCCGGCCAGCATTACAATCACATCCACTTCTGGCAGTGGATGAAGAAGGGCGGCGGCGGCAACAAATTGCCAGGCGCGCTGCAAAAGGCATTCGACAGCGATCTTGGCGGCTACGACAAGTTCAAGGCCGATTTCATCGCCGCCGGAACCACCCAGTTCGGCTCGGGCTGGGCTTGGGTTTCGGTCAAGGACGGCAAGCTGGCGATCTCGAAGACCCCGAACGGCGAGAACCCGCTGGTCCATGGCGCGACCCCGATCCTGGGCGTCGATGTCTGGGAGCACTCCTATTATATCGACTATCGCAACGCCCGGCCGAAATATCTCGAAGCCTTCGTCGACAGTCTCATCAACTGGGACCATGTCCTTGAGCTCTATGAAAAGGCGTAGGCCCGACTGAGCTGCAGAAAAGCCCCGGCAAAACCGGGGCTTTTCTGTGTGGGCCAAAGGGTTGGCCGCCCTTTTCCAGCACAGAAACGACCGTCGCGAAAATTCACACAAGCGTGAGGCGAATTTCCGGAATTTTCAAGCCACCCCGGAATTTTCAAGCCATTCTTGCCGTTATCGATCAGTCGGACCTTCACCCGAACATCTTCACCATGGAGCCAGTTGAATGAGAAAGCTTATCCTCGCCATCTCGATGCTCGCCTTCGCCGGTTCGGCGGCGTTTGCCGATCCGATCCAGGAGCGGCAGGCCATTATGAAGGAACGTGGAAAGATCGCCGGCCAATTGTCGAAAGTCGTCAAGGGCGAAACGCCTTACGACGCAGCGGCCGTGCTGGCGGCGTTGAAGGCGCTGGAGGCCAACGCCGAGAAATTCCACGCCAACGTCGAGACTCTCTTCCCGGCTGGCAGCGACACCGGCGACACCACCGCTGCCCCAAAGATCTGGCAAGATATGGCCGGCTTCAAGGCGGTGGAAGAGAAATATCTCGCCGACGTCAAGGCTGCGGCGGCCGCGGCTCCTGCCGACGTCGATGCCTTGAAGGCGGGGTTCAACACCATAGGCGGTGACTGCGGCACCTGCCACCAGACATACAGGATAAAGAAGGGCTGATAGCGGGCGATGCGCCTGCTGAAAAAACTCGTCGGCGCCGCTCTCATTCTGGGAGCCGCCGGCGCGGTCGCCGGCTGGTTCCTGTCGGCGCCGGTCAGGCTCGACACCGAGACCCTGGCGCAACTCGGCCCCGGCGATGCCGCCAGGGGCAGGCGCATTTTTTATGCCGGCGGCTGCACGTCCTGTCATGCGAAGCCAGGCTCGCAAGGCGATGCCCGTCTTCAACTGGCCGGCGGTCTCGAACTCAAGACGCCGTTCGGCATCTTCGTGCCACCGAACATTTCGCAGGATGACAAGGACGGTATCGGCGCCTGGTCGGTCGAAGATCTCGCCAATGCCATGCTGAAGGGCGTGTCGCCGAACGGCGAGCACTTCTATCCGGCGTTTCCCTATGCGTCCTACGCACGCATGAAACCGGCCGACATTGCCGATCTCCATGCCTTCCTGAAAACGCTTCCGGCGGTCGCCAACAAGGCGCCGCCCAATTCGCTGGGATTCCCGTTCAACATCCGTCGCGGCATCGGGCTGTGGAAACGTCTTTATTTGAGTGACCAGCCAGTGGTCTCCTTCCCCGATGGCACGCCGGATCCGGTGACGGTCGGCCGTTACCTGGTCGAAGGGCCCGGCCATTGCGGCGAATGCCACACGCCGCGCGATTTTGCTGGCGGCACCAGGAAGAGCCAATGGCTGGCGGGGGCCGCGGCTGCCGAAGGCAGCGGCATCGTGCCGAACATCACCTCGGGCGAAGGCGGGCTCAGTGACTGGTCGGAGGCCGACATCGCCTACTTTCTGGAAACCGGCTTCACCCCGGATTTCGATTCCGTCGGTGGCGCCATGGTCGATGTGCAGAGAAACATGGCCGAGCTGACGCCCGAGGACCGGGCGGCAATATCAGCCTATCTCAAGGCCATACCGCCGCATCCCAGCTTATATCCGGCGCGCAAGCAGCCAGCGAACTGATTCCGGGGACCGGACGGGTGGCGGCGCGTCAGCGGTCGCCGAGGAAATCGAAGCCGGTTTCAAAGAAATGATTGTAGTTGCAGGTCATTTCCTCGCCGGGCGCGATGTCGCGCAATGCATATGTCTCCTCGGGCGAGACGACGTCGCAATTCGGGTCATCGGCGTGGTTCATGAAGCGGGCGTCGTCGGCTTCGAAGACGACGAAGTTTGGATCGCGCCGATCGGGATAGGAATAGCGATCGAGATAGGCTCTAACCGGCCCGGTTTCGCGCTCATAGACATCGACAGGGATGCGCCGGTCGTAATTGGGATCGAGCTTCCAGACCAGTGTGCCGCGGGGAATGTGGTTCTTGGCAAAGACACCGATGCCCTGGATGGGCGATTTGTCGAGATAAACGTCGACGAGCAACATGGCGGACCCTTGACGTGACTGGATGATTTGGGTGGCGCGGCTGCGAAAAGCCGCGCACGGGGTAGCGCGCGGCCATCGCAATTGCGAGCGGAAAATCGATCACACCTGACCCGGAATCGGAATCGATTTCCCGCTGGTGGGGATGGTGCGCAAGATCAAGCTCCTACAGCGCAGTTTGTGCGTCCAAAAGAGTCGGCGGCGCTGTTGTGGCAAGGTCGGCCTTGCCCGCCACCGTCAGCGCAAACGCATAGGTGAAGGCGATTTCCTCGAGCCTGGAAAACCGGCCGGATGCGCCGGCATGACCGGAGTCCATATTGATCTTGAACAGCACCGGATTGTCGCCGATCTTGCGGTCGCGCAGCCGCGCCACCCACTTGGCCGGCTCCCAATAGGTGACACGCGGGTCGGTGAGGCCGGCAAGCGCCAGGATCGGCGGATAGTCGAGTGCGGCGACATTGTCATAGGGCGAGTAGGCGGCTATCGTTCGGTAGTCCTCCTCCGAGGCGATCGGGTTGCCCCATTCGGGCCATTCCGGCGGCGTCAGCGGCAAGGTCGCGTCGAGCATGGTGGTGAGCACGTCGACGAACGGAACCTCGGCGACAATTCCGCCGAAGCATTCCGGCGCCATATTCGTGACGGCGCCCATCAGCAGGCCGCCGGCCGAGCCGCCCTGAGCGACGATGCGGTCATGTTGCGTATAGCGTTCGGCGACGAGGTGGTGGGCGACTGCGATGAAATCGGTGAACGTGTTCATTTTGTGCGCCCGCTTGCCATCGTCGTACCAGCCATAGCCCTTGTCCTTGCCGCCGCGGACATGGGCAATCGCGTAGACGAAGCCGCGATCGACCAGTGAAAGCAAATTGGTATTAAAGGCGGCCGGGACCGTGATGCCATAGGAGCCGTAGCCGTAAAGCAGGCAAGGCGCTGACCCGTCGAGCGGCGTGTCGCGATGGTGAATGAGCGAGATCGGCACCAGTTCGCCGTCGGCTGCGGGCGCCATCAGCCGCCGCGTCACGTAATGGTCCGGGTCGTGACCGGACGGAACTTCCTGGGTCTTCAGCAGCACGCGCTCGCGGGTCCGCATGTTGTAGTCGAAGACCTGCGCCGGCGTTGTCATGGACGAGTAGGAAAAGCGCATGATCTCGGTATCATATTCATAGGATCCCGACAGGCCGAGTGAGAAGGCTTCCTCATCGAAGGAGATGAGGTGTTCCTCGCCACTATTGCGGTCATGCACAACGATGCGCGGCAGGCCTTCCTTGCGCTCAAGCCTGACCATGTGGTCCTTGAAGCCGATCACCGAAAGGATCAGCCGGCCCGCTTCGTGCGGCACCAGCTCCTGCCAGTTGGCGCGCACCGGGTCGTTCGCCGGCGCAGTCATGATCTTGAAATCCTTGGCGCCGTCGGCGTTGGTGAGAATGAAGAAGATATCGCCGCCTTCTTCGAGGTCGTATTGCAGGCCGGTCTCGCGCGGAGCAACCAGCTTCGGTTCGGCGAACGGCTCGCGGGCGCTCATGATGCGATATTCCGAGGTCTCGTGGTCGTTGATGCCAACCATGATCCACTCGTTGGAGCGTGTGCCGCCGACATTCATGAAGAAGCCTGGATCGGTTTCTTCGTAGATCAGCCGGTCGTTCTCAGGACTGTCGCCAAGGGTATGGAACAGCACCTTGGAAGGACGGTGGTTGGGATCGAGGCGGGTGTAGAAAAATCCGTCATTTCCGGCATCCCACACGCCGCCGCCACCGGTATCCGGAATCCTGTCGGCCAGATCTTTGCCGTCGGCGAGATCGCGGACGCGAAGCGTGTAGAATTCGGAACCCTTGTCGTCGAAGGCCCACAGAAGCTTGCGGTGGTCGGTCGAATGGTCGACACCGCCGAGGCGGAAATAGGCCTTGCCTTCGGCCTCGAGATCGCCGTCGAGCAGGATCTCTTGGTCGCCGCCGTCGCGCGGCGTGCGGAAATGACGCGGCTGCTCGCCGCCAAGCTTGAAGGATGACCCATAGGCATACGACCCATCCTTCATCGGCACGGACGAATCGTCCTCCTTGATGCGGCCCTTCATCTCCTTGAAAAGCTGCTTCCGCAGCTGGGCGGTGTCGGCCATGAGCGCTGCCTGATGGGCGTTCTCGGCTTCGAGATGGGAGCGGATCTGCGCGTCGAGCAGCGACGGATCCCTGAACATCTCTTGCCAGTTGTCGGCTCTCAGCCAGGCATAGTCGTCCGTCCGGGTCACTCCATGATGCAGATCGAAGACCGGTCGCTTCTCTGGTTGCGGCGGGCTGACAGTCGGAAATGCTGGGGTTCGGGTCATTGCGTCTCGCTGTGGAAGTTATTTGAATGGAGAATGAACACGCCGATCAGCGCAGGTTCAAGGGCCGGGGTAGATTTTGCGCCGGGCTCAAGAAGATGAGCCGGAGGAGTGAGAAAAATGAAGTTCCGTTTTCACGCTGCTGCGGCTTTCGCCGTCGCTTCGACAGCCTTGGCCTTTATCGGTCAATCTCATGCAACCGTGTTCGCAGCTTGGCAAGTGACCAACGTCCCATTTGGCGACACGCTCAACGTGCGCAAGTATCCGGCGGGATCGTCCCAGAAGCAGGCCGCCTATCCCAACGGTGCGGTTTTGCAGATGACCGGGAGATGCACCGGCGGCATAAACTTACTCGACATCGGCAAACAGCCAGTTTGGAAGCAGGAACAGAAGATCCGCTATCGCTGGTGCGAAGTCTGGCACGATCCGGCACAGAGCGGCAATTTCGTCACCGGCTGGGTCTACGGAAAATACATCACCCCACAGTGATGTATCGGTGCCGGTCGCGGTGCTGATTTCCTGCTTGCCGGCAAACAGCAAATCGCAACCTATGGTTTTGTAGATTCTAAAAACAACCAGATAGCCCGCGCCACAACCAAGCATAGCCAAGCATTGAGATTTTTTTACTGGCTCTCATGGATGTAACGGCAGCTTGACCGGGCGTCCGCCGCTGCTGGTCTGCCGAGAAAATATCGCAAAGTTGCAGAGTGCACGAAAGGTTGAAGCTGATCGTCGAATATTTTATTGCCGCTGATGAATACAGCGCAAGAAGCGAATTGACTTACTTGGTTTAGTGGCTCATTAGGATGCTGCGACGCGAATCGCAGAGGCTCTTTCCTGCAAAAATTTCGCGCGATGCCCGACCTATCAAAAATAGGGCGCAGGTAGAAACAACTCACGTTGGGGCTAGGAAGCCATGGATATTATCGAAACACCTTCCAGAAATAGTGATGCGCTGATCGAATTGACGGCCGACGTCGTAGCCGCCTATGTCAGCAACAATCCGGTGCCGGTCGGCGAGCTGCCGAGCCTCATCGCCGATGTCCATGCCGCCCTCGGGCGCGTGGGCGGGGCCAGTGAACAGCCTCCTGCCGACAAGCAGAAGCCGGCAGTAAACCCGAAACGCTCCGTCCATGACGACTACATCGTCTGTCTTGAAGACGGCAAGAAGTTCAAGTCGCTGAAGCGTCACTTGATGACCCACTACGGTCTGACGCCCGACGAGTATCGTGAAAAATGGGGCCTGGACGCAAGCTACCCGATGGTTGCTCCCAACTATGCTGCCGCCCGCTCACAGCTCGCCAAGAAGATGGGTCTCGGCCGCAAGCGCAAGGGGCGCTGATACCGGCTCTCTTCCCAACCTGGGTTAGATGATCAGCGGCGCCTCCGGGCGCCGTTTGATGTTGGGGCGATGCTGGGCAATCGATATGCGTTGCGACATGTGCGGCTCCCGGTCATGTCGGGCCATCGCGCGCTGTTCGTCTGATCAGGCGGTCTGCTTCAAGGCCGCCTCGGCATCGCGCTTGATGCGCTTGACCATGGAACGAAGACCATTGGCGCGTTGCGGCGACAGGTGCTCGTCGAGGCCAAGTGCCTTCAGCGTGGCTTCCGCGTCGGTTTTCTGGATCTCGCTGGCGGGTCGTCTGGAAAACAGCGCGAGCATGATAGCGACGAGGCCGCGCACGATATGCGCGTCCGAATCACCGGCGAAGGTGACGACTGGGTCGGGGCCTGGTCCATATTGGGTCGTCAGCCAGACCTGGCTGACGCAGCCCGGCACCTTGTTGGCGGGGTTGCGTTCCTCGTCGGGAAATGGCGGCAGGGCCTCGCCCAATTCGATCACATAGCGATAGCGGTCTTCCCACTCGTCAAGCAGGGAGAAGTCGTCGCGGATCGTTTGGATCGTCGTGGTCATAGTCCGGATATAATCATCCGGCGACGCCGCGTCACGGAAAAAGAGGAAAAACACTTAGTCGTACAATGCATGTCGCGCAAAAGTGTGCAGCGGTTTTGCGAGAACGACATGCATAAAACAACAAGCTAAAGCGCGTCGCGTGAGGCCGGTCAAATGCGACGCGCTTTAGGGGCGGACGGCCTGCGGGCTGTGACAGATGCGCTGAAAAAATATCTCAGTTTTTCGCCGGCAAGTGGACTTTGGCCGGCAAGTGCACTTTGGCCGGCAAGATGGGGTCTTCGGACACGCTGCCGGTCGTTGTCGCCGTGTCGGGTTCGGCGGTCTTGTCGTCCAACATGGCAGCCGCGATCTTGGCTGTCTCCTTGGCTCGGGCGCTGATCGTGTGCATTGCGGACTTGCCGGTCTCGCAGACGTCGGGCTTGCGCTCGCATATGCCGGCAATGTCGCCGACGGCTTCGCGTGCCGCAAACAACGCCTGGATCGGCCCGACGCTTTGGTGGCCTGTCTCGTCGGAGCCGACATTCAGCGGCAGCGCCAGAAGCACCAGCGAAAACCAGAAAGCCATTCTGATCAGAAAGCCCATCTGTATGCCCTCATTCGTGACCGGATCATGCGTTCGTGCGACATGACCTCTTTATGGATACGATAGTGGCATGGACGCGCAAAGGACGGCTTGCCCGGTCAGCGAAAATTTTCCTCAAATTTTAGGCAAATTCGAAACCAAGCATTTTGCAATGGATTTGTCTCAAATCCAGCCGATTTTCTTCACTTAAGCTTAACCATCTATCCAGCTGTTTTCCTTATGTATTTTCCAGAAGTGCGGCTTACCGGGGGCGATTGTCAGAGGCGGAAGGGCGGTTCGCCTGGATAACGCTCCATTTACTATGGCCGCAATTGCCAAGGTTTGGCGGCGCCGGCCTCCCAATATCTGCTTCGGGCCGGGCATTGAGCGGTCCTGCCTTATCCATTCCTTAAACGCTGGATGCGAGTTTCAGATCGACAAAAGCAATCTGCGAAGCAGGGCTGTTCACGACCAGGTGCGAGTGCGTTGAGTTGAGTTCGATAAGGGCCAGATACGTTGAGTTGCCCGGCGCGATGGCCGCCGGTTGTGAACGTATGGTTCATCCGTCGGTCCTCGGACAGAACGACCGCCGGTGCCAGAGGCGGTTTATCGGTGTCATGCTGGCCGCACCGTTCTTTGCTGCGGGCGCAGCAGTCACGCTGGTCACCTCGGGCATGGGCGTGGCCGTGACCATGGCTGCGATCTTTGCGACATTCGGCCTCTGCTGGTTTGCTGCCTTGCTGGTGGCGGCATCGGGCAAGATGGCGTTCGCCGGCCAGGTCGCCCTGGTGATGGGCAGTCTTGCTCTTGCCGGTGTCATTGCCGCCGCGGGCGGGATGGCCTCGCCGGTCGCCATGCTTGTCGTGGCGTTGCCGTTCGAAGCCTGGTGGATCGGCGCGTCTCGTCGCGCTGCACTCTGGGGTGCCGTATCCGCATGTGTCGCTATCCTGCTGCAGGCTTTTGCCGGTTCTGTCTTCCCGTTCGGCCCGGCGGTAACAGCCGCTTGGCATTGGCTGCTGCCGCTGGCCTGGGCGTTCACCCTGGTTCCCCGCGTCGCAGCGCCTGGCAGCCCGGCCGGCGCGCAGCTTGATCCGGCGACCGACGACCGGCTCGAGAACATCATCGACGCCGTTGTCCTGCGGGCCGGCAGGCATGGCGAGGTTCTGGATGCGTCGGCAAAGGCGCGCACGATCCTGAAGCTGCAGCCGGAGCTGCTGTTCGGTACCGGCCTGTTCGACCGTATCCATCTGTCCGATCGCGTCGCATACCTAAGCGCGCTGGCCGACATGCGCGATGGCGCGCCGGCGCGCCGGCTGGATCTTCGCGTCCGGCTGCCGCAAAACGGCAATGGCCCGACGGCGGACAATTACCGGCCGTTTTCGCTTGAACTCGCCCGGGGGGAAGAGCAGCAGGACGTCCTCACGCTCATCCTGCGCGAAAACGACGAACTCGCTGGCTTGCGCGAAGAGCTTGCCGCTGCGAAAGAGGCGGCCGCGTCTGCCGAAGTGGCAAAGGGACGGTTTCTGGCGATCGTCAGCCACGAACTTCGCACGCCGTTGAACGCCATCATCGGTTTTTCCGACATGCTGCTGCATGAGATGTTCGGCGCCTTCAAGGATCCGCGCCAGAAGGAATATGTCGGCCTGGTCAAGGAGTCCGGCCAGCATTTGCTTGCCGTCGTCACCTCGATACTCGACGTATCGAGGATCGAAGCCGGCGCCTACGCAACCGAGCCGGAACCATTCCGATTCGTGGAAGCGGTCGAAATGTGCCAGTCGATGATGCGCTTGCAGGCCGAGGCAAAGAACATCGATCTACAGGCCCAGATCGCACCGGATGCGGGCGAGATAAACGCCGACCGTCGTGCCGTGCAGCAGATACTCATCAACCTCGTCTCCAACGCCATCAAGTTCACGCCCGATGGCGGCGATGTCGTCGTCGGCGCCAAGCGGATCGGCTCGCGACTGCATTTCTGGGTCAGGGACACCGGCATCGGCATCGCCGAGGAAGACTTTGCCAATCTCGGCAAGCCGTTCACGCAGATCCAGAACGACTATACGCGCCGCTTCGAGGGGACCGGGCTCGGCCTGTCGCTGGTGAAGGGTCTGGTGGCGCTGCACGAGGGCACGATGTCGATCGAAAGCATGCCGGGGGAGGGCACCACGGTCACGATCAGTCTGCCGGTGAACGGACCGAAAGGACGTTCGAACGAAAAGCCCGGCGTACTGCCGATACCTGCGGCCAAGGCGGAGACGAAAGGGGACAGGCATGGCTCGCTCCGCAAAACAGCCTAAGGCGGTCAAGCGCCGCGGCAATGCCTTCCAACGCAGCGCAGTCGCCCTCGGCAGCCGGATTTCACGCAATCCGGTTCTGGTTGGTGGTTCGACCGCCTTCCTGGTGACACTGTTCTACGTCTCGGCGAACGCTTTGTGGTATCAGCCTTTTCCTCATGCCGGCGCGTTTTTTGCGACCAGGAGCATGGAGGGCTTTCCTCGAGCCGGCGCCGACGAGCCTGAAACCACCATCAACATCGTGCGGCCGGACCCGGCCCCGATCAAGAGCGATCCGGTCGTCGAGCGGGTCCAGGGCATATTGAAGGATCTGGATTTCTATTCCGGCACCGTCGACGGCATTTCCGGCCCCAACACGCTTAAGGCCATCCAAGCCTATCAGCAGAAGGTCGGGCTCAGCGCTTCCGGCGAGGTCGACAGCGTTCTGCTCGATCAACTGGGCGCCACGCCAACCGCCTCGACGGTCGTGCCGCATCCGGCACCCCGTCCAGACGACACGGCCGCGATTCCCGTCTCGGCGTTGCCGGCAGATGCGCCGGCGCAGGCACCCGACGCCCGCATCATCAAGATCCAGGCCGGATTGAAGGCATTCGGCAATGACGACATGCAGCTCGATGGCGTGGTCGGGGCCCGCACCAAGGCAGCGATCAGGGAGTTCCAGTCGCTGTTCGGGCTGCCTGAGACCGGCGAGCCCGACGAGGTCGTCTACGTCAAGATGCGCGAGATCGGCCTGACCAACTGATGGTCGCAGGGCGGTTTTGGTTTCACCCAAACGCAAAGCGCTCTAAGTACCGTCCGATGTCGTCCAGAATGCTGCCATGCGCGTAACCACCGATCTGTGGGTGTCGGCCCTGTTGCGCCGGGTTTTCGGCGCCGGCGGCTTTGCCGCCGTGGTCAAGCGCGGCGCAACCGAGGCCGGCGCCGTCTTCGTGTTGGCGCGTGGCCGCATGGGCGAGATTGCCTTGTTTGGCCCGGCGCCGCAGACGAGCTACGATTCAGCCAAACCCGACGACCGTTACTTCAGTCTGCTCGGCGCCGGCGACGATGCCGCCGTCTTTGACGCGCGACTGGAAAGGGAGAAGAAATTCGATCCCGACATCTGGGTCGTAGAGATCGAGGCCGGCTCTGTTCCCGTCGAGGAGCTTATTTCCGTCAAGTCGCAATAGCGATATGCATGAAAGACAAAGGCTTAGAGCGTTCGCTTGAATCTCTTTTCAGGCGCGACGCGCCGAATGCATGTCGCGCAAAAGCATGCCCTCGGGCCTGACCCGAGGGTGTGCAGCGGTTTTGCCATAACGACATGCATGAAAACAACAACCTAAAGCGCGTCGCATGAGGCCGGTCAAACGCGACGCGCTTTAGGGCTGGCGGCAGTATTGTCGCTGTCCGCTTTCCGGACGCCGGCGTTTGCCGCGATCGGTCCGGCATTGCGAATGGCCTTCGACAGTGTCTCGGCTTTCCAGCCGCGTAGCTTGTCCAGCGCTGCGTCGCGATGCAGCAGCCGATAGCGGTCGAGAAAGGTGCGGATGCCCTGCGGATGCGAAAACTCTGTGGGATAGACGGCGGCGGTGATCAGGAACGCCCGCTCTTCGCCGAGATCGAGCGCGCGCAGGGCGGCCAGCAGCGACGTGTAGTTCTGGTTCGCGGTGAGCGACCGCGCCGTTGAAAAATCGATCTTGAGCGCGTCGGCCAGTGCTGTCTGGAAGAATGCGGCATTGCCGGTCAGCGCCGTCTCGCGCAGTTTGACATAGGTGTTAGCACCGGCGAACGGATTGATCGTCGCGCCGCCGCTCTTGGCATCACGCATCATCGACCGCAGCCCGCGCCGTGCATTCTCGGCGGCGGCGCCGGGCACCTGCTGGCCGTCGGCGACGACGTCGGCGCTTTCGGGCACCGTCTTGGCGTTCGCCTCAGGCTGCCGCACGCTCACCAGCGTCGGCTTTTCAAGCGCTCTGATCAGGTGGGCGATGGTCGGGTTCAGATCCTTGCGGCGCGCAATGGCGCGCGCATGCGGCAGGCCATGCCGGCCGATCAGCGCGATGAGGTCGATATCGCTGAGCGCGCGCGAGCGGATGAGCAGCGGCGCGGCAACGTCGACCGGCTCCTCGCAAAGCCGCCGGACCAGCGCAGCGGGCGCGTATTCGCATTCGGAAAGGGCGGCGGCGACGTAGCGGCGCGATTCGACCGACACATCGGCGAAAAGCGGAAGCGTCAGATCCTCAAGTTGCGCGATCTCCCGGCGCGAAGGGCGGGTGAGCGAACAGAACGCCGACACCGTGGCGCGGAACAGCCTTTCGGCCTTTCCCGATTCAGCCCGTATAGCGATTTGCCTGAAATCCGCAGATGACACGAAGGATACGCCTGACACTCGACACAATCTGGACCATGCTCGACCGGGACTGTGTCGGTTTCGCATCTGCCACGGGTCAGGACTTCCTGACCTTGGAACAAAGATCAAATTAGCGGCGATCCGTTAGCGTTCCGTTAACCTACTGGCTCCTTAATCAGATTGGAGGCGTTGCGTTGTGCTCCGGGGCAACCGAGAGGAATGCACGAACCATGGGCATGGTACTGTCTTTCGTGCCGCGAACGGCGGCAACCAAACGAGCAGAACGAAACACCGGAACGCCGGCGGCGGTGATCATTTTCCCCGGCGTCCGCTACGAGCAACCGCCACTGACGGGCGAGACGCGGCCAAGCGCCGGTCCGGACAAGCCGGGTTCGTCAAGGACGATGCCGGGGACGTCGGGGACGTTGCCTGTCCCGCATCATTAAAGCGCGTCGCGGCTGAATGGATTCGCCGCGCCCTGCTGGGCGCGCAAAGGATGCTCTATCCCTTGAATGAGCGCCGCGGCGGCTCGCAAGGCATGGGCCGCAACCGGCGGCATATTTCGGTTGACGTCAGTAGTCCTGCAGCTCGCAGGAACTCTGCTCGAGAAACCGCGACACGGTCGGCTTCCAGCTGTCGTCGGGCACGAAGGAGCGGATGACGAACATGCCTTCGTCGATGGGCGCTTCGACGAAGATTGCCTCTTGCAATTCCTCCGGGAGATCCTTGCGGATCTCGATCATCTGCGCCGGCGTCAGTACGATACTGTCCAGCACCTTTTCGGTCGCACTGTGGTCGTTGAAGGAGTAGATGTTATGGCCGCTGCGGTCATAGACCGATACGGACCAGAACGGGACGATTCCCGGCGCCTTCACCCGAACCATCCCATCGGACAGATCGAAGCGGCAAGCCGCAGCATAAAACAGCGGATCGACGGATTTCACCACTGGCGTACCGCCGGCCTCAGCGTCCAGCCTGGTCATCCGATAAAGGTTGGAGGCCATGGCGAGCCGCGACCAGGCATTGCGTTCGGAAAATTCCGGGACGAGCAGCAGCACGATGATGTGTACGATGCCGGCGCCAAGCAGGCCGAGCAAGATCGCGTGCAGCAGCCTACGCATTACAGCCGACCTTTACGATCTGCGGCAGCGTGACATCCGAAAGGCCCGTGCTGCTGGCGATCGGCGTGTCGTAGAATGTCAGCACCAGATACATCCGGCCGAAGCCGTCGGAAAGCAGCCAGTTGCCCGGCGCGGGGCGGTTGCTGACGGAAATAACCACGGAATTGTCGGGCTGGCGCAGCACCTGGTAGGACTGAAGTGCCGCAAGCCTTGGCTTGCCGGTCTCGACCACGCCGAGCGACCGATCGGCGGCATAGAGGGTCCAGAACCGGGCTGTGGGAAATCCGCCTTCGATTTCATAGGCGCATTGGCGTTTCAATAGTTCGCCATCGGAATCGCGTTCGGCGACAAACGACAGGCCTTCTGCCTGCCCGAGTGCAAGGACACCCTCGCGCGCCACGCGGGCTTTCGAATAAGCATCCGCCGCCTGCGTGCCGATATCGGGAAACGCCGTCCATTGGCCGATCCTGATCGCGCCAATGCCATCCTGCGTCTTGAGCGCGTACCAGACGCTGCCGCCGCCGCCGCCGATGGCTATGGCAAGCGCGAAGAGCGTCAGGAATGCGTTTTTGAGCATGAAGAGCCGCGGGCTAGAGGAGTGCCGCTCGGGGATATCGCGGGGCAGGGGGCCATGGCAAGCGGACCTCTGCGGAATTGCGGTGCGAGGGATGGCCTGGCCCGTCGTGCCGGCATCAAAGCGCCGACAGGGTCTCCGGCGTCGCAGGCGCGTGGAGGACGGGCGCCGACTGGAACAGCCTTGTGATGTCCCTGAGCGCCCGCGTCGTCTGGCTGGACAGCACCGGCGGGCGCTCGGCAGCGGTGTCGGCCGCCGCCTGCTCGGCATTCTTCTTTTCCGCTTCCTCGGCCTTGGCGGCGATCTCTTCGTCGACGAAGGGATGGTCGAGACCGGGGATCGGCTTGAGGTCGATGTTCTGGTGCGCATAGACCATCAGCCGCTGCCAAACCATCGCCGGCAGCGAGCCGCCGGTCATGTTGTTGGTCGGGGTGAAGTCGTCATTGCCGAGCCAAACGGCAGCCGTGTAGTTGCCGGTAAAGCCGACATACCAGGCGTCGCGGTAAGACTGCGTAGTGCCGGTCTTGCCGGCCGAAACGATATTGGGAAGGGCAGCGCGCCGCGCCGTCCCCATCACCGGCACCGCGGCCAGCATGGTGTTCATAGATTTCAGCGCCTGTTCCGAGAGCACACGGCGCGGCGGCGGCGCATCCTTGGCGAAATCATAAACCACCTCGCCGGTACGGGTGACGAGTTGGGTGATGCCATGCCGGGAGCCGACAAAGCCATTTTGTGCGAACACGCTATAGCCTGTCGCCTGGTCCATCACGGTCATGCCCGATGTGCCGAGCACCATCGTCTTGTGCGATTCGAGCGGCGATTCGACGCCCATGGCTTCCGCCATCGCCTTGATCGGCTTGATGCCGAGATGATTCTTGGCCAGCCGCACCGGCACGGTGTTGACCGATTTGGCCATCGCCGTGATCAGCGTGACCTTGCCGGCCCGTCCGTCATTGTAATTGTGCGGCGACCAGGCACCCCAGGAGATCGGCGCGCCGGAAACGACGGAGTCCGGCGTGAAGCCGTGCTCCATCGCCGTTGCGTATACGTAGGGTTTAAACGATGAGCCGCTCTGGCGCAGCGCCTTGGTGGCGCGGTTGAACTGGCTGGCACCGTAGTCGCGGCCGCCGACGATCGCCCTGACTGCGCCATTGGTTTCGATGACGACCATGGCGCCTTCGGTGACGTTGTATTCCTTGCCGAACTGGCGGAGATGGAATTCCATCGATTCTTCCGCCGCCTTCTGGATGTTGGCGTCGAAAGTGGTGTGGGCGACCAGCGAATGCTGGCCGGACTTCGCGGCGATCTTCTTGACCTCGTCGAATGCCCAGTCGAGGTAGTAATCCGGGCTCTTTTGCTCGCCGCGGTCGACGATTTCAGCCGGATGCAGCCGCGCCGGCAGCACCTGACCCTCGCTCATGAAGCCGCCTTCGACGAGATTCGACAGCACTACATTGGCCCGCGCCCTGGCAGCAGGCAGGTTGATGTGCGGCGCGTATTTGGTCGGTGCCTTGAACAGGCCGGCCAGCATCGCCGCTTCGGCGAGGTTCACATCCTTGACGCTTTTGCCGAAATAGAAATCGGCGGCCGCTTCGATGCCGAACGTGCCGCCGCCCATATAGACGCGGTCGAGATAGAGCTGCAGGATCTCCTTCTTCGACAGATTGGCCTCGAGCCACAGCGCCAGGAAGGCTTCCTTGACCTTCCGCTCCAACGTCCGTTCATTGGTCAGGAACAGGTTCTTGGCCAGCTGCTGGGTGATGCTCGAGCCGCCCTGCACCACGGAATTCGCCCGCACATTCGCGAAGATCGCGCGCGAAAGGCCGAGCGCGTCGATGCCGTAGTGATCGAAGAAACGCCGATCCTCGGTGGCCAGCACCGCCTTGATGACCTGGTCGGGCATCTCGTCGACCGGCACCGAATCGCGCTGGATGATGCCGCGCTGGCCGATCTCGTTGCCGTAGCGGTCGAGGAAGGTGATGGCGAAATCGCCCTGGGCGCGCCAGTCGCCGGCGGTTTCCTGGAAGGCCGGCAAGGCGAGCGCCAGCATGACGACGATACCGCCGGCGCCGAGTGTGAAACCTTCGCTCAACAGTTCGATGATGCCGCGGCGCCAGCCGGAGACGCGGAAGCGCCGGAAAAAAATGGTGGCCGCTTCCCAGAACCGGCGCGCCTTGAAGCCGATCTCGTAGAGCGAGGAATCGAACCACGCATCCGCCGCCAGCAGTCTTGCGGCAATCGGACCCCTTCTCTTGCGTGATTTCAAAGGACTGGCCATTCCAAGATCCGGCTGCGGCTACGCCTCCCACTGAGAAACTGCTTGCGGGCAATTTCAGGGCGGCACCAGACTATTTGTCCATTTTGGCCTCGCTCACAAGGGCGGGGGGCTTTCGCGGTACAGTTTGTTGATACCAGGGTCGGGCCTGCCACCTCCGCCACCTCGTGCCCGCTTACTGCGCCGCGATAAAGCGCATGAAATTGGCTCCTGGCCTGTGAAACTGCGCAGATAGGCGGCGAGAGAAGCTGATCACCGATGTCGAGGCGCTGCAGACCATCGCGGAACTCTGCGTGGCGACGCCCGGCGACGAGGCCGCGATCGGCTTCGAGGCTATCGCCGAAGTGCAGCCGGGCGGGCATTTCTTCTCGGCCGGACACACAATGGCGCGCTACCGCACCGCTTTCTACGAACCGCTGGTCGCCGATTGGTCGAATTTCGGCAACTGGACTGAGGCTGGGTCAAGAACCGCCACGGAGCGCGCCACCGGCATCTGGAAACGGCTGCTGGCCGATTTTCGGCCGCCGGCTTGCGCCGCTGCCACATCAGGGGTTCTCGACGAATTCATTGCGCGGCGCACGGAAGAGGGTGGCGCAGCACCGGTTTCGTGATGTAGTTCAGCGAGCGCGCGTTACATGGGGCGCTTGTCGCCTGCCTTCTGCGGGTCGCGGCGGATCGTGCCGACGTCGGCTTTCCTGTGCTTGTCGGCAAGCCTGCGAATGCGATCGAAGCGGCTTTCCTCGGCCACCTTGGTCTTTACTACAGCATTTGGCTTCGGGACGAATGCAATCATGGATCGATCTCCTTGCCGACGGCTGCGCGCCGGGGAATGCCCCGGCGGCTGTCTTTCAGGCTCTCGTCAAGAGCACGTTCTCTCCGAGAGGTCGAAGATGTTAGGTGGCGAGAGCGACCGCGCAGCTTTGCGCACCCAGCCTGTCGGGCGAGGTTTTTCCGGGCATGGTCGCCCAGCCGCCCGTCTCGATGAACTGCCGCTTCTTGTAGCTGTCGGTTATGGCCTTGAACTCGACAAGTTTGGCGGCCGCGTCGGGCGCCGTATTGAAGCGATCGACGCAGACCGCCGAGGCCAGTTCGCCGCGCGCCGTATCGCCGGCGGTGGCCGCCAGCGCGCGTGAGGTGCCGCCGGTCACCCAGCCGCCCCAGTTGAAACCGATGATCAGCGTGGCGACGAAGGTTGCAGCGCATGCCCACAAAAGCGTGGATTTGGCCGGCTGGTAATCTTCCCATCGACGCGCGAGAGATGGCTTGCTGCTTTGTGTGGCCACGGACAGTTCCTTCCTGGTTGATGTTGGGATCGGTCGCCCGGCCTTGCTGAGGCCAGGCCTTGCAGGGCCTATTTACGGGAGGGGGTGGTCAGTAGCCGCCCATGCCGGCCGAAGGCGCAGCGTCTTTTGCTGGAATGTCGGTGATCATGGCTTCCGCGGTGATCAGCAGCGCCGCGATCGACCCGGCATCCTGCAACGCGGTCCGCACCACCTTTGCGGGATCGACGATGCCGGCCTTGATCATGTCGACATAGGTCTCGTTCTGGGCGTCGAAGCCCTGATTGTGATCCTTGCTGTCCGTGAGCCTGCCGACAACGATCGAACCTTCGACGCCGGAGTTCTCGGCGATCTGGCGGATCGGCGCTTCGAGCGCTCTCGACACGATCGAAATGCCCGCCGTCACATCGGCATTGGCTCCGGTCAGCCCGTTCAGTACGGCCTTGGCGCGCAGCAGCGCGACACCGCCGCCGGGAACGATGCCTTCTTCCACTGCCGCGCGCGTGGCGTTCAGCGCATCGTCGATGCGGTCCTTCTTTTCCTTGACCTCGGACTCGGTCGCGCCGCCGACGCGAATGACCGCGACGCCGCCGGCGAGCTTAGCCAGCCGCTCCTGCAGCTTCTCCTTGTCGTAGTCGGAGGTGGTTTCCTCGATCTGCCCCTTGATCTGCTGGACACGCGCCTGGATCGTGGCCTTCTCGCCGGCGCCGTCGATGATCGTCGTCGTGTCCTTCTCGATCAGCACGCGCTTGGCGCGGCCTAGCATGTCGATGGTGATGTTTTCGAGCTTGATGCCGAGGTCCTCCGAAATCATCTGGCCGGCGGTGAGCACCGCGATGTCTTCCAGCATCGCCTTGCGGCGGTCACCGAAGCCCGGCGCCTTGACGGCCGCAACCTTGAGGCCGCCGCGCAATTTGTTGACGACCAGCGTCGCCAGCGCTTCGCCTTCGACGTCCTCGGAGATGATCAGCAGCGGCTTGCCGCTTTGCACCACGGCTTCGAGGATGGGAAGCATCGCCTGCAGATTGCCGAGCTTCTTTTCATGGATGAGGACGTAAGGGTCCTCCAGCTCGGCGCGCATCTTCTCGGCATTGGTGACGAAATAGGGCGAGAGATAGCCGCGGTCGAACTGCATGCCCTCGACGACGTCGAGTTCGGTGTCGGCGGTCTTGGCTTCCTCGACGGTGATGACGCCGTCATTGCCGACCTTGTCCATCGCCTTGGCGATCATGGCGCCGACGGTGGTGTCGCCATTGGCGGCAATGGTGCCGACCTGCGCGATTTCACCGGAAGATTTGACCTTCTTGGCGCGTGCCTGGATTTCCTTGACGACAGCGGTAACGGCAAGGTCGATGCCGCGCTTGAGGTCCATCGGGTTCATGCCGGCGGCAACGAATTTGGCGCCCTCGCGCAAGATGGAAGCGGCAAGCACCGTGGCGGTGGTGGTACCGTCGCCGGCAAGGTCGTTGGTCTTCGACGCCACTTCGCGCACCATCTGCGCGCCCATGTTCTCGAACTTGTCGGCAAGCTCGATTTCCTTGGCTACCGCCACCCCGTCCTTGGTGATGCGCGGTGCGCCATAGGCCTTGTCGATGACGACGTTGCGGCCCTTGGGGCCGAGCGTCACCTTGACGGCGTTGTTGAGGATTTCGACACCGCGCAGCATGCGGTCACGCGCATCGGTGGAGAATTTGATTTCCTTGGCAGACATGATTTTTCATCCCGTTTGTGTGTGGAGTGGGCCCGTTCGCTTTGGAACCAGAAAGACTTCGGCATTCCGCCTGAAGCATCGGCTCGAAAATCGGAATCGATTTTCGGAAAAGCACGATGCGTAGATTCAAAAACTTGGAGCGTCCTTTGCGCGTCCAAGAGGACGCGCGGCGCTCCAATCAGGCGGCCTTCTTGGCAGCGATGGTCTTCTCGATGATGCCCATGATGTCGGCCTCCTTCATGATCAGAAGGTCCTCGCCATCTATCTTGACCTCGGTTCCCGACCATTTGCCAAACAGGATGAGGTCGCCGGCCTTGACGTCGAGCGCGATCAGCGCGCCGCTTTCGTCACGCGCGCCCGGCCCGACGGCGATCACTTCGCCTTCCTGCGGCTTTTCCTTGGCATTGTCGGGAATGATGATGCCGCCCTTGGATTTGGTGTCGCTTTCGGCGCGCCGAATGACGACGCGATCGTGGAGGGGCCGGAATTTCATGGGAACTCTTTCTGGGGCCGGCTTAGGCGGCCGCTCCCTTCTATAGGCCCGTTGGCACTCGATTGATAGGAGTGCCAAAAAATATTCATGCTCTGTCGGAAACTATTGAATAGTATTTTTTTGCTGTTTCATTTTCAGAATTTCGACCAATTCAAAATAATCTGGAAGTTGAATTTTTTGTTCCGAGTTCCTATTTTAGATGGGAAATTCACTTTCATAATCTCAGTCAAAAGGAGATTTTATCGATGGCGGAAGTTAGCCAGAACATCATGGAAAAAGCTGAAGCGCGCTTCATGGAGAAGCAGAAGAAAACCGCGGAACGCAACCAGGCAACGGCCGAATATGTTTCCGAGGCCAAGGCCAGGACCATTAAGACGGCAAGATTGCGGGCGTTGCGGCTGGCCAAGGAAGAGGCCGACCGCGCCGCGGAGGCCCTCAATCCCGTCGCCCCCAAGAAAAAGCGGGCGTCGCGGGCGGTCAAGAAAGCAGACGTTGCATCAACGGAGGTCAAGTCATGAGCCTGACATTTCCCAATCGAAGCCGCAGCTACGACGAGGCGGGCAAACGCATCCGCTTCGTCGGCCATGACGGCATGTTCCAGATTTCCTTCTCTGTCGCCACTGATGCCATCTCGAAGGCACCATCAGAGGCACCAACTGCTGAAGCCACCTATCTGGCGGCGTTCGACACCGCCTCCAGTTCCATCCATGAAATCGCCAGAAATGCCTATGCCCGCACTCGCAAGAGCATATATGTGCTGACCGCGGCCGATTTTCGCTAAATCCCGAGCGGCTGCGCTATCGGGGCCAATACGCCAGATTCCAACCTAGGCGCAAATGCCGCCTGAGGCAGGCCGGCATCATTTTCGTTTCCACCCCGATCGAATGTCGATTGGTTAGGCCTGCGTAATGAAGAGCACCATCGCCAGTATAACAACCGTCCACACAACGACGGACAGCTTCAAGGCCAGGCCACCGTGTGAAGACAGAACCTCCCGCATGCGGGTCGCTATGCTCCCCATGCTCTTCGACATGGTCGGCGCCGCCGCAATTACGACTGGCGGCTTGATTCCGAGCTTTCCAAAGACAGGCAGCAGCGATGGCTCGCGCACGAAACGACCTCGAATGTCCGGAGCAACAAACACCTCCATAACACCGTTTTTCAAACGCCTTGCATGCCAAATGAGGAGGCGCGGGTTGGCCACCCGACATTCCTGACGCGAGGAGGCCGCGGCATGGAGATGCCGTGATCTGGCGCCAGAACGTCAACGCGGCTACGCTGCAAGCAGGAATCGCTGACGGCGTAAAGGCCTGTTTAGCCGTGACGGGCGAGGGAGAAAACAATGACCGCGCCGGCTGCCGCGTTGCAGAAGGCCTTGTTCCAAGCGCTGGACGCTGACGGTTCCCTGTCAGCGGCATTGGGCGGCGCAAAACTATTCGACCATGCCCCGGAAAACATCCCGTTTCCCTATGTGACGTTCGGCCGGACCAGCGTCTATGACTGGGTAACCGGCAGGGAGAACGACGCCGAGCAGCTTTTCACTCTGCATTTCTGGTCGAAATCCGAGGCCAGGAAAGAAATGCTCGACGTGATGGACATGGTCAGCGCCCGCCTCCAGGATGCGGCGCTGGCGCTCGACGAGCATCACCGCGTCAATCTCAGGCTCGAATTCACCGAGGTCCGTTACGACGAGGATCTTTCAGCCTGTCACGGGCTGCTGCGCTTTCGCGCCGTGACGGAAGAAAACGCCTGACGCGCTTTCAATATGGCTGCAACACAGTCTAGACTGGCGCTTGGATTTGCCGGATTGGGGCGGCGAAAATCACCGGGGTTGGTTGTCTCGCATACCAGGGGGTGAGATAGGCATGTGTTGCAGGCATTCGATGTTCATTTCACGTTCAGCACCGATGCGTTAGGACGCTGATCATGAAAACGCTTCGCTCCCACTTCCCAACCGCGACACTTGCGCTCTGCGCTGCCGGTCTGTTTGCGTCGCAGGCGACGGCGCTGCCGGTCGTCGTGCCCGAGCACAACCGGCCGATCGTCCTGGCCGCCTCCGACTGCTACGCGATCGGTCAGCAGGTCGCCGAGCAGAATGGCGGCACGCTGGCCAAGGCGTCGCAGTCGACGCGCGGTGGCCAGCCGGTCTGCGTCATCGTCGTGCTGGTTCCGGGCAAGGATGGGCAGCGTCCACGCCGCACGGAGATCGTCGTTCCGCTGAACTGATGCCTGCCGTATCCCAGGCGCTGGAATCGGCCTATATCTGACGTCCAGCTCCTCAACAGGCCGATTCTTCAACTGGGTATGATTCCCGCATGCGCGTACTCGTCGTCGAAGATGACAAGGATCTGAACCGGCAGATATCAGACGCGCTGGTCGATGCCGGCTATGTTGTCGACCGGGCTTTCGACGGCGAGGAAGGTCATTTCCTCGGCGACACCGAACCCTATGACGCCGTGGTGCTCGACATCGGCTTGCCGCAGATGGACGGCATCAGCGTGGTCGAACGCTGGCGGCGCGGCGGCCGCAAGATGCCGGTCCTGATTCTGACGGCGCGCGATCGCTGGAGCGACAAGGTATCCGGCATCGACGCCGGCGCCGACGATTATGTCACCAAGCCGTTCCACATCGAAGAGGTGCTGGCCAGGGTCCGAGCTCTTATCCGGCGCGCGGCCGGCCATGCGTCGTCGGAGTTGACCTGCGGGCCGCTGCGGCTCGACACCAAAGCCTCCAAGGCCGATGTCGACGGCGTGCCGTTGAAGCTGACGTCGCACGAATTTCGCCTGCTTGCCTATTTGATGCACCATATGGGCGAGGTGGTGTCCCGAACCGAGTTGGTCGAGCACCTTTACGATCAGGATTTCGACCGCGATTCCAACACAATCGAGGTCTTTGTCGGGCGGCTTCGCAAGAAGATGGGCATCGACATGATAGAAACCGTTCGCGGTATGGGCTATCGAATGCGTGAGCCGGAGGCGTAAGGCGGAACCGCTCAGACAGACTGCAAGGACGCCGCTTTCGCTGCGGTTCGGGCCGCGTTCGCTGGCGTTCCGGGTGATCGCCTTTTCCACGATCTGGGCGATACTCACCCTGATTGTCATCTTCACGCTGATCACGACGCTTTATCGCCAGGCGAGCGAGCGCGGTTTCGACAGCCTGTTGTCGGCGCATCTGTTCAATCTGATCGGCTCGGTCGGCGTGTCCGAAGGCGGTTCGCTGACCGGCGCTCCCGACCTGGGCGACCTTCGGTTCTCGGAGCCGAATTCCGGCTGGTACTGGTCGGTGGAGCCTGCGTCGGAAGGCGTGAGCGGTGAGTTGCACTCCTCCTCGATGACCAAGGCGATCCTGTCGCCAAGCGTCGCCGAGGTTCCGTTCAATGCCAGCTTCCAGCGCAGCTATGCGACAGAAGGCATCGATGGCGAGGAACTGGAAGTGTTCGAGAGCGAATTCGTTCTCGACGCGAAAAATCGCGCAGCGCGCTTCCGCGTCATGGGCAACAAGACCGAGCTCGAGCAGGAGATAAGCGCCTTCCAGCGTCGCCTGCTGACCTACCTTTCCCTGTTCGGCGTCGGCATGATCGCCATCAACGCCATCGCGATCCTGCTGGGCCTGCAGCCATTGCGCCGGGTCAGGGACGCTCTCGCCATGGTTCGCGAAGGAACCGCGCAAAGGCTCGACGGTCGCTTCCCTGCCGAGATCGAGCCGCTCGCCGACGAGACCAACGCGTTGATCGAAAACAACAAACGTATCGTCGAGCGCTCGCGGACGCAGGTCGGCAACCTCGCCCATTCGCTGAAGACGCCGCTGGCGGTGCTGATCAACGAGGGGCGGGCGCTCGGCGGCGCCAAGGGCCAGCTCATAGCCGAGCAGGCCGCCTCGATGCAGAAGCAGATTGACCATTATCTGCAGCGCGCCCGCGTTGCGGCGCAACGCGACAGTGTCGTCTACCGCACGCCGGTGGCGCCGCTGGTCCAGCGCATGGTGCGCGTGCTGCAAAAACTCAATCCGCAGACCGCTCTCTCACTTTCGCTGCCGGCAGTCGATATCGTCTTTGCCGGCGAACGCGAGGATCTGGAAGAATTGCTTGGCAATTTGCTCGACAACGCCATGAAATGGGCAAAGAGCGCGGTCACGGTATCGGTGGCGCCAATCTCCGGCAAGAAGACTGGCTCCGGCAAGAAGAGTGGCGCCGGCAAGGAGGGTGCTGTCAACCTGTTCGAGATCAGCATCGAGGATGACGGCCCGGGCATTCCAGAGGACAAGGCACGCGAGGCGATGAAGCGCGGACGGCGTCTCGACGAGACAAAGCCGGGCACCGGGCTTGGACTTGCCATTGTCGCCGACCTCGTCAACGAGTATGGAGGCGTTCTGGCTCTGGAACGGTCCAGCATGGGCGGGTTGAAGGCGGTGGTTCGATTGCGGAGCCTTCACTAGGCTCATGCTTTTTGCCGGGCCAGTCGACATTGATCGACGCTGCGTGATATTGCGGCATGTCGACTGGTCCCGGAGCCGTCGGCCGCGGCCAAATTTCCGACAAACATCGACACTATGGCCACGCCGACTTCCCCCGATGGCGGCGGCCCCCAGCTTTAACTCAAGAGACCGGTTTTTGGCATGAAGATTCGCGTCGCGCTCGTATCCGCATTGCTGGCCGTTTCCGGCTGCACGACGCTGGGCAACGGCCCGAGCGCCACGGTGACGCCGCAGCCGGCGGCAACGCCGCCAAGTGACGGCAAGATCGCGACGACGGTCATTTCCGCCATGGGCGGCGGCCTCGTCAGCGGATCGATCGGTACCGGCTTGAGCGATCCCGAAAAGCGCAAGGCGCTGGAGGCGGAATACAGGGCGCTCGAGTACACGGCGAGCAGCCAGAAGGTGACGTGGAAGGGCGATCGGTCGGCGCATTACGGTGAAGTCGTGCCCGCCCAGCCCTATCGTGTCGGCTCGCAGGACTGCCGACAATACACCCATACGGTCTTTACCGGCGCCGCCGGCGCCACTGCGCGCGGAACCGCTTGCCGCAACGCCGATGGCAGTTGGACGCCGCTGACGTAACGACCGGCCGGATAGTGCATGTCGCGCAAAAGTGTGCAGCGGTTTTGCGATAACGACATGCATTAAAACAAGAGTTCGCGCAACAGCATGCCCTCCGGGCCTGATCCAGGGCCCGACCCGAGGGTGTGCAGCGGTCTTGCGATGACGACAAGCATGAAAACAACTATCTAAAGCGCGTCGCATGACGCCGGTCGAACGCGACGCGCTTTAGGTCCGGTTGACATCAATCAAGGACATGCGACGCATCTGCCGTCAAAGCGTCGCAGGACGCCTGTGTTGGCAGGGCAGGGCTCTGCCGTTATTGGAAGAAACATGCTGTTCTGGGTCATAGCCGCCATTCTCACGCTGGGTGCAAGCCTGGCGGTTCTGCTGCCGCTGGCCGGCGGCCCGAAGGGTGGTTCGGCGAGCAGCGATCATGACCTTGAAGTCTATCGCGACCAGCTGTCCGAGCTTGACCGCGACGTGGCGCGTGGCCTGATCCAGCCGGCCGAGGCCGAAGAGGCGCGTGCGGAGATCGCCCGCCGCATCCTTCGCCTGGACAGTGCCGCCGACAAGGCTGCGGCGCGGCAGCCGTCGATGGCGACCAGGCTGGTTGCGACGGCCGCGGTCCTGGCGGTTCCGTTGGTCAGCTGGGGCTTGTACAGCCAACTCGGCTCGCCCGAGCTGCCGTCGCAGCCGCTCAGCGAGCGACTGGCCAAGAATCCCGCCGACAGTTCGGTGGACGAACTGGTGGCACGCGCCGAGGCCCATCTTGCCGCCAACCCGTCCGATGGCAGGGGTTGGGATGTTTTGGCGCCAATCTACCTGCGCATGCAGCGGTTCTCCGACGCGGTGACGGCCTACCGCAACGCCATTCGCCTCGACGGCGACAGCGCAGCCCGCCAGGCCGGCCTCGGCGAGGCGATCGCCAGCGCAGCGGGCGGCATTGTCTCGGCCGACGCTCAGGCCGCCTTCGAGGCGGCTCTGAAGCTCGATCCGGCAAATCCGAAGGCCAGCTTCTATCTGGCGATGGGCATGGCGCAGGAAGGCCGCATTGGGGAGGCGACGGCCGGCTGGCAGAAAATGCTCGCGGCCTTGCCGCAGGACTCGCCCTGGCGCGGAGCCGTCGAGCAGGCACTGGCCGAATCCGCCAGGCGCAGCGTTGCTTCGGGAGTGCCTGCAAAAGGCCCAAACTCCGGGGATGTCGACGCCGCGTCGTCGATGTCGCCGCAGGATAGGGAAGCGATGATCAACACCATGGTTGCGGGGCTTGATGAAAAACTGCGGCAAAACCCGCGCGATGCGGAAGGATGGATGCAGCTTATTCGTTCCTATGTCGTGCTAGGCAGGGCCGATCAGGCGCGCGACGCGCTCAATCGCGCTATCGCCGTTTTTGGCTCCGATAGTGACGAAGCGAAGAAATTCAACGCGTTTGCCGCCTCGCTTGGCCTGACGGCGACGGAGTAACAAATGACGCGCAAGCAGAAAAGACTGTCGGTGATCGCCGGAGGGTTGGCCTTCCTCGGTGCCGCCACCGGCCTGACCTTCTACGCGCTCGGCCAGAAGGCCTCCTACTTCTACATGCCCGCCGATCTGACCACCGCCAGCCTGCAGCCTGGGCAGCGTATCAGGCTCGGCGGCCTCGTCGAAAAAGGCACGATCGAGCGCGGTCAGGGGACCACCGTCGCTTTTTCGGTGACCGACAACCAGAAGCAGGTCAAGGTCACCTACACTGGCATTCTTCCCGACCTTTTCCGCGAGGAGCAGGGCGTCATCACTGAAGGCATTTTTCGCCCGGACGGCGTCTTCGTCGCCGACAGCGTGCTGGCCAAGCACGACGAGACCTACATGCCCAAGGAGGTGGCCGACGGCCTCAAGGCCAAGGGCGTGTGGCAGCAGAGCAAAAGTGAGTAGCGGCCTTGGTTGAAACCGGACATTTCGCGCTGGTCCTGGCGTTCGCGCTGTCCTTGGTGCAGGCGCTGGTGCCGCTGTTCGGCGCGCGTATCAACAGCCAGAAGATGATGGCCGTCGGCGCTCCGGTCGCGGTGACCGGCTTTGCCTTGACCTCTCTCTCCTTCGCGGCGCTGGCGACGGCTTATGCGACATCCGACTTTTCGGTGGCCAACGTCTGGGACAACTCGCATTCGCTGCAGCCGCTGATCTACAAGATCACCGGCACCTGGGGCAATCACGAGGGCTCGATGCTGCTCTGGGTGCTGATCCTGACCTTCTTCGGGGCGCTCGTCGCTGCTTTCGGCAGCAATCTTCCCGCGACCCTTCGAGCCAACGTGCTGGCCGTGCAAGGCGCGATCGGCGCCACCTTCTTGCTGTTCATCCTGGCGACCTCCAATCCGTTCGCCAGGCTCAATCCGGCGCCGATCGAGGGCCGCGATCTCAACCCGATCCTGCAGGATCTCGGCCTCGCCATCCATCCGCCACTGCTCTATCTCGGCTATGTCGGCTTCTCGATCTGCTTTTCCTTCTCGGTCGCCGCCCTCATCGAAGGCCGCATCGACGCGTCCTGGGCGCGCTGGGTGCGGCCATGGACGCTGGTCGCCTGGATGTTCCTGACCGGCGGCATCGCCATGGGTTCCTACTGGGCCTATTACGAACTTGGCTGGGGCGGTTTCTGGTTCTGGGACCCGGTCGAGAACGCCTCGTTCATGCCTTGGCTGGCCGGCACGGCGCTGCTCCATTCGGCGATCGTCATGGAAAAGCGCTCGGCCCTGAAGATCTGGACGCTGTTGCTGGCGATCCTGACCTTCTCGCTGTCGCTGCTCGGCACCTTCCTGGTGCGCTCCGGCGTGCTCACCTCCGTCCACGCCTTCGCCACCGATCCGACGCGCGGCGTGTTCATTCTCTGCATCCTGACACTGTTCATCGGCGGATCACTGGCGTTGTTCGCCTTGCGCGCCTCGAGGTTGACGGCCGGCGGCCTGTTTCATCCGATCTCGCGCGAAGGGGCGCTGGTCCTCAACAATCTGTTCCTGACCACGGCCACCGCCACCGTGCTGATCGGCACGCTCTATCCGCTGGTCGTCGAGGCCGTTTCAGCCGACAAGATTTCGGTCGGCGCGCCATTCTTCAACCTGACGTTCGGCCCGCTGATGGTGCCGCTTCTGGTCGCGGTTCCGTTCGGGCCGCTTCTCGCCTGGAAGCGCGGCGACATTTTCGCCGTCGCCCAGCGGCTGATGGCGGCCTTCGCCGCCGCGCTTCTGGCCGTGCTGGTGACGGCCTTGTTCATCGACGGCACGTCGGTGTTCGCAGCACTTGGCGTCGGCCTGGCCTTCTGGCTGATCTGCGGCGCGCTTACCGATATTGCCGTCAAGTCCGGCCTTGGCAGTGTCGCGCCCGCCATGATGCTCAGGCGCTTCGCCGGCCTGCCGCGTTCGGTCTTCGGCACCGCGCTCGCTCATCTCGGCCTCGGGCTGACGACGCTGGGCATTATCGGCACGCTTTGCTTCGGCACCGAGAAGATCCTGTCGATGCATGCCGGCGAGACCGTGCAACTGTCCGGCCACACGCTGCGCTTCGAGGGGCTCTATCCGGCCCAGGGGCCTAACTACAGCGAGGATCGCGGCCGCTTCGCCCTGCTCGGCGCTGATGGAAGCACCACCTCCGTGATCACCTCGTCCAAGCGCTCCTATCCGGTCCGACAGATGACGACGACCGAGTCCGGAATCAAGACGATCGGTTTCAGCCAACTCTACCTCTCGCTTGGCGACGAGGCGACCGACGGCTCCGTCGTGGTGCGGCTGTGGTGGAAGCCGCTGGTGACGCTGATCTGGGGCGGCGGTCTTGTCATGATGGCAGGTGCTGCGATGTCGCTGATGGACCGGCGGCTGCGCGTCGGCGCACCGTCGCGTCGCCGCCGCAAGTCGGCGGGCGCCGTGCCTTCCGCGAGCCTGCCATGACCGCAAGATTTTCACTGGCCTCTCTGATCCTGCTGCTGACGCTGTTGTTTGCCGGCGCCGCACTTGCGGTGAAGCCGGACGAGGTTCTGGCCGACCCGGCGCTCGAGGCGCGGGCGCGGACGCTTTCGGAAGAGCTGCGCTGCATGGTTTGCCAGAACCAGTCGATCGACGAATCCGATGCCGACCTTGCCCGCGACCTGCGCGTGCTGGTGCGTCAGCGCCTGGTCGCCGGCGATACCGACCGGCAGGTGATCGACTACATCGTTTCCCGCTATGGCGAGTTCGTGCTGTTGAAGCCGCGCTTCAGCCTGCGCAACGCGTTGCTCTGGGGCACGCCGGTCCTTCTGCTGCTTGCCGGCGGGATTTTCATCGTGCTGACCGCCCGGTCGCGCCGTTCGACGCCTGCGGCCATGCTCACCGCCGAGGAGAAGGCAGCGTTGGACAAGGTGCTGGGTAACTAACCCGGCCCCCGTCGCCATGTCGCCAAGACCACGGCCCGTGTCACGAATGCGATCCGCAAGGCGTCTGGCGGCGGCTGGATTGTCCCGCGCGATGAAGGCGATTTGCTGTTTGACGTCGTCCAGCGCTTCTCGCGACCAGGTGACGAACCGCTTCACGCCTTGTCCGCGCGCCGGGCTTCCGCTGCTTCGATGATGGCGTCGATTTCAGCCATGGCTTCGTCGTGCGGCACGACACGGCCAGCTGCCGCGTCGGCCATCCCGCGTTTGATGCCTTCGATGATCCCAAACTCGCGATCGACATAGGCCGATATTGCCTCGGCCGCGAGGAAGGATTTGCTGCGCTGCGTGTCGGCGGCGATCCGCTCCAGCTTCAGCTTGGTCTCGGACGAAACCCGAATTGTCATGGTGGCGCTTGCGGTCATGGTGAAAGCCTTGTGCTGAACTGTGTACAACATCGGGCAACGGGCGGGCGCAACCAAAGGGTTTGTGCCAGCAAACATTACCAAAATTTCACGCACTGGAAATGGCGCCGTAATGTGCGCGCCTCTATTTCTCTTGGCCGAGGATGCCGACCGGAGCGCATCCCTTGAAAGAGGATACGAGACCCATGAATATTGCCCCCAATTCACATTCCCGCACCCGCAAACGACTGATGGCTGCCGCCGCATCAGTGGCCATTGCCGGCGCGATCGGCTTCGGCGCGGTTGCCACCGGGACAGCCCCGGTGCTGGCCGAGGCCGTGCGTGTCGAGGCACCGCAGGTCCCGAGCTTCGCCGACGTGGTCGAGCGCGTTTCGCCGGCGGTCGTCAGTGTCCGCGTCAAAGCCAAGATAGAATCGACCGCCGACGATGGCTCCGACCTGCCCGACGCATTCGGCAATCTTCCCGACGATCCGCAATTGCGCCGCTTCTTCAGGGAGTTCCGTGGCTTTGGCGATCAGGATGGCCGGGATGGAATGCGACGTTTCGGACCCCGTGACCGCCAGCCGCGGCCGGTCGCTCAGGGTTCCGGTTTCTTCATTTCCGAGGATGGCTACCTCGTCACCAACAACCATGTCGTCGGAGAAGGCTCGTCCTTCACGGTGGTGATGTATGACGGCAAGGAACGCGACGCCAAACTGGTCGGCACAGATCCGCGCACCGATCTCGCAGTGCTCAAGGTCGAAGGCGACGGCAAGTTCACCTATGTCGACTTCGCCGATGATTCAAAGGTTCGTGTCGGCGACTGGGTCGTGGCCGTCGGCAATCCGTTCGGCCTTGGCGGCACGGTCACCGCCGGCATTGTCTCGGCCCGTGGTCGCGACATCGGCGCCGGTCCTTATGACGACTTCATCCAGATCGATGCCTCGGTCAACCGCGGCAATTCGGGTGGCCCGACCTTCAACCTCAACGGCCAGGTCGTCGGCATCAACACAGCGATCTTCTCGCCGTCCGGCGGCAGCGTCGGCATTGCCTTCGACATTCCCGCCTCGACCGCCAAACAGGTCGTGCAGGATCTGATGAAGGACGGCACCGTCCAGCGCGGCTGGCTTGGCGTCGAGATCCAGCCGGTCACTTCCGAAATCGCCGAATCGCTCGGGCTGAAGTCCGATAAGGGCGCGCTCGTTTCCAGCGCCCAGGACGATGGTCCCGGCAAGGAGGCCGGCATATCGGCTGGTGACGTCATCACTCAGGTGGACGGCAAGGACGTCACTTCGCCGAAGGAACTCGCCCGTCTGATCGGCGCCTACCCGCCCGGCAAGCCGGTCGACGTCACGCTATGGCGTGACGGCAAGAGTGAAACGGTCAAGGTCGATCTCGGCACGCTGCCTTCGACTGACAAGCAGGCTTCGGCGGACCAGCAGCCTTCCGCTCCGCCAAAGGCCGATACGCTGGCCGAACTCGGTCTCACCGTCACCAGGTCCGACGATGGCAAAGGGCTTGTGGTGACCGATGTCGATCCCGACAGCGATGCTGCCGATCGCGGCATCCAGCCCGGCGACGTCATCACCTCGGTCAATTCGACGGAGGTCAATGGCACCGAGGACGTTGCCAAGGCCATGGCCGACGCGGTGAAGTCGGGCCGCAAGGCGGTGCTGATGCAGATCACCCGCGACGACAGCAACCGCTTCGTCGCGCTGCCTGTCGCCAAGGGCTGACGTTCCAGACTTTTCCGATGCGGCGGTTTCAAATACCCCGAGCCGTCGCATGGGAAAGCACGGGGCTTGAATACGTTAGTCAGTCATCGTGTTCCGCCCCAGCGGCAGCGGGCTCCCATCGCCCGCTGCCGCTCGAACAGAGCATGACGATATGCTCAAGCAACAAAGCATGTCGCCCAAAAGCCTGCATCGAGCTTTGATCTAGAGTGTTGATGGATCGGGGTCAATAATGGTCCAAAACAAAGACTTACTGCTCGTTCTTGATTCACTTTGTTCGCGATGCACATCGAGGCCATGATGCCTATGGCGGCCACTCAATCTTCCAGCGAAATCGCGTATAACGGTGCCATGAAGATTCTCGTCATAGAAGACGATCGCGAAGCGGCCGATTACCTCCAGAAAGCCTTAACCGAGGCTGGGCATACCGCCCATGTCGCCGGCGACGGCGAAACCGGCTTCGCGCTCGCTGACTCCGGCGACTATGACGTGATGGTCGTCGACCGCATGTTGCCGCGCCGCGACGGCCTGTCGGTCATCGCCGGTCTGAGATCCCGGGGCAAGACTACGCCGGTGCTGATCCTGTCGGCGCTCGGCGAAGTCGACGACCGGGTCACCGGCTTGCGCGCCGGCGGCGACGACTACCTGACCAAGCCCTATGCCTTTTCCGAGCTTCTGGCCCGGGTCGAGGTGCTGAACCGCCGCGCCAGCGCCAGGGAGGCCGAAACCGTCTACCGGGTCGGCGATCTCGAACTCGACAGGCTGTCGCATTCGGTGCGGCGCGCGGCCCGCGACATTACGCTGCAGCCGCGCGAATTCCGCCTGCTGGAATATCTGATGCGCCATGCTGGGCAGGTGGTGACGCGCACCATGCTTCTGGAAAATGTCTGGGACTATCATTTCGATCCGCAGACCAACGTCATCGACGTTCACGTCTCGCGGCTGCGCGGCAAGATCGAGAAGGGTTTCGACAAGCCGATCCTGCACACGGTTCGTGGCGCCGGCTATATGCTCAAGAGCGGCTAGCATGGCCCTTTCCATGCCGGCCATCATGAAGACGACGGCGGCGCGGCTTTCGGCGCTCTATCTCCTGCTGTTCGCCATCTGTGCGGTGCTGCTCGTCTTCTACATGACCTCGCTGTCGGCGCGCATGCTGACCGGCCAGACGCAGGAGACCATCAACGACGAGGTGCTCGGCCTCGCCCGGGTCTATCAGCGCGGCGGCTTGCCGCTGCTGGTGCGCGTGGTCGAGCAACGCTCCCGCCAGCCCGGCGCCAATCTCTATTTGATCGCCGACGCCAACGGCCAGATCCTGACCGGAAACGTGCAGAGCCTGGAACCCGGCGTCCTTGAGGCCGAGGGCTGGACGACGGAGCCGTTTTCCTACCGGCGCTTCGGCGAGGGCGAGCTCGAGCGGCAACGCAACCCGATCGCCGACCCGAACGAACCCAGCCAGAGCGAAGCCCAGGTCGAAGGCGAGAAGGGCCACAACGCCATTGCCTTGGTGCTGCGCCTGCCGAACCAGATGATCATGCTGGTCGGCCGCGATCTCGGCGAGCCTGAGCGGTTCCGCGCCGTGATCCGCCGCGCCTTGACGTTGGCGCTCGGCATGATGGCGCTTGGCGGAATTTTGATCTGGATCTTCGTCGGCCGCGCGGCGCTGAAGCGCATCGACTCGGTGTCGCAGGCCAGCCGCCGCATCATGGGCGGCGACCTTTCCGGCCGGCTGCCGGTCACCGGGGCCGGCGACGAGTTCGATCGGCTCTCCGAAAATCTCAATTCCATGCTGGCCAGGATCGCCACGCTGAATGAAGGGCTGAAGCAGGTCTCAGACAACATCGCCCACGATCTGAAGACACCGCTGACCCGGCTGCGCAACCGCGCCGAGGCGACGCTCTCCGGCAAGTACAGTCCCGCCGACTACCGGCAGGCGCTGGAAGCGACCATTGCCGAGTCCGACCAGCTGATAAAGACCTTCAACGCCATCCTGATGATCTCAAGGCTGGAGGCGGGCTATTCCTCAGAAAGCACCAGCCAGGGAGATCTGGCTGCTTCGGTGCGCGATGTCGTCGAGCTCTACGAGCCGGTGGCGGAGGAGGCGGGTGTGACACTCGAGACCTCGGTGCAGGATGGCTTCGCCGTGGAAGGCAATCGCGAGCTGATCGGCCAGGCGCTATCGAACATCGTCGACAACGCGATCAAATATTCTGTCGACTCGACAGCCAAGCCGGCCGTCCGCGTGGCGCTCGATCGCGTCGGCAGCGAAATCAGGCTTTCCGTCACCGACAACGGCCAGGGCATTCCCGACGATGCCGATCGCGCCAGGGCGACCGAGCGTTTCGTGCGGCTGGAGAAGAGCCGCTCGCAGCCGGGTTCCGGTCTCGGCCTCAGCCTCGCCAAGGCGATCATGACATTCCACAAAGGGCGGCTTGATCTCCTGCCCGGCAATCCTGGATTATCCGTCGTCATGAGTTTTCCCGAACGGGAGGATCGCTGATGGCGGTGAAGGCGGCTGCGGAACCGACCGACTGGCTTCTGAAGCCGGCGGCAAAGCTCGTGCCTCTGGATCAGAACCGAGCCCGGCGGGAATTGTCGGAGATCGCTTCCGCAGCGCAGGAAGAGGGGCTTGCCGGGTTGGCGAAATTCCTGGCCGGCAAGGGCGCCGTCCAGGAGTTCCTCGCGGCAGTTTTCGACCTGTCGCCGTTCCTGCGCGGCACGGTGCGCCGCCGCCCGCAGATCCTGGCTGCGCTTTTCGATGAAACCGTCGAGGCGCGGCTGGCGTCGATCGGCGCCGCTATCGACAAGGCCGCGCGGGCGGAAGCCATCTCTGAAAACAGCCTGATGATGGAGTTGCGGCAATGGAAAGCGGAAGCGCATGTCCTGATCGCGCTGGCCGATCTTGCAGGCGAGGCCGAAACTGCAATCACAGTACGGCGGCTGAGCGATCTTGCCGACGCCTGCACCCGCGCTGCCGTCGATTTCCTGCTTCGCGACGCGCACGGACAAGGCAAGCTCAAACTGCCGGACCTCGAGGATCCGGCGCGCCGGTCGGGCTGGATCCTGCTCGGCATGGGCAAGCTTGGCGCGCATGAGCTGAACTTCTCTTCCGACATCGACCTCGTCGTTTTCTTCGACCCGCAAGCACCAGCAGTCGTCGATCCGCTCGATGCGACGGAGCTGTATTCGCGCCTGACCCGCCGGCTGGTCCGCATTCTCCAGGACCGCACCGAACACGGCTATGTTTTCCGCACCGACCTCAGGCTTCGTCCCGACCCCGGTTCGACGCCGCTGGCGATCCCGGTCGAGGCGGCGCTGCGCTACTACGAGGCGCGGGGCCAGAACTGGGAGAGGGCCGCAATGATCAAGGCGCGTCCGGTGGCCGGCGATCTTGATGCCGGTGCTGCGTTCCTGAAGGATCTCCAGCCCTACATCTGGCGCAAATACATGGACTATGCGGCGATCGCCGACGTCCATTCGATCAAGCGCCAGATCCACGCTCACAAGGGTCTTGGCGAGATCGCGGTGACGGGCCACAACGTCAAGCTCGGCCGCGGCGGCATCCGCGAGATCGAGTTCTTCGTCCAGACGCAGCAACTCATCGCCGGCGGCCGCTTCCCCGAACTGCGCGGCCGCGAGACGGTGCCGATGCTTGGCCAGCTTGCGGCACGCGGCTGGATCACCGTCGATGCGCGCGATACGCTCACAAGGCAGTACTGGCTCCTGCGCCGCGTCGAGCACGCCGTCCAGATGGTCGCCGACGAGCAGATCCATATACTGCCGGAAGATGACGAAGGGCTCGAACGCATTGCCCGCCTGCTCGGGTTTACCGATGCGGCGACCTTTGCCGAGGCGTTCCGTGCCGCACTCCATCAGGTCGAACGCCACTACGCAGCGCTTTTCGAGACCGCGCCCGAGCTTTCGGCGGGCATCGGCAACCTGGTCTTTACCGGCGATGTCGACGACCCCGATACGTTGCAGACCCTGCAGAGTTTGGGATTCCAGCGGGCGAGCGACATCTGCCGCGTCATCCGCGGCTGGCATTTCGGCCGCTATCGCGTCACGCAGTCGGCCGAGGCGCGCGAGCGGTTGACCGAACTGACGCCGGCGCTGCTGCAATCCTTCGGCCAGACGCGCCGGGCGGACGAGGCGTTGATACGCTTCGACGAATTCCTTGCCGGTCTGCCCGCCGGCATTCAGCTCTTCTCGCTGCTCCACTCCAATCCAGCTCTGCTAAAGCTGCTGGCGACAATCATGGGCGCGGCGCCCCGGCTGGCCGCCATCATCACGCGCCGGCCGCACGTGTTTGACGGCCTGCTTGATCCGGCCCTTTTGACTGAACTGCCGGACCGCGCCTATCTGTCCGGCCGTCTCGCCGCGTTCCTCGAAGGCGACAGGGCCTATGAGGACGTGCTCGACCGCTTGCGCATCTTTGCGTCCGAGCAAAAATTCCTGATCGGCGTCAGGCTGCTTGCCGGCTCGATCGATCCGGCGCGCGCCGGCCGTGCCTTTTCCGATCTGGCCGATCTCACCATCGACGCGGCGCTGCGGGCGGTCATCGCCGAGTTCGCGCTACGCCACGGTCGCGTCGCCGGCGGTACGGTTGCGCTGCTCGGCATGGGCAAGCTCGGCAGCCGCGAATTGACGGCCGGCTCAGACGTCGACCTCATCCTGCTTTATGATCACGACGCCGATGCCGAAGAATCCGATGGCGACAAGCCGCTGGCCCCGTCCCACTATTACGCCAGGATGACGCAGCGGCTGATAGCTGCGGTGTCAGCGCCGACCGCCGAGGGCGTTCTCTACGAGCTCGACCTTCGCTTGCGGCCGTCCGGCAACAAGGGGCCGGTGGCGACCCATGTCGATGCCTTCAAGAAGTACCAGCGCAAGGACGCCTGGACATGGGAGCATATGGCGTTGTCAAGGGCCCGCGCGATCGGCGGCGATCAAGCGCTATGCGCCGAGGTCGAGGCCGAGGTGGCACAGGTGCTTGCCTTGCCGCGCGACAGCGCCAAGGTGATAGCCGAAGCATTCGAGATGCGCGCGATGATTGAGAAGGAAAAACCGCCGCGCGATCTCTGGGACATCAAGCTGATCCCGGGTGGTCTCATCGATCTCGAATTCATCGCGCAGGTGGCGGTGATCACGGGAAAGGTCGAAGCCGGCCGCCGGGTCACCGGGACAGCGGACGTGCTGTCGAGGCTGGCGCCGGATTTCGCCGAGGCCCAGGTCAGGCAGGAGCTTTGCGATGCCTATGCGCTCTACCTGGCGCTGACCCAGATGACGCGGCTCTGCCTCACCGGCGTATTCGAACGGGACGACGTCCCGCCGGGGCTTTCGGATCTGCTTCTGGCGGTCACCGACCTTCCGGATTTCGGCGTGCTGGAAGCGCACCTCAAGGAGACGTCGCAAAAGGTCAGGAAGGATTTTGGCTTTCTGCTTCGTGCGAATGAGTAGTGAGTAGTGAATGGTGAATGGAATTAGATATTCACTACTGACTATTTCACTATTCACTAGTCAGGCGGCGGCCCTGACCGGCTGCGTCGGCTTCCTGGTCGGAATGCGCACCGACACGATCGTGCCGGTGCCTTCGGTGGAGCGGATTTTCAAGGCGCCGCCCTGAAGCTCGGCCAACGAGCGTGAAATGGCAAGGCCAAGGCCGGAACCGGCGTGGCTCTTGGAAAACTGGTTCTGCACCTGCTCGAACGGCCGCCCGAGCTTGCTCAGCGCCTCCTTCGGGATGCCGCAGCCATTGTCTTCGATCGTCAGGACCAGAGCGCTGGACGTGTTGCGGGCCCTTACCGCAATGCGGCCGCCCTGTCCGGTGAATTTCACCGCATTCGACAGAAGGTTGATGATGATCTGCTTGATCGCCCGGCGGTCGGCGAACAGCGTCAGCGAATCGGGGATGCGTGTTTCGACGGTGATCGATTTTTCCGCTGCCTGCAGCGAGATGACGCGCACCGTTTCCCGCATCAGCGGGCAGAGGTCGATTTCCTCCTGATCCATCGAGAATTGGCCGGCCTCGATCTTCGACATGTCGAGGATGTCGTTGATGACGCCCAGAAGATATTTGCCGCTGCCGTTGATGTCGGTGGCGTATTCCTCGTAGCGCGGCGAACCCAAGGGCCCGAACAGCGCCTGTTCCATCAGCTCGGAGAAACCGATGATCGCGTTGAGCGGCGTGCGCAATTCATGCGACATGTTGGCCAGGAACTCGGATTTGGCCCGGTTCGCGGCCTCGGCGCGCTCGGTTTCCTTCATGTATTTGTGATTGAGCTCGACTAGTTCGCGCGACCGCTCTTCCTCTGCCCGGCGGGCAAGGCTGAGATCGTGGATCGTCGCCATCAGCCGGCGCTCGCTGTCGACCAGCTTCTCCTGGTGCAGCTTGATCTGGGTGATGTCGGAGCCGACCGAGACGGTGCCGCCGTCCCTGGTCCGCAATTCGTTCACCTGCAGCCAGCGGCCATCGGCAAGCTGCCGCTCGAAGGTCACGCCGCCTTGCTGCCCGTTGGTATTGGCAAGCCGGCGCTCCGAGGCGAAGGCAAGCATGCGATCTTCGAGAACGGCGCGCGAGGCGCCCGGCATCACGTCGCGATCCGACAGTCCGTTGTCCTGCTGGTACTTGGAATTGCACATGATCAGGCGCTGGGCCGAATCCCACAGCACGAAGGATTCGTTGATGTTTTCGATGGCCGTTCGCAGGCGAAGATCCGCGGCCTCGGAGCGTAGCGCCAGGTGCCGCTGCTCGGTAACGTCGACGGCGATGCCGATCAGCTGGATCTCCGGCGCTTCCGGGTCGATCACCTGCGCCCTTGCGCGCATCCACACCCATTGTCCGTCGGCGTGGCGCATCCGGAACACCTGGTCGATGTGGTCGATCTCGCGTGCGACGATCCTGTTGGCGAGTTGGAACAGGTCGCCGTCCTCGGGATGGATGATCCCGTCGACCTCGCCGAACGACAGCATCGTGTCGCAGGGCTCATAGCCCAGCATGTCGTACATCGAGCGAGACCAGTACATTTTGCCGCGCACCATGTCCCAGTCCCACAGGCCGCAGCGGCCGCGCACCAGCGCCATGTCGATGCGCTGGTGCGCTTCGAGATAGATGCGGTCGGCGGTCTGGGCGCGCGCCGCCTGGCCGAAATAGGCATAGAGGACGATGATCAGCACGCCGGCCGTCAGCACGAACAGCGTGACGTTGAGCGAAACGGTTTTGCGCCACGTGTCGAAGACCGCATCCTGCGGAACGAGCGCTGCGGCAGCACCATTCTTGCCGTTTGCCAGGCTCACCGCGGCATACCAGTCCTGGCCGCCGATGCTGACCTCCAACACGCCGGCGCGGTCGCCGAACATGAACAGCGGTTGACCGCCCTGGGCGATGGCGTCGAGCGACCGCCCTTCCCAGCCCGTCGATTGCGGTGTCACGGCAACGATCTTGAACGCGCTGTCGGTGACCGCAAGCACGTGGCTTCGGCCCATGGCGCCCTGACGGCTGATGCCCTCCAACAGATCCTGCGTCGCGCCAGGCGTCGTGGCCATGCTCGCATCGACGCTGATCGAACTGGCCAGTTGGCCCGCCGCGAGCGAGAGGATCGCCTTGGCGTCGCGTTCCACGTTGTCGCGCTCGTGCATCAGCGACAGGAACCGCAGCGCCGCGATGACAAGCAGGAAAATGATGATGAGGGCCGGTATCGATCGGCGCAACAATGGCTCGGCTGCCAGAAGCCGTCGGTAGGCGGGTTCGGCAATCAGCCGCGCGTTGCCGGCGAGACCGTCGCTTCTCGCCTCACGCTGCTCAAAACCCGTCCCTCCGGGCGCGCCCCACGCGTCCGCCTTCGCCATAAATGGCTCTCCCCGATCTTAAAATCTGCTTGACGATCCGGCGACGCCGCACTTCCGAATCTTCAGCTAAAGAATCAAAGGTGATTCGCCTTGTCCAGAGGCGCAGCGAAAAAAGATTAAAAATCGACTAAAATAGTGGCTAAGCTGCCGATCTCCCTCCCCCTTGAGGGGAGGGTGGCCCGTAGAGCCGGGAGGGGTCCTCGGCGAGGCGCTCCATCTTTGGATCAACAGTCGAGGCAGGTGGGGTCGATCGAGGCCGCGCACTGCCGCAGCGACCCCCCGTCCATCCGCCTTCGGCGGCTGTCCACCCTCCCCTCAAGGGCAGGGCTGTCCGGGGAAAGTTTTTCGGTTGCATACCGGGCTGCGGAGGACTCGCATCGATTGCATTTTTCGACTTTTGGACCCCGAGCGGTGCTTCTCTTTCCGCATGCGCACTGGTCGAACGACGAAACGGACGCGGGCCATACCCATTGGGGATTGCAATGCAGCGCCCAAAGACTCGTCCGAGTTGCACAAGAACTTTCCCCGGACAGCCCTGCCTCAAGGGGGAGGGATCACGCCAGCGTGCGCTCAATGATGTCGCGCAAATCGGCCGACAGGTTCTCGGTATTGGCAATGGAAAGCAGCGCTTCTCTTGCCTTGCCTTGCCGGGCAGGTTCCAGCGAGCGCCATGATCTGAGTGCCGTCGCCAGCCTGGCGGCCAATTGCGGGTTTCGCTTTTCGACCTGCAGGACTGTTTCGACGAAAAACCGGTAGCCTTCGCCGTCGGCGCGATGGAAGCCGGTCTGGTTGGCGCTGGAAAACGTGCCGACGAGCGAGCGCACCCGGTTCGGGTTGGCCATTGAGAAGGCCGGGTGGTTGGTCAGGGCGCGCACCGCATGAATGGTTTGCGGGCCCGGCACGCTGGCCTGGATATGGAACCATTTGTCCATCACCAGCGGATCGGTCGCATATTTCGCTTCGAACTCCGCCAGCGCCTTGACCGTCTCGGGCGAACCGCTATGGCGCAGCGCAAGCACGCTCAATGCGGCGGCCCGGTCGGTCATGTTGGTCGCCGACTGGAAATGCCGGGCCGCAAGCGCCGCACCTCCATGCAGCAGCGAAAGATAGTCGAGCAAGGTGTTGCGCAGCGCCCGGCGACCGGCGCTTGCCGCATCAGGACTGAAAGCGTCCTTGTCGGTCAGTCGATCGTAGAGGTCGGAGAATATCTCGCGGTTCGCCTCGGCGATCGCGACCGTCAGCGCCTCGCGGGCCGAGAAAACGGCATCGGGATCGATGTTCTTGCCTATGTCGCGGGCGATATCGGCTTCGCTCGGAAGCGCCAGAGCCAGCGCCCGATAGGCCGGTTCGAGTGTCTCGTCGCCGGCTATTTTGCCGGCAAGCTCGATCAACCGCGATGCGAAACCGGGCTGCTTGCCGTCAAGGACCTGGCGGAAGGCTGATATCAGCGCCTCGGTCAAAAGCGTGTTGAACGCCTGCCAGCGCGAGAAGGTATCGTCGTCATGGCCGGCAAGGAAGAACTGATCGCCAGCCCTCTGCTCGACGGAAAGCGTCACCGGCGCCGAGAAGCCGCGGTTGAGCGACATCGCCGGGCGCTCGGCGACGCCCGAAAAGCGCACCATGTGCCGGCGCTTGCGGATATGGATGACGCCGCCCTCGACGCTGGCGCCCTCGACGCCGCCGTATTCTATTGCTTTGCCGTCGGCGCCGACCAGGCTGAAGGCCAGCGGAATATGCATCAGCCGCTTGCGGCTTTCGGACGGCGTTGGCGGTACCGACTGCTCGATCTCGAGCGTGAATTCCTGGGCCGCCGCATTGTGCGTCGAACTGATCGTCAGATTGGGCGTGCCGGCCTGATGGTACCACAGCGAAAATTGCGAGAGGTCGCGCCCGGAAACATCTTCGAACACCTTGATGAAGTCCTCGATCGTCGCAGCCTCGCCATCATGGCGCTCGAAATAGAGATCCATGCCGGCCCGGAACGTCTCGGCGCCGAGAATGGTGCGGATCATGCGCACCACTTCCGAGCCCTTCTCGTAGACCGTCGCCGTGTAGAAATTGTTGATCTCGCGGTAGCGGCGCGGTCGCACCGGATGCGCCAGCGGTCCCTGGTCTTCGGGAAACTGATGTGCCTTGAGCGTGCGCACTTCGGCAATGCGTTTCACCGCTCGCGATCGCTGGTCGGCGGAGAATTCGTGATCGCGGAAAACCGTCAGCCCTTCCTTCAGGCAAAGCTGGAACCAGTCGCGGCAAGTGATTCTGTTGCCAGTCCAATTGTGGAAATACTCATGCGCGATGATCGCCTCGATATTGGCGAAATCGGCGTCCGTGGCGGTCTCCTGGTCGGCCAGCACATACTTGTCGTTGAAGATGTTGAGGCCCTTGTTCTCCATCGCGCCCATGTTGAAGTCGGACACGGCGACGATGTTGAAGACGTCGAGGTCGTATTCGCGGCCGAACGCCTCCTCGTCCCATTTCATCGACCGTTTCAGGGCGTCCATGGCGTAGCCCGCGAGCCGCTCCTTGCCCGGCTCGACAAAGATGCCGAGCTCGACCTCGCGGCCGGACAATGTGACGAAGCTGTCCGCGACCTTGCCGAGAGCGCCCGCCACAAGGGCGAACAGATAGGACGGCTTGGGGAAGGGGTCGTGCCAGACTGCGTAGTGCCAGCCGTCGGCAAGTTCGCCGCTGCCAGCCGGGTTGCCGTTGGAAAGAAGCAGTGGCGCCTCGTGGTGCGGCGCCTCGATGCGCACCGTATAGACCGACAGGATATCTGGACGGTCGAGAAAATAGGTGATGCGCCGAAAGCCCTCGGCCTCGCATTGCGTGCAATAGACGTTGCTGGAGCGATAGAGGCCCATCAGGGCTTCGTTGTGCGCCGGCGCCAGCTCGGTTTCGATCAAGAGCTGGAAACGGGCTGCTGCGGGCGGCGTGGTGATCGTCAGCTGATCGGGCGTGGCAAAAAAATCGGTGGGCGCGAGTGTCTGGCCGTCGATCGCGATGCGGCTGAGCGTCAGGCCATCGCCGTCCAGCACCAGCGGCATTGACGCCGCGACGCCGTCGCGGCGTTCGACCGTCAGCACGGCGACGACGCGCGCGGCTTCCGGCGACAGGCGGAAAGTCAGGCCGGTTTCCGGAATGAGATAGTCGGTGGGGCGATAGTCTTCGAGCTTGAAGACCTGGCCGGTGTCCGTGCGCATTCCGTTGGTTTTCCTGTCGATTCCGGCAGCGGCAGGTGGGTCCGCTGGTCGAAGAAATGTGAAGCACGCGCTCTTTACACGAAACCGTCACTCGACAAAACTGGCGCAGCGACTATTTCAGGCACTCGTTTTCCAATCATCGTCGCGAGGTATCCATGACCGTCGTCACACCGAAATTCGGCATGGGCGCCTCTGTGCTGCGTCGCGAGGACCAGGCCTTCCTCACGGGTCTCGGTCGCTATACGGACGACATCCAACCGGCCGGCCTCCTGCACGGCTACGTTCTGCGTTCGCCGGTGGCCAAGGCAAGCTTCACCGTCGGTTCGACCGAGGCGGCCAAGGCGGCTCCTGGTGTCCATCTGGTGCTGACCGGCGCGGATCTTGCTCATCTCGGCAAGCTGAAATCCGGCGTCATGCAGAGGCAGCCGGGCGGCACCAAGGCGCCGACCCGCGACATTCCGGTCCTTTGCCGCGACCGGGTCAATTATGTCGGCGACGCCGTCGCCTTCGTCGTCGCCGACAGCCGCGCGCTGGCGCAGGACGCGGCCGAACTGATCGAGGTCGAATACGAGGGCGAGGATGCCGCGTCCGGCACCGCCACGGCGCTTGACGAAGGCACGCCGCTGGTCTGGCCGGAACTCGGCTCCAACCGCGCCTTCAGCTATCACATTGGCGACAAGGCGAAGACCGCGGCGGCATTCGCCAGGGCGGCGCATGTCACCCGCATCGAATTCATCAACAACCGGCTGGTCTGCAACTACATCGAGCCGCGCTCGGCGATCGGCGAGTGGAACACGCAGGAGAACCGCTTCGTGCTGACCACGGGCTCGCAGGGCGTGCATTCCATGCAGTACATCCTGGCCGAAATATTCAAGATCAAGAAGAACCAGCTGCGCGTCATCACGCCGGATGTCGGCGGCGGCTTCGGGCCGAAAAGCTTCGTCTATCGCGAGCATCCGCTGGTGCTGGAGGCCGCCAGGCGCCTTGACCGCCCGGTGAAATGGGCCGGCGACCGCACCGAGCATTTCCTCACCGATGCGCAAGGCCGCGACAATGTCGTGATCGCCGAGATGGCTATGGACAAGGACGGCCGCTTTCTCGGCATGAAGGTCGATCTCCTCGCCAATATCGGCGCCTATATCTCGCAATACGGCCCGTTCATCCCCTATATCGGCGTCACCATGTCGACCGGCGTCTACGACATCCAGGCGCTCGACGTTTCGGTGACCGGCCTATACACCAACACTTGCCCGGTCGATGCCTACCGCGGTGCCGGCCGCCCGGAAGCGGCATTTCTGCTGGAAAAGCTCGTCGACGCCTGCGCCCACGACCTTGGCTTGCCAGTCGAAGAGATCCGCCGGCGCAATTTCATCAGGCCCGAGCAGTTCCCGTACCGCACGCAGACCGACCGCCTCTATGATACCGGCGAATTCGCAGGCCATATGGACCGCGCCATCGAACAAGCGGAGTGGCAGGCGTTTCCGGAGCGGCTGGCGCAGTCGAAGGCGGAAGGCAAAATCCGCGGCATCGGCATGGCGACCTATATCGAGGCCTGTGCCTTTCCGGGCTCTGAACCGGCCTTTGTCGAATTGAACGGCGACGGCACGGTGACGCTGAAGATCGGCACCCAGACCAACGGGCAGGGGCATGCGACCGCCTATGCGCAGTTCCTCTCGGAAAAGCTTCATCTCGACATCGGCAAGATTCATGTCCGCCAGGGCGACACCGACGAGCTGAAGGCCGGCGGCGGCACCGGCGGCTCGCGCTCCATTCCGCTTGGCGGTGTGTCAGCTTCTCGTGCCGGCGAGGATCTGGCCATCAAGATCAGGCGCATCGCCGCCGATGAGTTGGAAGCGTCGGCCGACGACATCGAACTGTCCAACGGCGTTGCCCGCATCGTCGGCACCGACCGCACGATCGATTTTTCGGGCATCGCCAAGGCCGCCAAGAACCCGGACGATCTCAAGGGCTTTGGCGAGTTCGTGCAGGACGAATGCACCTATCCGAACGGCACCCACATCTGCGAGGTCGAGATCGATCCCGACACCGGCGTGACGGAAATTGTCCGCTATACGATCGTCGACGATTTCGGCGTCACCGTGAACCCTATCCTGCTGGCCGGCCAGGTGCATGGCGGCGTCGTCCAGGGCATCGGCCAGGCGCTGACCGAGAACACGGTCTATGACGAGGACGGGCAGCTGTTGACGGCAAGCTTCATGGACTATGCCATGCCGCGCGCCGACGATTTGCCGTTCTTCCATTTCGAGACCCGCAACGTGCCCTCGACCACCAATGCGCTCGGCATCAAGGGGGCAGGCGAGGCGGGCACGATCGGAGCGACGCCGGCCGCCCTCAACGCGGTGACGGATGCGCTCTATCGCGCCTACGGCATCAGGCACATCGATATGCCGGCAACGCCGGCGCGCATCTGGGCGGCGATCCAGGAAGCAGCTGCCAAGTGAACCCGACGGACCATCCCGGCGGGCACAACACGCTGACCGGGATCATGCTCAAGATCGTGTCGGTGGCGGTGTTCGTCGCCATGTCGTCCTGCATCAAGGCAGCGGGCACGGTGCCGGCGGGCCAGGTCGTCTTCTTCCGCTCGTTCTTTGCCATCTTTCCGATCGTCGTCTTCCTGGCCTTCCAGGGAAAGCTCGGCACCGGTTTTTCGACCAAGCGCCCGCTCAACCATATTGCGCGCGGCGTTGTCGGCGTCTGCGCCATGGGGCTCGGCTTCTTCGCGCTGATACGGCTGCCGCTGCCGGAAGCGATCGCGCTGAACTACGCACAGCCGCTGCTGGTGGTGGTGTTCAGTTCGATCTTCCTCGGCGAAGCGATCCGCATCTATCGATGGAGCGCAGTTGCGGTCGGGCTGGTCGGGGTGCTGGTCATCTCATGGCCGGAATTGACGCTGCTGACCTCGGGCGCAGCACTCGGCGATCAGGAGGTGCTCGGCGTCATCGCCGCATTGGTCGCGGCAGCGATGTCGGCCGTCGCCATGCTGCTGGTGCGCAACCTCGTCCAGAGCGAGCCGACAGCAACCATCGTGCTGTGGTTTTCGGTGACGGCGAGCGTCCTGGCGTTGCTGTCGCTGCCGTTCGGCTGGCAGGCGCTGACACCGGTCCAGGCGGGCCTGCTCATTGCTGCAGGCTTTTGCGGCGGGCTCGCTCAGATTCTGATGACGGCCGCCTATCGCCATGCCGAGGCGTCGGTGGTGGCGCCTTTCGAATACACGTCGATGCTGCTTGGCATCGTTGTCGGCTATCTCGCCTTCGGCGACGTCCCGACGGTTCATATGCTCATCGGCGGCGTGATCGTTGTTGCCGCCGGCATCTTCATCATCTGGCGCGAGCGCCAGCTTGGCCTCGAACGTGCCCGCACCCGCCAGGCGACCCCACCGCAAGGATAATCAGGACGGCTCGGCCCGCTCGTTTGCCAATCGCACCAGCACGGTCCTTGTCTGTTCATCGGCGGGGAAAAACGATTCGATCGCAAGTTCCGACAGCGTCACGTCGAGCGGCGTGCCGAACACGGTGATGGTGCTGATGAACGACAGCACAGCATCGCCATGCGCAAGCCGCAGCGGATGGGCGATCGCGTTCGGCTCGACCGGCACCGGCCGTGCGCCGTTCAGGCCGGACGGATAGGTCCGAAGCTCGCGCTCCAGTTCGACCAGAACCGGGTCGCCAGTGGCATCGTTCTGGTGTTTCAGCCGGTCGAGAAGATGCGCGCGCCATTCGACCAGGTTGACGATGCGCGGTGCGACGCCACCGGGGTGCAGGCTGAGCCGCAGCACGTTGACCGGCGGCTTCAGCAAGGAGGGCTCGGCGACGTCGCCTAGGAAAGGGCCGATGGCGGCGTTCACCGATACCAGGTTCCAGTGCCGGTCGACGGCCAAAGCTGGGAAGGGTTCGTGCCCCTTGAGCACGATCTCGACCGCCGCCATCGCCGGCGCCAGCGAGGCATCGGTGAGCGGACGCTCGCTGAAGCTAGGGGCAAAACCTGCGGCCAGCAAGAGCTGGTTGCGCTGCCTCAGCGGGATCGACAGCCGCTCGGCCAGATGCAGCACCATGTCGCGCGAGGGTGCCGCGCGGCCGCTTTCCACGAAACTCAGATGCCGCTGCGAGATTTCGGCCTCCATGGCGAGATCGAGCTGGCTCATGCGCCGGCGCGTGCGCCATTCGCGAATGAGGCTGCCGGCGGAAGTCTGGGTTGCTGTCATGAGCGCATGACTAGGCCGGCCGCAGATGCATTTCAATTACCGCGGAGGTTATAGCGGCGGCTCTTCCTTCTCCCCCTGTGGGAGAAGGTGGCCGAGCGAAGCTCGGTCGGATGAGGGTGTTCCAGCTTGGCGAACACCCTCATCCAAGTCGAGAAGCTGAAGCACGGCGCCAGAATCATCTGCGCCTCATTTCTTCCAGCACCCCTCATCCGTCTCGGCGCTGCGCGCCGATCCACCTTCTCCCACAAGGGGAGAAGGGAAGACGCGCCACCCTCAACCCAGCGTCCGCAGCTTCGCCTTCACTTCGAGAAAATCCCGCCACGCCAGCTTCTTGTGCGCGGGGGTTCTCAAGAGATAGGCCGGATGAAGCGTCGGCATGGCTGGAATGGCAATGCCGGCGGCGGTGGTGTGGACGCGCCAGTTGCCGCGCAGCCGCAGGATGCCCTCTGTGGTGTTGAGAAGGGTGCTTGCCGAGGGGCCGCCCAAATTGACCAGCACCTTCGGATTGACCAGTTCGATCTGCCGTTCGATGAACGGCCGACAAATCTCGGTCTCGTGCGGTGTCGGCGTGCGGTTGCCCGGCGGCCGCCAGGGAATGACATTGGCGATGTAGGCCGAGGTCCGGTCGAGGCCGATCGCCGCCAGCATCCGGTCGAGCAGCCGGCCCGAGCGACCGACGAACGGCAATCCCTCGATGTCCTCGTCGCGCCCGGGCGCCTCGCCGACCAGCATCACCGCGGCATTCGGATTGCCATCGGCGAACACCAGGTTCTTGGCGGTGAATTTGAGGTTGCAGCCGTCGAAAGCCGCCATGTGCTGGCGAAGCTCGTCCAGAGTTGCCGCCGTCGTCGCCAGGTGTCGCGCCAATGCCGCTTGCTGCTCGTCGGGCACTGTCGCCGTACCGGGCGGCGCGCGCACCGCCGGTGCCGCAGCTTGCCTTTCACCCATTCCGGCGCGTGACAGGCTTGTCGAGCGTGGCAGCGCTGCGGTTTCACCGTTTGGCGGCGCAACTGTCGCTGGCCCCCGCTCAGGCGGCTTTGAGGGAGCCTCGGCAAACCTGTTCAGCGGCTCCTCTTCGAGCGCTTCATCGACGCCGGCGCTGGCGTAGAAGGCCAGCAGGTCGGCAATATCAGGTCGGTTGTCTCGGGAAACGGCAGTCATGCTTTCACATTCAGCCGCGCGGCAGGAATTTGCAACATCGTGATTGGCGCGATGCTTCATGATTTCGTCATCCAGGGCCTCCGCGACGTCGCTTCGCTCCTGCTTCGCCCTGGATGACGAAGTAGTTCAGCTCGACGGTATACGCGGATCCTGCACCAGATAGAACGTCCAGCGTGGTGTGTAGTCGGTGATCAGGTAATCGAATTTTGCTGTCTTCAACGGGTCGATCTTGCCGCTCTTGAACAGCAACCGGTCATAGGGTTCGAAGTCGCGATCGAAATCGGCAAAGCTGCTCGACCAGATGTTGTCAGGCGTTTTGTTGCGCTGGTCGAACGACAGGCCGTCGCCGAACACGCTCGGCCGGTGGAGTATCTCCTGGAGCTCGAACTGGAACTCGACCCAGGCCTGGCCGCTGTTGTTGAGCACGTCGACGCGCATGTACATGAGGCCGTTGGCAAATTGGCCCGCAGTGCCGAAGGGCTGGATCGGCTTTGTCGTGCGGATCGTCAGTGTCACTGGTGTCGCCGAATTCAGCTCTTCGGTGATGACAAGCGGGTCCTCCTTTGTCCCGATGCCCGAGGCGCCGGTGATGCGGAAGCCGCCCAGTTCGTCGGAAAAGGAGTACGCTCCGGCCACCCAGACCCTTTGCGGCTCGGCGCGGGCGGCAACGGACGCCAGCGGCAAAAGGGCCAAAACGAGCGCCCGGCAAACCCGTCCGGGCGACGAAAAAAAGCGCGTCGATGAAAAGCCGGATGGCCCGTATGTGCGCATGGTGCGAAGTATGGCCGATAAGCAAGCCGTCGAACAATTAAAAACGTCAGGGCAACGGCTCTCTTTGGACTGGCTTGACCCGGATCGATGTTTGGTGGACCCCCAAATTGCGATTTTGTAGTACGATGCGCGGCCTTTTTGACGAAATCGGCATTGTCACGTCAGCGCCGGTTTCGCGTCGCGAATTGATGCGCTATGCAGCGGATAAGCCAGCAAGATGCCCAAATGCGGCAGCCAGTGAGGGGTTGATGAGCGAGATCGAACGCGAAAGCATGGAATTCGACGTGGTCATCGTCGGCGCCGGTCCGGCCGGCCTCGCCGCCGCGATCCGTCTCAAGCAGGTCAATCCCGAGCTTTCCGTCGTCGTCCTGGAAAAGGGTGGCGAAGTCGGCGCCCACATCCTGTCCGGCGCCGTCGTCGATCCGATCGGCATCGACCGGCTGCTGCCGGGCTGGCGTGACGAGGAGGGACATCCGTTCAAGACGCCGGTCACGGCAGACCATTTCCTGGTCCTCGGCCCCGCCGGTTCGTTCCGTCTGCCCAATATCCTGATGCCGCCGCTGATGAACAACCACGGCAACTACATCGTTTCGCTCGGCAATGTCTGCCGCTGGCTGGCGACCAAGGCCGAGGCGCTGGGCGTCGAGATCTATCCGGGCTTTGCCGCCGTGGACCTCATTTACAGTGGCGAGGGCGCGGTCACCGGCGTTGTCACCGGCGACATGGGCGTCGAGAAGGACGGCACGCATGGCCCGGGCTTCGCGCCGGGCATGGCGCTGATGGGCAAATATGTGCTGATCGGCGAGGGCGCGCGCGGCTCGCTTGCCAAGCAGCTGATCGCCAAATACCATCTTTCCGACGGCCGCGAGCCCGGCAAATACGGCATCGGCCTCAAGGAGCTCTGGCAGGTCAAGCCGGAGAACCACCGGCCAGGCCTCGTCCAGCACTCCTTCGGCTGGCCGCTCGACATGAAGACCGGCGGCGGCTCCTTCCTCTACCATCTGGAAGACAACCAGGTGGCGGTCGGCTTCGTCGTTCACCTCAACTACAAGAACCCCTATCTGTCGCCATTCGACGAATTCCAGCGCTTCAAGACCCATCGGGCGATCAGGGGCACATTCGAGGGCGGCAAGCGGCTCGGCTATGGCGCCCGTGCCATCACCGAAGGTGGCTGGCAGTCGGTGCCGAAACTGTCCTTCCCCGGTGGCGCGCTGATTGGGTGTGCCGCCGGGTTCGTCAACGTGCCGCGCATCAAGGGTTCGCACAATGCCGTGCTCTCCGGACTGCTGGCGGCCGAGCATGTCGCCCAGGCGATCGGCGCCGGCCGCTCCAATGACGAACCGGCTTCCTACGAGGCGGCATGGCGGGCGACCGACATCGGCAAGGATTTGAAGAAGGTGCGCAACGTCAAGCCGTTGTGGTCGCGCTTCGGCACCGTCGTCGGCGTCGGCATCGGCGGCCTCGACATGTGGCTGAATTCGCTGTTCGGGTTCTCGCCTTTTGGCACGCTGAAGCACGGCAAGGCCGATTATGCGACGCTGGAGCCGGCCGCCAAGCATAAGAAGATCGCCTATCCGAAGCCGGATGGCGTGCTCACCTTCGACCGCCTGTCTTCGGTGTTCCTGTCCAACACCAACCACGAGGAAAACGAGCCTGTCCACCTGCTGGTCGCGGATATGGATCTGCAGCAGCGTTCCGAGCACGATGTCTATGCCGGGCCCTCGACACGCTACTGCCCGGCCAGCGTCTACGAATGGGTCGACAAGGATGGCAACGCCGCCGCCGATCCCGATGCGAAGGACGTTCGCTTCGTCATCAATGCGCAGAACTGCGTCCACTGCAAGACCTGCGACATCAAGGACCCGAACCGAAACATTACCTGGGTGCCGCCACAAGGTGGAGAGGGACCAGTCTATCAAAACATGTAGTCTACCAGAACATGTAGCCCAGCAAGCCAGATCGGCCCGGCGGCCGCCTCGACCGCCGACCACAAATGAAAGCCGGTGAAGGCCGTTATATGTGCGGCGTCTAAAAGAAGTTGAAGCGGGGCGGCGCTTGTGGTTCCATTCTTTCTGACCCGGGAGATGACCATGCGCCTGGCGGTTCTGACGTGCCTTGTGGCGATTGGCGGCTTGTGCGGCTTCGCACCGTCGGCATTGGCTGACACGAAGGTGCTGGTCAAGACCCGGACCTACGACATCACTGGAACCACGGGCGCCGCCCTGATCGAGGCCATGGACCGCAACGGTCCGAAGCGGCACGGCTTCATGACGCACGCCATCGCGCTGGCCGCCTATACCGTAGATTGGGACCTTGAGGTCACAAGGGAGGGTGGTGTCTGCCGTCTGCGGCAGGCCAATGGCACACTCGATCTCACCTACACCTTCCCGCGTTTGGCCTCAGCCGCGACACCGGCGCTGCAGAAGCGCTGGAAGCGGTTTTTCGCGGGCGTTCGTGCTCACGAGCATAACCATGGCCGCATCGCCAGGACAATGATGCGGGCGACCGAAAGATCGATCACTGGACTGGAGTTCGCCGACAACTTGTTTTGCAGCAAGACGCACCGCGAGGCGAGGCGCCGGATCAAGGCCGTCTATGCCGAATACGAGGCGAAACAGAACGCCTTCGACGCGCGCGAGCATCGCGACGGCGGCCATGTCGAGCACCTCATCAGGGCGCTGTTGCGCAAGCAGTAGCTCAGCCTCGGGGCCTGCCGTTCTATCGCACGGATGCCGTCGCAGTTTCATGTTCGTCGACTGGCTTCTTCTGTTCCGGCCTGAGCGAGAATTCCACCATCAGCGGAAGATGGTCGGAGCCGGTGTTGTCCAGCCTCGACACCGAATGGATGAGAACCGCGCCCTTGCTGAAAACAAGGTCGATCGGCAGTCCGGCGAAGCGCAGGAATTCCGGCAGCTTGATAGGGAGCCAGGTCGGCCCCGGCGAAGGCGCCACGGTCAGTTTGCCAAGATTTGCGACGCGCCGCACGGCGGCGCTCCACGGCACTGCATTGCAGTCGCCTGCCATGATCGATGTCTCGCCGAGCGAGGCGAACTCCCCCGACAATTCGCCGATCTGCGGTGACTGGTGGCGCGGCCATGGCCAGGTGAGGTGGACGGCGACGACGTCGACGTCGGTTCCGCCGAAATCGACCGTCGCGATGGCCATCGCGCCGCGGCCATCGCAGCGCGGTTGTGTGCCGGCGGCAAACGGCCGTCTGGACAGCAGCGCAACGCCGAAAACGCCATTGGGGTAGGGGCAGAGGATCCGGTAAGGGTAGGCGCTGGCAAGATGGCCAAGCTTCGCCTTCCACATGTCGGACACCTCATCGAGGGTGATCACATCAGGCTGGGTCCGACCGATCAGCGACACGACTTTTTCAGGCGTTGGATTGTTGAACCGCAGGTTCATCTGCAGCAGGCGGTAGACCGCCTGGTCGCCGGGGTGGACCGCCTGGTCGCCGGCCTCGGCTTCGTCGGCTGCCTGGACCGGCCACAGGCGGGGCACCGACAGGGCGTTTGAGGTGGTGGCAAACGCAGCCACTGCAAGGAGCAGCGCCGTGGCCGCCTGCAGGCGAAACGACGTCGCCAGCAGCGGCAGCGCGCAAAGCGCCATCAGCACGGCAAGATGAACGCGGAAATGAGCGAAGGAATCGAAGGCCGGATGCAGCGTTCCGAAAAACCCGGCCACCAGCGCGACCGAGAAGACGAGCATTGCTACGAACGCCATCGAAGCCATCATGTCTCGAACGGGTGCCATCTACTTTGTTTATCGGCAGAAATGCAGCCCAAAGCAAGATTACGAAATGCCCTGCCGCGCCGTTACAAAGGTCGCAGGCCGAGCGGCGCTACTGGAACGCCGTCTCCGAAAAGCTTCTGAGCTTGCGCGAATGCAACCGTTCCATCGGCATCTCGGCCAGCTTTTCCATGGCCCTGATACCGATGGTCAAATGCTGTGCCACTTGCCGCTTGTAGAACTCGGTCGCCATGCCGGGCAGCTTCAATTCGCCATGCAGGGGTTTGTCGGAGACGCAAAGCAGCGTACCGTAGGGTACGCGGAAGCGGAAGCCATTGGCCGCGATCGTCGCCGACTCCATGTCGAGCGCGATCGCCCGTGATTGCGACAGCCGCTGCACCGGCCCACGCTGGTCGCGCAACTCCCAGTTGCGGTTGTCGATGGTAGCGACTGTGCCGGTGCGCATGATACGCTTGAGGTCGTAGCCGGAAAGGCCGGTGACTTCGGCGACCGCCTCCTGCAGCGCCACCTGGATTTCGGCCAGCGGCGGGATCGGCACCCAGACCGGAAGGTCATCGTCCAGAACATGGTCTTCCCGGACATAGGCATGCGCCAGCACATAGTCGCCCAGCGCCTGGGTGTTGCGCAGGCCGGCGCAATGGCCGAGCATCACCCAGGCATGCGGCCTGAGCACCGCTATGTGGTCGGTGATCGTCTTGGCGTTGGAGGGGCCGACGCCGATATTGACCATGGTGATGCCGCCATGGTTCGGCTTCTTCAGATGATAGGCCGGCATCTGCGGCAGGCGCGGCGGCGCCACGCCATGGCCGGGCGCGTTTTGTCCAGCCTTGGTGACGACGTTTCCCGGCTCGACGAATTCGACGTATCCGCCGCCGCCTTTCGCCATCAGATCGTGCGCACGGGCGACGAATTCGTCGATGTAGAACTGGTAATTGGTGAACAGCACGAAATTCTGGAAATGCTGCGGACTGGTCGCCGTGTAGTGCGACATCCGGTGCAGCGAGTAGTCGATGCGTTGCGCTGTGAACGCCGCCAACGGCCTGGCTTCGCCTAACGCCACTTCGAATGTGCCGTTGGCGATCTGGTCGTCGGTGCCGTCGAGATCCGGCACGTCGAACAGGTCACGGATCGGCCGCCTGATGCGCTCGGCTGCCGCGCCGTCGACATGCGAGCCTTCCAGGAACGCGAAATGCAGCGGGATGGGCGTCATCGATTCCGAAACCGTGACCGGAACGCCGTGATTGCGCATGATCAGGCGAAGCTGTTCGATGAGATAGCGTTCGAAAAGGGCGGGCTGGGTTATGGTGGTCGAGAAATGCCCGGGCGTCGGCATATGGCCGTAAGCCTGCCGCGAGTCGATCTGGGTGAACGAAGTCGTGGTGACACCGACCTCGGGATAAAACGCCCGGTAGCGCTTGTTGTTGTCGCCGCCTGCGGCGAGCGCCGTAAACGAATCGCGCAGAAATTTGGTGTTGCGGTCGTAGAGGGCCTGCAAGGCCGCGACGGCCTTTGCTGCATCATTGAAGATCTGCCGGCCAAACGGCTCCGGCATCACGACTGAGTCTATGGCTTGGGGATAGATTCGCTTTTCCATGACCCAATATAGAGGCTTGGCCATGCGGTTGGGAGGGGGCCGAAGGGTCGTTTTTTGTTTTGCATGGTTTCGATGAAGGCCGACTACCTAACCACGCCGCAGGCTGACCAACAGCACAAAGCCGACGCCGGTCTTCTTCAGCGCCGGCGCTTCGATCGTCGAGCCGGCATCGGCACGCATCGAGGGCACGGCCAGAACCGGGGCCGCCAGAACCGTCAGGATGAGCGCCGCCCGTGGCAGGACCCGAAGGGTTTTCAGGACGTTGGCGACGATGCGGTTCATGGCTTTTGCTTTTCTCCTCTCGAAGTCTTTGTCGGTTCAGGGGCGAAAATGGTTCACGCAACCGAACCGGCAGGAATTGGCCTGGTCCCAGTTGCGGGCCGGGCGCCCCTCGGCAACGAGGATGGCGAACGCCATGCCGAACAGGCTCATCAGCAGGCAGACGATGGTGAAGCGGCGGGCGAACATGGCGTGGTTCTCCTTCAACACGCATGAGAATGCCCTGATGCAACTGAACCGGTTCTGATGCCGGCGTTCATCTGCGGTTCAAATTTAGACGGAGTGCCGGCTGCCGACCGTCCACCAAATCTTGCCGACCCAAATCTCGCCGACCCAAAACTCGCTAACAGGGGACGAAGGATGCGCAAAAATTGCTGTTAGGGCGCAGAAGGCGCAGCCTGCGCGATCGATCGGTTTCGCAAACACAGAGGCGCAACCAAAAACGGGACCTTCGCGGCCCCGTTCCATTGTGGTGCAGTCGAAACGATCAGAGCTTTTGCCAGGTCTGGGTCCTGCAGATCAGCCCGCCGAACACGCAGCCGCTCATCTTGAGCGAAGCGCCTGAAACCGAGGCCTTGCCCGAATAGGTCTTGTCGGTCTCCGGGTCGGTTATCGTCCCCGTATATTTGTTGGCGCCGGACACCTTGAACGAACCGATGCGCTTGCCGGCAAACTTGCCAGATTTGAGCGTGATGGAAAATGCGTCGCCACCGCCCGCGATGGCGGCGGTCGAACCGGCTTGCGTTTTCCAGTTGCCTTCGATCGGGTCGGCCCAAGCGGTGCCGGCCATGATCAATGTGGCCGCAACGGCGATGCTGATTTTGCGAAGCATGTTCCTCCTCCCTGTCGGCATCCGGCCGGGTGTTGCGCCCCGCCAGTCTACCTCTTACGCAAACGTAAGCTAATCCACCTCCCGGCAAAACAAAAGCGGTGCCGCTGCGGAAGACTTCGGGATTTTCCCGGCCGCTCGAAGCGGTCTGGTCGGCGAGAAATGAAACACCTTGCATGCTGGCTTTGTCTCCCGTGGTTAGCGAAGTCTTGATTTGCGCCTCGCAAATTTTCATCAGTTTTAGTCCAAACCGGCGCAATTGCTGGCTTTGCATCGTTAATGAATTTCGGCGTTTACCTCTTGTTTTAGCTTTGTTTTCCTCAAATTAAGCACGCCGTTTAACGACGGATTCAAGCCTCCGGTTCATTCTCGAAAGCATCGAAAGAGCAGCCGCCCCAAGGGTTTCCAAGGGACAGAAGGAGGCAGCTCTCGGGAGCCTGACAGGGGCTAGAACAGGGGATTGAAATGGCACGTTTTGAAATGCCTGAAGCCGGCTTCGGCGTCATGGGGGCAACTGCCCAGGCCGACATTCTTCTCGAATTGGGCATGATGTATGCGACCGGCCGCGATTGCGAGACCGATGTCGTCGCCGCCCACAAATGGTTCAACATCGCTGCGATCAAGGGCTCGGTCCGGGCCGCGGAATTGCGCTCGGAATTGTCGGCCGCCATGTCGAAGGTCGAGATCGCCAGGGCGCTGCGCGAAGCCCGCGAATGGATGACGATGCACTAAGCTGGCCCTGAGCTCATCAGGCACCGAGATCATCGACAGGGACTCTTCAGGTCAAGGCCGCGCAAGACGGCCGGACCGGCAAGAACAAGGCCGGGCAAGACGGTCGTACCTATAATGACAAGAACGCGGCAGGCCGGATACGGCCAAGCTGCGCGACGGACAGGGAAGGCGAGCGGTATTCGGGCGCGGGAGCGTTCGGGATTGTTCGATCGACAAAAGCCGCGACCGGCCGGAACAAGGCCGGCGCGGCTTTTTCGCGTTTTCGGACCCTAATCCCGAAAGTGGAAGCCGGTTTTTGGAAAAGATCATGGTCAAACAGTCGGACCATGATCCCAAAAAGTGGAAACCGGTTTTTGGAAAAGATCATGGTCAAACAGAAAGGCAGGCCCAATCGAGTGCCGCCGATGCGCCAAGACAGGCTTGGCGAGGGGTGAAATTCTCCCACCTATTCTGGAAGAGGCGCGGCCGGAGCGGCCGCGCGCGAGTGGAGGAGTTGTATCGCCATGAAAAAGTTGGTTATTTTGAGCGCGGCCATGGTCGGTCTGGCGATGAGCACGCCGGCCTTCGCCGAAGACATCACCTTTTCGGTGGTCGGACCGATGACCGGACAGCTTGCCACCATCGGCGACCAGTTCAAGCAGGGCGCGCAAGCCGCCGCCGACGCGATCAACGCCGCCGGCGGCGTCGACGGCCGCCAGATCAAGCTCGACGTTCAGGATGACCAGTGCGATCCGAAGCAGGCGGTTTCGGTCGCCAACCGCATCGTCGCCAACGGCGTCAAGTTCATCGATGGCCATGCCTGCTCGGGCTCGAGCATCCCGGCCTCGTCCGTCTATGCCGAAGCCGGCGCGCTGATGATGAGCCCGGCTTCGTCGAACCCGGAGCTGACCGACGCGGCGGCGAAAGCCGGCTGGCCGACGATCATGCGCCTTTATACGCGCGACGATGCGCAGGGCGCCTTCATCGGTCCATGGATCGCCAAGAAATATGCCGGCAAGAACGTCGTCATCATGCATGACAAGAGCGCCTATGGGCAGGGCGTGGCCGATGCCGTCAAGGCGACGATGAACCAGAACGGCCTCAACGAGATCCTCTACGAAGGCATCAACGCCGGCGAAAAGGACTACTCTGCGCTTGTCACCAAGCTCAAGGAACTGAAGGCTGATGTGGTCTATTTCGGCGGCTACCACCCCGAGGCCGGCCTCATCTTGCGACAGTCGGCGGAACAGAACCTCAAGTTTCAGCTGATCATGCCGGACTCGATCGCCACGCCGGAATTCTGGCAGGTTGCCGGCCCGGCCGGCGAAGGCACCATGTTCGTCTTCCCGTCGGATCCGCAGGCGAAGCCCGAAGCCAAGCAGGCCATTGAAAAGATCAAGGCGGGCGGCTTCGCGCCCGAGGGCTTTACGCTGTTCTCCTATGCCGTGATCCAGGCCTTTGCCGAGGGTATCAAGCGCGCCGGCAGCGACGACCCGGCCAAGGTTGCCGAAGCGTTGAAGAACGGCGAGCCGATCAGCACCGTCGTCGGCCCTGTCACTTTCGATGAAAAGGGCGACCTCAAGAACGTCAGCTACGACATCAACCAGTGGCACGGCGGCAAATACGCGCCGATCCAGCCGTAACGACTGGCGTCGCCTAGCGACAATCGGAGATGGCCGGGTCAACCCCGGCCATTTCATTCTGGGAGTGCGTCTGTGGCGCGTGTCTTCGACGTCGCCTCTTGGATGAACAGCGTCAGCCGTGGGCTTCCTCGGCAAAACGCACCAGCACCGTCCCGTCGGTGACCTGCGCGCCCTCTGTTGCGATCTCGGCGATCGTCCCGTCATGCGTGGCGGAAATCGTATGCTCCATCTTCATCGCTTCCAGGATCAGCAGCGGCTGGCCCTTGATGACGGCTTCGCCTTTTGCCGCGCGCACCAGCTTGACCAGGCCCGGCATCGGCGCGCGCAGGCTGTCGGCACCGGCGGCGATTTCGTCGGCCTTTGCCAACGGGTCCGGCACCGCGAAGCTGTAGCCGACGGCCCCCGAAAAGACAGTGACGTGACCTGGCCAGCGGGCGAGGCGAGGGGCAGCGCGAAGATCAAGCGCACTGTCATAAGGTGCGTCCAGTGCCACTTGGAAGCGCCCGTCCGGCCGCATCGACACAAGCGCGAGGATACCGTCCTCGCCGTAGCGAAGCCGCGTGCGCCGCGCGATCGCGTGGAAATGCGCATAGCCGGCAAGCGACGACCACGGGTCGCGGGTCGGCGCCTGAGCCCCGGCGCCGGACTCCGCAAGCGCGGCCGCGGCGACGATCTCGCTGCTCGGCGGCGGCACTGCGGTCAGCGCTTGCTGGTGCCTGCCGATCAGCCCGGTGTCGACGTCACCTGCCGAAAAATCCGCGTCAGCGGCAAGAGCCGCGAGAAAGGCGGTGTTGACGGTCGAGCCGGCGATCTCGGTCTGCGAAAGGGCTATGCCCAGGGCTTCGAGCGCCGCCTGCCTGTTCTTGCCGTGGACGACGAGCTTGGCGATCATCGGGTCGTAGAACGGCGAGATGGCATCGCCGGCCCGCACGCCGGTCTCGATCCGCATGCTGGCGACCTCGGGCGCTGTATCCGGAAATTTCAGGTGATGCAGCGTGCCCGTCGCCGGCAAAAAGCCCTTTGCCGCGTCCTCGGCATAGATGCGAGCCTCGAAGGCGTGTCCGGAGAGCGCGATCTCGCCCTGCGTCATCGGCAGCTTTTCGCCGGACGCCACCCGCAACTGCCATTCGACCAGGTCGGTGCCGGTGACCATTTCGGTGACGGGATGCTCGACCTGCAGGCGGGTGTTCATTTCCATGAACCAGAAGCGGTCGGCCTTCAGCCCTTGCGAGGCGTCGACGATGAACTCGATGGTGCCGGCGCCGGAATAGCCGATTGCCTTGGCGGCCTTCACCGCCGCCTCCGTCATCGCCTTGCGCAATGCCGGTGTCATTCCGGGGGCGGGGGCTTCCTCGATCACCTTCTGGTGGCGGCGCTGCGCCGAGCAGTCGCGCTCGTAGAGATGCACGACATTGCCGAAGATATCGCCGAAAACCTGAACTTCGATGTGGCGCGGCTTGTCGACATACTTCTCGACCAGCACGCGGTCGTCGCCGAAAGCGGCCTTGGCCTCGCGCCGCGCACCCGACAGCGCCTCGGAAAAGTCGTCGGGATGTTCGACGCGCCGCATGCCCTTGCCGCCGCCGCCGGCGCGCGCCTTGATCAGCACGGGATAGCCGATCTCGCGTGCCTTGGAGGCGAGCAGCACGATCTCCTGCGCCTCGCCGTGATAGCCTGGCACAACCGGCACGCCGGCCTTCTCCATCAGCCGCTTGGCCGCGTCCTTCAGCCCCATGGCGCGGATCGAGGCGGCCGACGGGCCGATGAAGACGAGCCCGGCCGCAGTCACCTGATCGACGAAGTCAGGGTTTTCCGACAGAAAACCGTAGCCGGGATGGATAGCTTCGGCGCCGGTGGCCAAAGCCGCCGCGACAATCTTATCGCCGCGCAGATAGCTTTCGCCGACCGGCGAGGCCCCGATATGCACCGCCTCGTCGGCCATCTCGACATGCAAGGCGCCGGCGTCGGCGTCGGAATAGACGGCAACACTGCGCACGCCCATCCTGCGCGCGGTGCGGATCACCCGGCAAGCGATCTCGCCGCGGTTGGCGATCAGGATTTTGGCGAACATGGGACCTCCAAAGCCAGAGCTTGCCGCCAACGGCGCGAATGCTCCTTCACGCGAGCTGTGGCAACACCCTGCTTTGCAGTCCGCCCATTGTCAAAGGATCGGTAAGCCAGCCTGCCTACTTGGCGGCGATCTCGCAAGCTTCTCCGGTCGTGACCTATTTGGACGCGGCGATCCCGCAGCCGCCGGCCGCAGTCTTGAACTTCCACCTCGTCAAGCCGGCCTGACAATTGCGCAACGCAATCTCTTCCGCGGCCTGTTGCGAGGGTGCGTTGAGCTTGGAGCTGCAGATGACGTGGAGGTCGCTGACGCGCGAATAGAACGTCGTCGCATAGGCCGAATGGCCGCTCGCCGCGACATAGGCTTTGTAGGCCTTCGGGCAATCTCCGGTCGAGCCTGGCGGAAAATGGACGGCGAAACGGCTGTTGCCCTTGCTTCCCGCCAGCGATTCCGCCGCCCCAAGGTCAGGCGCCGCTAATATAAGCAGCCCTGCAAGTACCGACGCAGTTGTTTTCCGAAAAAGCTGCAGTCTCATCTTCGCCCAATCCCCATTGGTATTTGCAATGAGCAATAGCCGCGATTCTTTCATCTGGCCAGATCGGGGAATGAAAAAAAATCTGAAAACTATGGATGGATTTTCTTACCTGAGCCGGTCACGCTCCCGGCAGGCGCAGCAACGCCTGCTGGTATAGTTCCGCTGTCTGCTGGTCGAAGCAGCAGAAGATGACGGTTTCCGGAACCGCGTTGTGGCTGATGAAGGCGCTCACGGCGCCAACGGCGACCTGCGTCGCCTGCTCCTTTGGATACCGGTATACACCGGTCGAGATCGCCGGAAATGCCACCGCCCTGCAATTCTTGGCGGCGGCGAGTTCGAGCGACCGGCGGTAGCAGGAGGCCAACAACTCGGCTTCGCCCTTGCCGCCGCCTTGCCAGACCGGTCCGACCGTGTGGATGACAAAGCGTGTCGGCAGCCTGTAACCCTTGGTGAGTTTTGCGTCGCCGACCTTGCAGCCATTCAGCGTCCGGCATTCGGCCAGAAGTTCGGGGCCGGCCGCCCGGTGGATGGCGCCGTCGACGCCACCGCCGCCCAGAAGCGAGGTGTTGGCGGCGTTGACGATGGCGTCGACCGGGAGCTTGGTGATGTCGCCGACATGAACGCGAATCCTGGGGTCAATCTCGCTCATCGTCACATCCTGAACACGCCGAAGCTTGTGTCCTCGATCCCGGCGTTCAGCGCGGCTGACAGGCTGAGCGCCAGCACCTCGCGCGTCTTGGCGGGATCGATGATGCCGTCGTCCCAGAGCCGGGCGGAGGAATACAGCGGGTGGCCTTCGTGCTCGTATTTCATCAGGATCGGCTTCTTGAATTTTGCCTCCTCCTCCGCGCTCCATTGCCCGCCCTTGCGCTCGATCCCCTCGCGCTTGACGACGGCCAGCACGGTGGCCGCCTGCTCGCCGCCCATCACCGAGATGCGGGCATTCGGCCACATCCACAGGAAGCGTGGCGAATAGGCGCGTCCGCACATGCCGTAATTGCCGGCGCCGAACGAGCCGCCGATGATCATGGTGACCTTCGGCACGCGCGCCGTGGCGACCGCCATCACCAGCTTGGCGCCGTCCTTGGCGATGCCGCCAGCCTCGTATTTTCGCCCGACCATGAAGCCGGTGATGTTCTGCAGGAAGATCAGCGGGATCTTTCGCTGGCAGCACAGCTCGATGAAATGCGCGCCCTTCAGCGCGCTTTCGGAAAACAGCACGCCGTTGTTGGCGATGATGCCGACCGGCATGCCGTTGAGATGGGCAAAGCCGGTGACCAGCGTGGTGCCATAGTTCTGCTTGAACTCGTCGAATTCGGAGCCGTCGACGACGCGCGCGATCACTTCGCGCACGTCATAGGGCTGGCGCAGATCGGTAGGCACGATGCCGTAGAGTTGTTCGGCTGCATGAAGCGGCGGAAACGAATCGCGAAGTGCCAGACCGATCGGCTTCTTTCGATTGAGGTTCTTGACGATGCGGCGCGCGATCGCCAGCGCATGCTCGTCGTCCAGCGCAAAATGGTCAGCAACGCCGGAAAGCCGCGTGTGGACGTCGGCGCCGCCCAGTTCCTCCGCGCTGACATCTTCGCCGGTGGCGGCCTTCACCAGCGGCGGGCCGCCAAGGAAGATGGTCGCCTGGTTGCGCACCATGATCGTCTCATCCGACATCGCCGGCACATAGGCGCCGCCCGCCGTGCACGAACCCATGACGCAGGCGATCTGCGGTATGCCGGCTGCCGACATATTGGCCTGGTTGTAGAAGATGCGGCCGAAGTGGTCGCGGTCGGGAAACACCTCATCCTGGTTGGGCAGATTGGCGCCGCCGCTGTCGACCAGATAGACGCAAGGCAATTTGTTCTGCAGCGCGATCTCCTGGGCGCGCAGATGCTTCTTCACCGTCAGCGGATAATAGGTGCCGCCCTTCACCGTGGCGTCGTTGACGACGACCATCACTTCGGTGCCTTCGACGCGGCCGATGCCGGTAATGATGCCGGCCGACGAGATGTCTTCGCCATACATCGACCACGCCGCGAACTGGCCGATTTCAAGGAATGGCGAGCCGGTGTCGAGCAACTGGGCGAGGCGCTCGCGCGGCAAAAGCTTGCCGCGGCTCTGGTGGCGCTCACGCGCTTCATCCGAGCCGCCACGCTCGACGGTTGCCGCCTTTTGCGCAATATCGGCGACCAGCGCCCGCATGCGCTCGGCATTGGCGCGAAAGGTGGCGGAGGCGGGCGAGATCTGGGAAGTGAGGGTGGCCATGATGTTACCGGATCAGTTCGATCTTGCAGCCGATATCCAGGTCGCCCCAGTCGCGGTCGGCGGTGACGGCAATGGCGTTCTCGCGAATTGCCAGCGCCAGGCAGGCGCGATCGCCCAGCGACAAGCCGCGATGCCGCGTCAACTCGCGAAGCTGACCGGCGGCGATGCCCATCATCTCGTCGAAAACAGCGACCGGCATGCCGAGGCTGGCGAGGTCGTCCGCGGCCTCTTCCATGCTGCGTCCCCTGTCGATCAGCTTGGCAATGACTTCGGCTGCATTGACGGAGCTGCATTGCGCATCCGGCGCGAAGCCTAGGGCAATATCGGTGCCTTTCTCGTTGAGCAGGATCGCAAGCGCCGCCGAACTGTCCATGACGTAAGGTTTCACTTTGCTCCCTTCCTCGCCGTTCCTTCGGCATGAAGCCGATCCAAACGTCTATCGCTTCGGCGCTGTTCTTGCCGCCGCTGCTTCAGAAATTCGTCAACGACACTTTCGCCGGGCTTTTTCAACGCCGACAATTCGGCCTGGACGCGCCGCAGGTTCCGAAGCCACGACCTTACCCGCAACTCGCCGTTCTCGACATGAAGGATCAAGTCTTCACCAGGCTTCACGCCCATTTCCTCGCGCATCGCCGCCGGGATAACGAAGCGTCCGCCTTCGCCAAGTCTGACGCGCTCGCGTTTCGCTGGCGCCCGGAGCGGAGTTTTTCGAGCGCCGGCCTCGAATTGTGTCGGCGGATTTTCGTCAACGCCAGCCTTTTCGGTTCCGTTCGCCATAGTCTGCCTCGTTCACAAAATGTGGCACATATTAGTGAATATGGCACAATTGGGTATTCATGGCAAAAATTCAAAAAGTTGCCGTTACACCCCCTCCGCCATGATTTCGCGCCCGATCAACCAGCGGCGGATCTCGCTGGTGCCGGCGCCGATCTCGTAGAGTTTGGCGTCGCGCAAAAGCCGGCCGGTCGGATAGTCGTTGATGTAGCCATTGCCGCCCAAAAGCTGGATGGCGTCGAGCGCCATCTGCGTCGCCTTCTCGGCAGCGAACAGCACGCAAGCGGCGGCGTCCTTGCGGCTTGTCTGGCCGCGGTCGCAGGCAGCGGCGACGGCATAGACATAGGCGCGTGCGGCATTCATCGTCGTATACATGTCGGCGAGCTTGCCCTGCACCAGCTGGAATTCGCCGATCGGCTGACCGAACTGCTTGCGATCGTGCACATAGGGGACCGCCACATCGGCGCACGCCGCCATCAGCCCGAGCGGGCCGCCGGCGAGCACCGTGCGCTCGTAGTCGAGACCCGACATCAGCACCTCGACGCCGCGTCCTTCCTCATGCAGCACGTTATCGAACGGCACTTCGACATCCGAAAAAACCAGTTCGCCGGTGTTGGAGCCGCGCATGCCGAGCTTGTCGAGCTTTTGCGCGACGGAAAATCCGGCAAAATCCTTTTCGACGATGAAGGCGGTGATGCCGCGCGACTGGAGTTCTGGATCGGTCTTGGCGTAGACGACCAGCGTCTCGGCGTCCGGGCCGTTGGTGATCCACATCTTGGTGCCGTTGAGCACATAGCAATCGTTGCGCTTTTCGGCGCGCAGTTTGAGCGACACGACGTCGGAGCCTGCGCCGGATTCCGACATTGCCAACGCGCCGACCTTTTCGCCGCTGCACAGCGCAGGCAGATATTTTTCCTTCTGCGCCGGCGTCGCCCAGCGATTGATCTGGTTGACGCAGAGGTTGGAATGGGCGCCGTAGGAGAGGCCGACCGAGGCCGAGGCGCGCGAAATCTCCTCCATCGCCACGACATGGGCGAGATAGCCCATGCCGGTGCCGCCGAATTCCGGATCGGCAGTGATGCCGAGCAGGCCGAGCCCACCGAGCTCGGCCCACAGATGCGCCGGAAATTCATTTGAGCGGTCGATCTCGGCGGCGATCGGGGCGATCTTGTCCTGGGCGAAGCGCCGCACCAGGTCGCGCAGCGCTTCGATGTCTTCGTCAAGCCCGAAATTGAGTGTGTGCGTGTACATGCCGTTCCTCCCGGCGCACGGCCCCGAAATCGAATTCAATTTCGGGAAGGGCGCAAAATCAAAGTGCTACAGCGTCCTTTGCGCGCCGGAAGCGGCCGGCGGCGCTGCAGGTCGTTGTCGGCCATGGGCCTTTGCTCCAACCAGGCGCATTGTCATTGAAAGATATGTGGCGGTTACCTCCGAGATCGATAGCCGCTCGCCCGGCCGGAACCAGACGATGACGCCGGTCATCATCTGGATCAGCGCCATGGCTGTCAGCCCTGTGTCTTCGACGCTGAAGACGCCGGCTTCTGCGCCATCGCGCAAAATGACGCGCAGCTCCTTCTCATAGGCGGTGCGCAGCTTGAGGATCTGCGTCAGGCGGTCATGCGACAGGCTGCGCAATTCCATGTTCGAGACATGAGTGGAATGGCGGCGCTCGATATGGAAGGCGATGTGGTTTTCGACATAGGCGGCGAGCCGGGTCGCCGGATCGGCCGCGGCCGGGCGCGCCGCGTCCCACGCCTCGATCAACCCTTCCATGTGCTCGCGCATCAGCGTGAACAAAAGGTCTTCCTTGGTCGGAAAATAACGGTAGAGCGCCGCCGCCTGGACGCCGACCTCGGCGGCCAGCTGGCGCATCGACATTGCCTCATAGCCAAGACGCGCGATCAGGCCGACCGCCGCCTCGCGGACCGCTGCTTCGGTCTTTTCCCCGTTGGAACCGGTCGTGCGCGCCATGGAAGCCTCGTCGAGAGGTGTAAGAATAAAACAAACGTTCAATTAATTCAAGAGCGCGGCTTTCCCTTCTCCCCTTGTGGGAGAAGCTGGATCGGCGCGCAGCGCCGAGACGGTTGAGGGGTGTTGGACGGAGCGCCGTCGGTGCCAAGCTGGACACCCCTCATCCGACCGAGCTTCGCTCGGCCACCTTCTCCCACAAGGGGAGAAGGAAGAGCGCTATTCAGCTCCCCCGTGCCGCCGCCAGCGCGCCGGGCAATTCCTCGGCAAAAATGTCGAGCTCGTGGTCGAGGCCGACGCTGACCCTGATGCAGCGGTCGAGCACGGGCACCATCGGCTTGCGGATGAACACGTCGCGCGACAAAAGCGCCTGCAGCACCTTCAGCGCGAAGGCGCCGTCGCCGCCGCAGTCCAGAGTGACGAAATTGGTAGCCGAGGGCAGCGGCTTCAGTCCATTGGCCTCGGCGATCGCGGCGATGCGCCGGCGGCCGGATGCGACCCGCGCCACCACGCTTTTGAGATAGTCCTGATCGGCCAGCGCCTCGACGCCAGCGATCTGCGCCATGCGGCTGACGCCGTAGTGGTTACGGATCTTCTCGAAATCGCGGATCACCTGGGCGTCGGCCACCGCATAGCCGCAGCGTATGCCGGCCAGCCCGTAGGCTTTTGAGAAGGTGCGCATGCGGATGACGTTCGACCGTGACACGTCGATCGGCGGCAGCGCCGAGGCAGGGCCCAATTCGCCATAGGCCTCGTCGAGCACCAGCATGGTAGTCTCCGGCAGGGCTTCGATGAAGCGGATGAGCTCCGCCGCCTCCCACCAGCTTCCCATCGGATTGTCCGGGTTGGACAGGTAGACCAGCGGCGCTTTGTCCCTGGCGACCGCAGCCAACAGGCCGTCCAGACTTTCCCGGTCGTTCTCGTAGGGGACCGCGATCAGCCGGCCGCCGACGCCGGCAATATGGAAATTGAAGGTCGGATAGGCGCCGAGCGAGGTGACCACCGCGTCGCCCGGCGCCACATACATGCGCGCCACCAGGCTGAGCAACCCGTCTATGCCTTCGCCGATCACCACGTTTTCGATGCCAACGCCAAGATGCGCGGCAACAGCCAGCTTCAAATCGTGATTGTCGGGATCGCAATACATCCACATGTCGCGGGCGATGCCGGCCATGCGGGCGATGACGCGCGGCGAGGGGCCAAAACTGCTCTCATTGGCGCCGATGCGGGCGCGAAACGCGCGGCCGCGATCGCGCTCCTGCGCCTCCGGGCCGACAAACGGCACCGTCGAGGGAAGCGCACTGATGATCGGCGTGAGGGGAGGGCGCTGGCGCATGGCAAAGGCTCGTTCGAAAAGGGCCTTCTTGCTAGCCTGCTCAGCTGGCCGGTGCAAGTTCCAGGGAGCTGAACTGTCGTGCTGGATTCCTTCGCCTCTTTTTGCTAGCGAGATATCATGAACAATCGACTCCCACCTGCTTGGTCAAAGCACCTCAAGCCCGGACCCGCGCCGAAAGCGAAGGGGCCGATATTGAAGCCGATGTTGAATCTGCAGAAAGCAAACGCTCAATCGCGTGCGCAGGCCGACGACGCGCTGCTGAAACAGGCATACATCCATCAGCAGGAAAACCGGCTCGACGAGGCCCAGGACCTGTGCCTCCGGGTTCTGGCGCGCACCCCAAACCATCCACTCGCTCTGTACATCCTGGGGACCCTGTACCAGGGTTACGATGATGAGATGGCCTTGCGATATTTCGCTCGGGCGGTCGGCGAGGAACCTGAAAACCCCTACTACCACCTCAGCCTGGGCGAGGCCTATGTAAAGGTCAGCGAATATTCGTCGGCTATCAAGCATATGCAGTATGCCTTGGAACTGCAGCCCGGCCTTGTCGACGTACTTTGTGGATTGGCGCGCGCTTACACCAAGTTTGACAAACCCGAGATGGCTTTACCGCTTTACGAGAAGGCGCTGAAGATCAACCGCGATCACCCCAAGGTGCGGACCGGCCTGGCCAGCGCGCTCAGCAGCCTGGGGCGCATGGATGAAGCCGCCGTCTATCTGAAGGAAGCAATCAAACGTCGCATCGACATGCCGACTGCCTACAGCGACCTTGTACAGACACAAAAGTTCACCGAAGAGCCGGAGGAACTCCAGTCCATCCTGCGCGAACTCGGCAATCCCAAGCTTGATTCGGACGGCGCTGAGAGGCTCCATCAAGCTGCCGGGAAGGTGCTGAACGACCTCAGACGTTATGAAGATGCATTCGACCATTTCAACAAGTCGAAACAGGCCTCCGGCCACAAGTACGATATCAACTTGTATCGTCGCTGGATCGATTCGCTGATTGAAACTTTCACGCCGGACTTTTTAGCTGCCCGGGCCGGCTATGGAAATCCTTCTGAAGTGCCTGTGTTCGTGGTTGGCATGCCCCGTTCGGGGACGACGCTCACGGAACAGATCTGCGCCAGCCATCCCGATGTTCATGGGGCAGGGGAGCTCAACAAGCTAAGACGGGTCGCGAATGCAATCGGCCTCAAAACCTCGTCGGCTGGAGATTTGAACCAGCCGATCATGTCGATTACGGAAGACCTGTCCAGAACGCTGGCCGAAGAGCATCTGTCCTATTTGCGGGAGTGGGCGCCTGCTGCACTTCGCGTGGTGGACAAGATGCCACCCAATTTTGAATTGATCGGGCTTATCGGCCTTCTCTTCCCCAATGCCCGCATCATTCATTGCCGTCGTGATGCCATCGACAATTGCGTCTCTTGTTTTGTCCTCAGCTTCAACAAGGGACACAGCTACAATACCGACTTGCACACACTAGGCCTGTACTATCGCGAATATGACCGCCTGATGCGGCATTGGAACGAGGTTTTTCCGGGCCTTATCTTCGAAAATCGCTACGAAGCGCTGGTTGAGGACCAGGAAGCGCAATCACGCTGCCTCATAGATTATCTTGGGCTGCCTTGGAACGACGCTTGCCTGCGCTTTTTCGACAGGGATGGTTCGGTCAACACGCCCAGTCGCTGGCAGGTTCGTCAACCGATTTACAAATCGTCCGTCAAGCGCTGGAAGAATTATGAAAACGAAATTCAGCCGCTGATTCAGTCGCTGGGCGATCTTGCAGAGATTTGACCGGGGGGATGGCGGCCTGCATTGCGCGGAGCGTGAGGGTCGCAAGCGCATAGGCTTGCGGACCGATTTCTAGTGTGCGGCCGGCACGGGCCAGCATCCCTCCCTTCGTCATCCCAGGGCGGAGCAGGAGCGAAGCGACGTCGCGGAGACCCTGGGATCCATGCCGTTCCGGTCGGCAGTGCTCCAGCGGAACAGGACCGAGCGCTACCCACCCAGTTGTTCCGCGAAAAAACTCGAACCACTCCGGATTGGTCTTCTCCGTAGCGATACAAGTGCCGTTCTGAGCCGCTGCATTCTTCGGCGGATGTCACGGAATGGGACCCAGGGTCTGCGCTCCGCTTCGCGTCGCTCCGCCCTAGGATAACGAAGGCATGATCGCCAACCGCCGGCGTTTGAGATTGGCAATTGAAGGCCAATCTAGCAGATGACCGAGATCCAGCAGAGAACGACCGGTATCGGCGCCGCCATACATTCCGCCCTTGACAGCCCCGCCCACACGAAAAAACCCGGCGGTTGCCCGCCGGGTTTCGAGTTCAGTCAGGCAAAGCCTGTTAGAACGAGCGTTGGAAGCGGAGCATGCCGCCGAGGCTGTCTTCATCGTCCGCATCGGTCCAGTTGGAGAAGTCGTCCTCGCCGAACTCGCCGGCGTGCAGGTAGTCGACTTCGGCCGTGATCGTTAGGCCGGGAACGATGTCATAGGCAATGTTGGCAGCGATGCCGAGGTTTTCACCTTCGTCATACGAGATCTGGGTGTTGAACGAGGTCTTCTCGTTGATGGTGTAGGTGCCACCGCCCCAGACCGCCCAGTTGCCGGACCACAGCTTGTAGAAGCCGCGGCCGCCGGCGGCGGTGAATACAAAGTCGTCGTCCGTGTAGTTGTCGTCGGTGCCGTAGCCGGCCATGATGAACAGCGACAGGTTCTCCATCGGGGTGATGTCGAGGCGAACCTTGCCGGCCACTTCTTCGTAGTTGGCGTCGTAAGCAAGGACGCCGGTGATGGCGCCCCAGCCCTGTGTCCACTTCAAGCCGCCCACGACATGCGGAACATAGCTGTCGATCGTATAGGCGCCATAACCCTGTTCGAGCGAGGCGACGGCCGAGAAGCCGTTGCCGAAGTCGAAATAGTACTGGACGACGTTGGTGTCGAAACCGCCGTAGGGAACCAGCGTATCCTGGATGACGTTGCCGGCGTAACCGATGAACGTATCGAAGGCCGATTCGTCTTTACCGACGCGCAGGCCACCGAGCTGGATCCAGGCGAAGTTCAGCGAAACGCCTTTGTTTACGGCAGGGTTATCGACAATGATAATCTCCTCTTCCAGCGGACCTTCGCCGTCCGGATCGGGAATGACTGTTCTGCTGACGTGTCGGTTATTGTTGCCGAAGTTGAAGCGAGTCTCGGTGTAGGTCTTCAAGGTGCCGAGCTCGGTTTCCTGGCCGGTCCAGGTCTTCAGCGTGAAGCGGGCATTCTTGTAGTACGTGTCCTGCGCGTCGCCGTCCTCGACGTCAAGGTTCTCTGCGCCGTCGAACGAGCCGACGTCGCCGATGCCGATGTCGTAGCGGACATAGCCGCCGATGCGCAGGCAGGTCTCGGTGCCGGGGATGTAGAAGTAGCCAGCGCCATAGACGTCGCAGATGCGGACGTATTCAGCGGGTTCCGGCTCGGCGACGACGACGGCGTCGGCGGCGCGCGCACCGGAAACTGCGACCAGCGCCGCAGCGGAGCCAAGAAGAAGGCTCTTGATGTTCATTTTCTGACCTCCAGTCAAAAGTTAAAAAACGGGTCTGGGTATTCTTTGCTGAAGGACAGCGTTCCCTGCCCCATCCCCACTACCGAAAAAGATGCGCACCGCGCCGCTCCTTCAAATTCGACATTACCCATGAGGCGGCGGCGTTCAACAACCATCGCATCGGCGAAAGGTCTGTGCAGGCGCTATCAGGCTGCCTTGTTGCACAAATGACACGATTTGGCCTCACTCGGAAAGCTCCCGTTAACCATTGCGCTGTCGCAGACCCTTGGGCGAGCCCTTGCAATCCGGCCGATTCCGGCAATTGCCTGCCGCAATTGCGGCTCTGTTTGTGAGTCGTCAGCCAAGGCCTTGCCGCAGAATCGCCGCATGGGCGAAAGCGGCGAGCGCGAAGCAGGATGGCGGAGAGGATGGGATTCGAACCCACGAGAAGCTTTTGACCTCTACTCCCTTAGCAGGGGAGCGCCTTCGACCACTCGGCCACCTCTCCGTTGCGCTGGTGGATAAAGAAAAGCGCCGGCACAATCAACAAGCCTGACCCATTATCGTTGAAAAAACCGGCTGCCGGCGAAGCGTTGCTCGGCCTCATCCAGAAAAGCGGCGATGGCGCCGGGCAGGCTGCCGGTCTCGAGGAATGGCGCATGGCCCTGGCCCTCGACGGTGATCGTCTCGATGCAAGGGTGACGGTTTCGCATAAGTTCGAAGGTCTCGGCGGACAGCAGCTTCGAATTGGCGCCGCGGATGGCGAGCAAGGGTATTGCCGCCAGTGCCTCGAACTGCGGCCACATGTCTGGCAGTGGCCGGGTCAGATCGAAGCCCGCCAGCGTGTCGACCAGCTTCGGGTCGAAATCCGGCAATAATCCTTCATCCGTCTCTCGGTAGAGGGCCGCTACCATCCGCTCCCAATCCGCCTCGGTCAGGGCAGGAAAGTCGATGCCATGCGCGCCGCGCAGGGCGCTGATCGCCTCCGCATCGGTTTTCGGCTTCGGCGCGCGCTCGAGATAGGAGCGGATATGGGCGAGACCGCCAGCCTCGATCACCGGGCCGATATCGTTGAGCACGATAGCCCGCAGGACAGCCGGCCGCATCGCCCCGAGCACATGGATGATCAGCCCGCCGCGCGACGTGCCGATGAAGGCCGCTTCCTCGATGCCCAGCGCCGCCAACCCAGCGAGGATGTCATCGGCTTCGACGCCGACATTATAGTGGCCGACATCGGGGGCATAGGCGGATTGCCCGCGCCCGCGATAGTCGAAGGCGACGATTTTTCGCGGGCTTTCGGGCCGTCGCGACAGGTGCAGCGCCAGTTCATGAAAATCGCGGCTATTGCGGGTCAGGCCAAGCAGGCAGACGACCGGCCAGTGGCCGGAATTCGCTTCGCCGTAGACACGGGCGTGGAGTTGCAGCCCGTCCGGCGAGGCGTAGAAAAAATCGGAAAAACCGCTCGACATTTTGGGACTCGATTCCTCGCCGTTGCCGGATCGTCGACTGCTACAGGCGAGGGCGGGGGTGGTCAAATCGGAAGGCTCCCCCTTCTCCCCTTGTGGGAGAAGGTGGATCGGCGCGAAGCGCCGAAAGGGTTGAGGGGTGCTGGACGGAGTGGCGTCAGAGCCAAGCTGGAACACCCCTCATCCGACCGAGCTTCGCTCGGCCACCTTCTCCCACAAGGGAGAAGGAAAGATCAACTCCGCCCGTTCACCAAATCCCCCACAATGTCGTACTTGCCGGAAATACGCATCTTGTAGACTTCGTAATTCTCCATCACGCGCTGGACGTAACTCCTTGTTTCGGTATAGGGAATCCGCTCGATCCAGTCGACGACGGCGTCGATGTCCTTGCCGCGCGGGTCGCCATATCTGACCACCCACTGGGCGGCGCGGCCGGGGCCGGCATTGTAGCCGGCGAAGGTCAGCACATAGGAGCCGTCGAAGCGGCCGAGCTGCTCGCCGAGGAAGGCGGCGCCCAAGGTCGCGTTGTAGCCGGCGTCGGTGGTCAGCCGCGCCTGCGAGAAGGTCATCCCGGCCTTGTCAGCCAATTGCCGGGCGGTCCCCGGCATCAACTGCAGCAGCCCGCGCGCGCCGGCGCTGGAGACGGCGCCGATGTTGAACTCGCTTTCCTGGCGGGCGATCGCATAGGCCAGCGCCTTGCCGGAGCCGGAAATGTTGGCGGTTTCGGGGATGGCGCCGAGTGGATGCGACAGCGCGCCGACATCTATGCCGCGCGCGCCGGCGATCTTGCCGACTTTCAGCGCCAGAAAATGATTGCCCTCCTTTTCCGCCATCGCGGCCAGCAGCGCCAGCTCTCCGGGACTGATCAACTGTCCGGCGAGGTCGCGGTAAAGCGTGTCGGCGTAGCGCTGATAGCCCGCCTGCTGCAGCCGCTTGATGGCGCTGACCGCCTCGCGATCGGCAAAATTCCGGTGATCGGCCGCGCTCGGCTGCGGATAGGCGATGTTGAGGACCTGCCGGCCGACGCGCTCACCGGCGAGCTGGCCGTAAAAGGTCGTGCCGTAGGCGGCGGCACGGGTAAAATAATCTTTCGCGCTGCCGGGGCCGCCGGCTTCGGCGGCACGGCCGAGCCAGTAATAGGCGCGCGACAGCGATATCGGCCCCTGGGTGAGACCGGCGATCCGCGTAAAATGCCTGGCAGCAATGGTGGGATCGTTGAGGCCGCGCAGCGCGTACCAGCCGGCATGAAACTCCGCATCGGCCGCGTTGGCAGCAGTTTCGGCAGTGTGTGCGGCGACTATTCTGTAGGCGGTCTTCATGTCGCCCTGGTCGACCAGTTCGCGCGACAGAACCCGTCGCTCGGCCCACCAGGCGTCCGGGTCGATCAGGGCGTTGCGGTCGCTCGGCGCCTTCATCACCATTGCGGCGGCGTCGGAAAACTTCTGCTGCTTGCGCAGATATTGGGCTTGCGCGAAAAGGTAGCCGGCCGAACGCTGCGCGGCGGGCACCGCCTTCAGCAGTCTGGCCGCGTTCTTGTCGCCCCTATCTGACGCCGCCCAGGCGTCGGCCAGTTGCTGGGCGCCGGCAAGGCCGGCGACGCGTAGCGCCGAATTGACCCGGTCGGCATAAAACATGCGCTCCATGCGGAGACGATGGTCGGCTGCGGGGATCAGCGTGCCGAATTCCTGGATGATCGCCGCCTCGTCCCTGGCTCCCAGTTTCTCGGTGCGCCAGAAAGGCGACAGCACCGAGCGCGCCGCCTCGACGTTGCCGAGCGAGACATAGGAGCGGGCGAGGATCACCACGCCCTCGACTGTGTGCGGCTGGCTGCCGCCGAAAGCCTGCACCACGATCTCAGGCGTGGGGTTCTCGCGGTAGAGCGCGCGCTCGCTGTTCTTGCGCAAGGCGATCATGCCCGGCCAGTTCGGCAGCATTTTCGCAGCATCGGCGATGTCGCCGCTTGGCACCCTGTCGCCGCCATAGAGCGCGATCGCCCAGGCAAGGATGTGCCGGTCGAGCGAGTTGACCGGCAGGGTTTCGCGCATTTGACGCGCGCCGGCAATGTCGTTTGCCGCCAGCGCATCGAGGCCGCTCTTCAGCCTGGCGACGCTGGCGGGTGGAGCCTTCGCCTCTTGCGAACCTGTATCCTGCAGATTTGGCATCGGAATGGCGGACGTGACCCGCACATCGACTTTGCCGGCGGCCACAAGGGTCGGCGCCAGCAGGAGAACTGCGCCAAGCAGCGCGAAAAAATGAGGCTGCCTGGTCGGCATGGCTTTCATCATTCCTGCCTTGCACATTACCAACAGGCACAGATCAACTGAAGCCTAGTTGGCTGTGATGAAGAGCCCGTAAACAAAGGGCTGTCGAGCTCGTTCAATTTGCGCTTGCTGCCACTACCGCCACGCTTGCCGCGCAACAGTGTCGAGACTATGGTGCGCCGCTTCGCTTTCGGCTAGAAGGCGCGCACGACAAAACACCTGCAGAGCCGCGCGTCGTCTCAGACGCGCAATGGACGCTGTAGCACTTTAAATTTGGCGATGATCCCAGCGAAGATCGACTCCGATTTTCGGGCTTATGCGCCAGTCCCAAGGAGTTGGACGACATGCTGAGAGGCTCGCTTACCGCGCTCGTGACACCGTTCGAAAAGAGCGGCCGTTTCGACGAGAAAGCCTTTCGCGCCTTCATCGCCTGGCAGATCGCTGACGGTACGACGGGCGTGGTTCCGGTCGGCACCACCGGCGAGTCGCCGACGCTGTCGCATGACGAGCACCGCCAAGTTGTCAAGGTCTGTATCGAGGTAGCCAAGGGCCGCGTTCCGGTCGTCGCCGGCGCCGGTTCCAACAACACCGAAGAGGCGGTCGGCCTGGTCCAGTATGCCGAGAAGGCAGGCGCCGACGCGGCACTCGTCGTCACGCCCTACTACAACAGGCCGACGCAGCGCGGCCTCTACGCGCATTTCGCCGCGGTCGCCAAGGCGACCAGCCTGCCGATCATCATCTACAACATTCCGCCGCGCTCGGTGATCGACATGATGCCCGAGACGATGGGCCAGCTGGTGCACGACTTCAAGAACATCATCGGCGTCAAGGACGCCACCGGCAAGGTCGAGCGGGTTTCCGAGCAGCGCGCCACCTGCGGCAAGGATTTCATCCAACTTTCCGGCGAGGACGCCTCGGCGCTCGGCTTCAACGCCCATGGCGGCGTCGGCTGCATCTCGGTGACGGCGAATGTCGCTCCACGGCTGTGCGCCGAATTCCAGGAGGCGACGCTTTCCGGCGACAACGCCAAGGCGCTGGACTTGCAGGACCGCCTGCTGCCGCTGCACAAGGCGATTTTCCTGGAACCCGGCGTGTCCGGCGCGAAATATGCGCTGTCGAAGCTCGGCAAAGTCGAGAACGTGCTGCGTTCGCCGCTGGTCACCGTCGAGCCGTCGACCGCCGAAAAGATCGATGCGGCCATGAAGCACGCCGGCTTGATTAACTAGCGAGCCCGTTTGGAAACTCTACTCCTGCGGCCATCTGAAGGCGTCACCTGCGCTTCCGGTGCTCACGTACTATATGTACGCTCCGCTCCGGTTCGCGCATGGCCCCGAAAGCGTTCGCTTTCGGAAAGGACCATGCGCAAACTCAGGCTTCTAGAGCGCCCTTTGCGCGTCTGAAAGACGCGCGGCGCTCTAGTGCCACCATCATCTGACTCGCAGGAGCGAGTTTCGAAACGGACTCTAGACGTCATGAACCAGGTCAGAAAAGCCGATCCCAACAACAAGACCGTTGCGGAAAACCGCAAGGCGCGGTTTTCCTACGAGGTGCTCGACACGATCGAGGCCGGCCTGGTGCTGACCGGCACCGAGGTGAAGTCGCTGCGCCAGGGCCAGGCCAACATCCAGGACAGCTACGCCTCGGTCGAGGGCGGCGAGATCTGGCTGATCAACTCCTACCTGCCGGAATATCTGCAAGCCAACCGCTTCAACCACGAGCCACGCCGGCGCCGCAAGCTCCTGCTCAATAAGCGCGAGATGGCCAAGCTGGCGCAGAGCGTAGATCGCGAAGGCATGACGCTGGTGCCGCTAAAAATCTATTTCAATGAAAAAGGCCGGGCGAAGCTTCTGCTCGCCGTCGGCCGCGGCAAGAAATTGCACGACAAGCGCGAGACCGAAAAGCAGCGCGACTGGTCGCGCGAAAAGGGCCGGCTGCTGAAGGAGCGTGGGTGAGGAGTGGTCCGCAAAGCGGACGAAAAGCCAACGATTTGGCTTTTCGAGCGACGAACGCCCGGAGCCATAGCGGAGGGCAGGGCAGTTCAACAGGGATAGGCCTGTTTTGAAGAACCGGATCGTCGTTTGGGGTGCGGCCAGCCTGATCCTGGCGTGCCTTGTCGCGGCCGCCGGTTATTTCTACTTCCAACCGTTTTCTCCAGACCGCGGCAAATATCCGGTCAGGGGCATCGACGTTTCGCATCACCAGCGACAGATCGACTGGCAGCGTGTTGCCGCCGACGATGTCGCCTTCGCAATCATCAAGGCAACTGAAGGCGGCGACCATGTCGATGATGCCTTCGCGGCCAATCTGCGCGAGGCGCGTGCCGCCGGTCTGGCGGTCGGTGCCTATCATTTCTTCACCTTCTGCCGGCCTGGCGCCGATCAGGCGAAGAATTTCCTCTCCGTCGTGCCGCGCGATCAACGGTTGCTGCCGCCGGTGGTGGATATCGAATTCGTCGGCAATTGCCCGCGGCGGCCGTCGCCCGAAGAATTGAGCGTTGAACTCTCGGCTTTCCTCGGCCCTGTCGAGGCAGCTTTCGGCAAGACGGCGATCCTCTATGTGACCGACGACGCGGCACGGGCCTATGCCGGCCAGATCGTCGGCCGCCCGCGCTGGGTTCGTTCGCTGGCGCGGCGGCCAGGTCATGACGACTGGATCTATTGGCAGTACCACGACAGCGGTCGCGTCGACGGCATCACCGGCGATGTCGATCTGAATGTGCTTCAGGGCGGGCCGGAGAAATTGGCCGAGCTGTTTGCGCCACCGCCCGAATCTATCTCTCCAGAAACGCTGCTATCTCCCTGAAGACGTTGACGAACATTGCTTCCGTCAGCACGCCGGTGTTGGTGTTGTAGCGCGAGCAGTGATAGCTGGAAAACAGCGTGACGCCATTGGTTTGCTGCTGCCCGCCATGCTTGAACGGATAAGCGGCGACACGCTGGCCGAGCGCCCGCACGGTCGACTGGTGCGCGATAGAACCCAGCGCCAGCACGGCGCGCAGGTTCTTGAACCGCGCGATCGTCGGCACCAGGAACGTCCGGCAGGTGGCAATCTCGGCGCCGGCCGGCTTGTTATCCGGCGGCACGCAGCGAACTGCGTTGGTAATCGCCGTGCCGACAAGCTCCAGCCCGTCATCGGGCCGCGCCTTGAATTGGCCCCGCGCAAAGCCGTGTGCGATCAGCGTGTTGTAGAGCAGGTCGCCGGCAAAATCGCCGGTGAAGGGGCGTCCGCTGCGGTTTGCACCGCGCAGGCCCGGCGCCAGTCCGACGATCAGCAGCCGCACCGCATCCTCGCCCTCGGGTGGCAGGAAGGTCGGCACCGGTGCATTGAACCAGGACGGCTCGCGCTGCCGCCATTGCGCGATAAAATCATGCAGCCGCGGGCAGAGCGGGCAATCGCGATCGGGTTCGGAGGACGCGACCAGGGGAGCGGTCAAGACCGCCGCCGTCAATACTCGTCCTCGTCGACTTCGGCCGGTTCGGGCCGGCGCACCGGCCGCTCCGACGGATCGCGGCCGACATCGCTCTTCAGCGTCACCAGGTCGATGAAATGATCGGCCTGGCGACGCAGATCGTCGGAAATCATCGGCGGCTGCGAAGCCATGGTCGAGACGATCGAGACCTTGCGCCCGCGCCGCTGCAGCGCCTCGACCAGCGTGCGGAAATCGCCGTCGCCGGAAAAGATGACATAGTGGTCGACGACATCGGCGAGTTCCAGCGCATCGACGGTCAGCTCGATGTCCATATTGCCCTTGATCTTGCGGCGGCCGGTCGAGTCGGTGAACTCCTTGGCCGGCTTGGTCACCACCTTGAAGCCGTTATAGTCGAGCCAATCGATCAGCGGCCGGATCGAGGAATATTCCTGATCCTCGACCAGCGCGGTGTAGTAGTAGGCACGCAGCAGGTAGCCGCGCTTCTGGAAGCTCGACAAAAGCCTGCGGTAATCGATGTCGAAGCCGAGCGCGCGCGACGTGGCGTAAAGATTGGCGCCGTCGATGAAAAGAGCGATTTTTTCACGAGGGTCGAACATGGAAATATTCCTTTTCGAAAATAAGCAGTCGTCTAAATGCGCGTGACTATCGGTCGGCTTGAAATAACCGGCTGACCTTTCGTCAATCGAGATAACGCCGGTTTTGCGGCAAACCAAGGGTATGATGCTGCATAGCAAGCAATTGTGATCGGTGCCGTATGTCGCAAGCGGCGCGCGCCCAGACTGGCCTTGGCTCGGCCCGGGCCTGGCCCCGACTTGGTATTGCCAAAAAGCTTGTATTTTGGCGGCGTTCGGGTTATGGACCGCGCCTGTTTTCCATTAAATCCAGGCATGAAAGGGGCAGCTCATGGCCCGCGTAACCGTTGAAGATTGCATCGACAAGGTCAACAACCGCTTCGAGCTCGTGCTTCTGGCCGGCCACCGCGCCCGTCAGATCAGCCAGGGCGCGCAGATCACCGTTCCTCGTGACAACGACAAGAATCCGGTCATCGCGCTGCGCGAGATCGCCGAGGAGACATTGTCGCCCGACGACCTCAAGGAAGACCTGATCCACTCGCTGCAGAAGCATGTCGAGGTCGACGAGCCGGAAGCCGACGGCGAGGCGATCGCCGACCAGACCGGTACCGCCGCTGCGGCAACCGACGCTGACGACACCGAGGACAACATCACCTTCGACCGCATGACCGAGGAAGACCTCCTGGCCGGCATCGAAGGTCTGGTGCCGCCGGAAAAAAGCGACGATTATTAACCTTCCCACCGGCCGCCGACACTTTCGCGCCGGCGGTTTCGTGGTTATCTATGACATGCGCCGTACGCCAGTGCGGCGCATGATTCATTTCAGCACTGCGAGATCCCGCCCATGATGCGTCAGTATGAGCTTGTCGAGCGCGTCCAGCGCTACAAGCCTGACGTCAACGAGGCGCTGCTCAACAAGGCCTATGTCTACGCCATGCAGAAGCATGGTCACCAGAAGCGCGCCTCCGGCGATCCCTATTTCTCGCATCCGCTCGAAGTCGCTGCCATCCTCACCGAATTGCACATGGACGAGGCGACCATCGCGGTTGCCTTGCTGCACGACACGATCGAGGACACCACGGCGACCAGGGCCGAGATCGACGAACTGTTCGGTCCGGAAATGGGCAAGCTGGTCGAAGGCCTGACCAAGCTGAAGAAACTCGACCTCGTCTCCAAGAAGGCCGAGCAGGCGGAAAACCTGCGCAAGCTGTTGCTGGCGATCTCGGAAGACGTTCGCGTGCTTCTGGTCAAGCTTGCCGACCGCTTGCACAACATGCGCACGCTCGACCATGTCCCCGAAGCCAAGCGCCTGCGCATCGCCGAGGAAACGATGGATATCTATGCGCCGCTGGCCGGGCGCATGGGCATGCAAGGCATGCGCGAGGAGCTCGAGGAGATCGCCTTCCGCTTCATCAATCCCGAAGCCTACCGCGCCGTCACCGCGCGGCTCGCCGAAATCTTCGAGCGCAACAAGGATGTGCTGTTCGAGATCGAGAAGGCGCTGTCCACGCTGTTCGACAAATATGCGATCAAGGCCGAGGTCAAGAGCCGTCAGAAGAAGCCGTGGTCGGTGTTCCGCAAGATGGAGGCCAAGGCGCTGTCCTTCGAGCAGCTGTCCGACATTTTCGGCTTTCGCGTCGTCGTCGATACCGTCGAGGACTGCTACCGGGCGCTCGGCGCCATCCACACGACATGGTCGATGGTGCCCGGCCGCTTCAAGGACTACATCTCGACCCCGAAGCAGAACGACTACCGTTCGATCCACACCACCATCGTCGGGCCGTCGCGGCAGCGCGTCGAGCTGCAGATCCGCACCTATCAGATGAACAAGATCGCCGAATATGGTGTTGCCGCGCATTCGATCTACAAGGATAGCGGCGGCAAGGTGAACGGCACCGCCCACGCGATCTCGAAGGAGACCAACGCCTATGCCTGGCTGCGGCGCACTATCGAGCAGCTAGCCGAAGGCGACAATCCCGAGGACTTCCTCGAAAACACCAAGCTCGAGCTGTTCCAGGACCAGGTGTTCTGTTTCACGCCCAAGGGCATGCTGATCGCGCTGCCGCGCGGCGCCACGCCGATCGACTTCGCCTATGCGGTGCACACCGATGTCGGTGACACCTGCGTCGGGGCCAAGGTCAACGGCCGCATCATGCCGCTGATGACCGAGCTGAAGAATGGCGACGAGGTCGAGATCATCCGCTCCAAGGCGCAGGTGCCGCCAGCGGCATGGGAATCGGTCGTCGTCACCGGCAAGGCGCGCTCGGCGATCCGCCGCGCCACCAAGAATGCCATCCGCAAGCAGTATTCGGGTCTCGGCATCCGCATACTGGAACGCGCTTTCGAGCGATCAGGCAAGATTTTTACCAAGGAAAGCTTGAAATCGGTGCTGCATCGGCTGGCACGCAAGGACATCGAGGATGTGCTGGCCTCTGTCGGTCGCGGCGAACTTGCCTCCACCGATGTCATCAAGGCGGTGTTTCCCGACTACAAGGACGAGCGCATCACGCTGGCGGCGCCCAAGCAGCGCGAGGAGGGCTGGTCGAAGATCCGCAACGCCGCCGGCATGCTGTTCCAGATTCCGGGCCGCGCCGCTCGCAAGGACAAGGACCAGCCAAGGGACGGCGCCGTGCCGATTCGCGGCGTGCGCGGCGACCTGCCGGTGCGCTTCGCGCCGGAAGGTGCTGTGCCCGGCGACCGCATCGTCGGCATTGTGCAGCCGGGGACCGGCATCACCATCTATCCGATCCAGTCGCCGGCGCTGCAGGCCTTCGACGACCAGCCAGAACGCTGGATCGACGTGCGCTGGGACATAGACGAGCGCACCAAGGAGCGGTTTCCGGCGCGCGTCTCGGTGACCGCCATCAACGCGCCGGGCTCGCTGGCCGACATCGCGCAGGTCGTTGCATCCAACGATGCCAACATCCATACATTGTCGATGGTGCGCACCGCGCCTGATTTCACCGAAATGCTGATCGATCTCGAAGTCTGGGACCTCAAGCACCTGAACCGGCTGCTGTCGCAGCTCAAGGACAATTCGAGCGTCAGCGATGCACGGCGGGTGAATGGGTAATGAATAGTGAATAGTGAATAGTGAATAGTGAATAGTGAAGGGTGCTCTCACTACTCGCTACTCACTACTCGCTACTACACATGGAGCGAACAATGGACACCGACGAAGTGCTGGGCGTTTTCCGTGAAGCCGGTGCCGTTCTCGAAGGGCATTTCATCCTGACTTCGGGCTTGCGAAGCCCGGTCTTCCTGCAGAAGGCACGGGTCTTCATGCATGCCGACAAGACCGAGCGCCTGTGCAAGGCGCTGGCCCAAAAAATCCGCGCTGCTGTGCCCGGCGGGATCGATTACGTCGTCGGCCCGGCGATCGGCGGGCTGATTCCTGCCTACGAGACCTCGCGCCATCTTGGCGCACCGGCGATCTGGGTCGAGCGGGAAGGGGGCGAGTTCAGGCTGCGCCGCTTCGAGATCGCCAGGGATTCGCGCGTCGTCATCGTCGAGGACATCGTCACCACCGGCCTGTCGATCCGCGAGACCATCGACTGCCTGCGCGCGCTTGGCGCCGAGGTCGTTGCCGCTGCCTGCATCATCGACCGCTCGGCCGGCAAGACCGATGTCGGCGTGCCGCTCATCGCGCTCGCCGAATATGAGGTTCCGGCCTACCCGGCCGACAGGCTGCCGCCCGAGCTTGCCGCCATACCGCCAGTCAAGCCGGGCAGCCGCAACATATAAGGCATGATATAAGGGCAGGTCGCCCGAAAGCATGCCCTCCTTGGGCTTGAACCGGAGCTTGAACCGAGGGTGCGCAGCGGTTTTGGGACACGACCTGTCAAAACAAACATTAACTGAGGCGCTACCTTGATTGCCGGCATCGATCATTTCGTGCTGACCGTTCGCTCCGTCGAGGACACCTGCGCCTTCTATCGGCGCGTGCTCGGCTTCAAGCGCCTCGACGAGCCGGACCGGCCGACGGCGCTGCTGTTTGGAACGCAAAAGATCAATGTGCATGAGGCAGGCCACACCTTCGAGCCGAAGGCCAAGGCGCCGACGCCGGGCTCCGCGGATTTTTGCCTGGTCGCCGCGCGCCCGCTCTCCGAGATATGCGCCAGCCTGGCGGCCAACGGCGTGGCGATAGAAGTCGGGCCGGTCGAGCGGATCGGCGCCCGTGGCCCGATGATGTCGGTCTATTTCCGCGATCCGGACGGCAATCTCGTCGAGATCAGCTGGTACAACGGGTAATCGGTATTTTTGGCGAGAACGAAGTGCGTCGGCAAGGTCGGCTTGCGGGCAACCGGGTTCACGCCTGCCGCAGCCATCATCGAGGTGCGACGCGCTTTAGTTTTGCCAAAGCCACAGCTCAGGCCAGTTCCGCTTCCACAGGGCAGCCGAGGCACACGGTATAGTTGCAGAGTCGGCAAATACGGTACGCATGGTCCTCGGTGCTGACGAGCCCACGCAACAGCTTGGCGGCAAGGTTACCGAATTCCTGCAACTCCTCCTGATTTAGAACAGCAAGAGCTGACGCGAGCCCTTTCTGGCGAGCGGAAAGAATAGCACTGCAGGTCGTCTCGCCCAAAGGAGTGAGCCTTAGCGCTACCGCGCGATGGTCATCAGGCGCCGAGAACCGAGCCGCCAATCCATCCGCGACCAGTCGATCGACCAGTCTGACGGTGCCCGAATGGGACAGTGACAATGCGCGGCGCAACCTCTCGATCGACAGGCCTGGTACGTGGCCAATGAGGGTGATCGCGGAAGCCGCTGGGCCGGGCTCCGGTGCTTTGGCCTGAGCGTCCCGCTGCAACGTGTCGGCAAAGGCGAGCGCTAGAGCGCCAATCACATTTTCAATCCTGGAATCGGTCATCGCCAAAAAATATATGCTCGGAGCATATACATCAAGGTCGAATTATTATATGCTTGGAGCATACAAATCGAAAGGAGAAGGCTATGTTTACCTCTGCAACCGCCAACGCTCCGTTCGTGGCGCGCATCAATCAAGCTGGCTACCACCTTGCTGCCGTCGGTCGCGCGGTAACCCTTTTGGGGGTGGTGCTTCCTCTGCTGTTGATCGGCATTTTGAAATTTACTGCAATCGAGATCGAGGCGCTGAGGCCATTCATAGAGAATACACCTTGGCTGGCATGGCTCTATCCCGCATTCGGATCAGCGGGGGCCTCCTACTTCCTGGGCGTGGTCGAACTGGCCACAGCGCTTCTGCTGGTGGCATCTGTCCGCAGCGTTTGGGCCGGCCTCATGGGGGGTGCCATCGGTTCAGTCATCTTTGCGCTGACATCCTCGACAATTCTCACCCTGCCGATCTGGGAAACGGGATCCGGAGGGTTTCCTTTCCTCAACGGGCTAGGTGCCTTTCTGATCAAGGATGTCGCCTTGCTCGGAGTGAGCCTGGTCATATTGGGAAGCAGCCTTCAGCAACTCGTATCCGACCCCGACCGAAAAATTGATCGCAGCGATGAACAACGGATCGAGAGGTGAGAGCATGTCTCTGCTCGCTATCTGGCGCAGGACGGACGAACCAGGGCACGATGCTGTGCAGCTAAACCAGACAGACCCCGGCTGGCTCTTGAATGGAGCCGCTGTATACCTATCGGATGCGGGCCCGGCACGTTTGGACTACGCAGTGCAACTGGCCGAAGATTGGACGACCAGATCCGGCACCGTTCGCGGGTTCGTCGGTTCCCAGTCAGTTGATCTCACAATCATCCGCAACGAGACCGGCATCCGCAACGAGTCCGGCTGGACTGTCAATGGGCAGCGGCAGCCGGCGGTTCAGTCGATGGTGGATCTGGACTACAGCTTCACGCCGGCGACGAACCTGCAACAAATTCGCAGAATGAACCTGAAGGTCGGCGACAAGGCGGATTTTCCGGTAGCCTGGCTGGTTGCCGGCGCGTCGAATTTGGTTGTTCTGCCGCAAACCTACTATCGTGTGAGTGAGACCGAGTATATCTACGAGGCTCCCACAGTGCCTTACCGTGCCACGCTGGTCATTTCCGAGGCTGGCTTTGCCGAGGATTACCCCGACGGCTGGGTTTTCGAGACCGGCAACGCCGGCCGTGCACGATAGGATTGCGGCTGAAGCTTGGCTGCTCGCAAGCTGACATCCATGCAACTTGCTACTTCGGGGCAAGGCGAACCCGTCGCATTTGGTTCCCTCCTGTGGCAGACCATCGCGGCAGCGATTCGTTGTCTTGGGGCTTGGGTGTCGCTATATCGAAGCCTTGATTGCCTTCCGGCGTGCTTGCAGCGCAAGATGTGAAGCCCGCTTCCGGGTGGCCGGGCCGGCGTAGTGGATCAGGACAGGGACAGAGTGCTTTTTCGACGCCGCAAGCCTGATGGTCTTTTCGAGCGGGTGCGTCTCTATGTGTGGCCACGCCGCTCTTTCTCGCGCTCCATGCGCCTGACGAACAGAGCTGGAACGGCCGTACGCGAAGTTCCCGCCCAATGATCATTGGCATCGGCAGCGACCTGATCGACATCAGACGCATCGAAAAATCGCTGCAGCGCCATGGCCAGCGCTTCATCCAGCGCATCTATACCGAGGTCGAACAGGCCCGCTCCGAAAACCGCGGCGCCCGCGCCGCCTCTTATGCCAAGCGTTTTGCTGCCAAGGAGGCATGCGCCAAGGCGCTGGGCACCGGTATGGCGCAAGGGGTGTTCTGGCGCGACATGGGCGTCGTTAATCTGGCCAGCGGCAAGCCGACCATGGCGTTGACCGGCGGGGCGGCGGCGCAGTTGGACAAGATCCTGCCTGAAGGCCACAGAGCGGCGATCCACCTTACCATCACCGATGATTTTCCGCTTGCTCAAGCCTTTGTGATAATCGAGGCGATGCCCGTCGAAGAAGCGCCATATTGATCGCATCTGACCACCGGCATGACGTTGCCCAGCGCGCGCCGAGACTCTATACCAACCAACGCATAATCGAGGACGACATGAGCGTGGCTGAAAAATCCCAGAAGAAATCCGGCGGGCTTGGCGAAACCGTCAGCGTCATCGTCCAGGCGCTGTTGCTCGCTCTGGTCATCCGCACGCTTCTTTTCCAGCCATTCTCTATCCCGTCCGGGTCGATGCGGCCGACCTTGCTCGAAGGCGACTATCTCTTCGTCACCAAATGGTCCTATGGCTTCTCGCGCTATTCGCTGCCGTTCGGGCCGGACCTGTTTTCGGGCCGCATCTGGGGCGCCGAGCCGAAGCGCGGCGACGTGGCGGTGTTCAAGTTCCCGCCGGACCCCTCCGTCGACTACATCAAGCGCGTCGTCGGCCTGCCGGGCGACAAGATCCAGGTCAAGGATGGCCAGCTCTTCATCAACGGCGTCGGCGTGCAGCGCCAGAAGGTCGGGCAGATCGACAATCGCGACATCACCGAGGAGAGCGGGCCGGTCGACGTCTATCGCGAGACATTGCCGAATGGCGTCAGCTATGACACGCTCGACCTGATACCCAACTCGATCGGTGACAACACCCAGGAATTCGACGTGCCGCCCGGCCACTATTTCATGATGGGCGACAACAGAGACAATTCCTCGGACAGTCGCTTCACCGTCGGTTTCGTGCCCGACGAGAACCTGGTCGGTCGCGCCAACCTCATCTTCTTCTCGATCGGTGGCAGCGCCAGCCCGCTCGAAATCTGGAAATGGCCGTCGCAGATGCGCGCGTCGCGCCTGCTCGATTTCGTCAAATAGGTCATGGTGGCGACAAAACGGCTGACCGTCGACGCGCTCGCCGAAGCGCTCATGGAGCGCACCGGCCACGCCTTTGCCGACCGACAGCGCTTGCAGCGCGCGCTGACCCATGCCAGCGCCCGCAGCAGCCATGCCGGCATCGACTATGAGCGTTTCGAATTCCTGGGCGACCGCGTCCTTGGCCTGGTCGTCGCCGACATGCTGCTGGCGGCGTATCCGGACGCTGCCGAAGGTGAACTGTCGCTCCGGCTCAACGCGCTGGTCAATGCCGAGGTGCTGGCCGACATCGCCGAGGAGATCGGCCTGCCGGAGCTGATCCGTGCCGGCTCGGACGTGCGCGGCCTGGACGGGCGCAAGCGCGTCAATCTGCGGGCTGATGCGCTGGAATCGCTGATCGCCGTGCTCTATCTCGATGGCGGGCTGGAGGCGGCCCGCGCCTTCATCCACAAATACTGGCGGCCGCGCTCGCAGGCCACCGGCGCCGCCCGCCGCGATGCCAAGACCGAACTGCAGGAGTGGGCGCATCAGGCGGCAGGCGCCGTGCCGGTCTATATAATCGACAGCCGCGAGGGACCGGACCACGATCCGCTGTTCACCGTCACCGTCAAGGTCGGCGCCTATCCGCCGGCGACCGGCAGCGGGCGCTCCAAGCGTGAGGCCGAGCAAACCGCCGCGACTGCGCTGCTGTTGCGCGAAGGCGTCTGGCTGAACAAGGGGAGCGCGGCATGACCGCCACCGAAGACGTCCCGCCGGCAACGGAAGCCGCCACCACGCACTCTGGCTTCGTTGCGTTGATCGGCGCGCCCAATGCGGGAAAATCGACGCTGGTCAATCAACTGGTCGGCGCCAAGGTGTCGATCGTCACCCACAAGGTGCAGACGACGCGCGCCATCGTGCGCGGCATCGCCATCCACAATAACGCACAGATCGTCTTCGTCGACACGCCGGGCATCTTCAAGCCGAAGCGGCGGTTGGACACAGCGATGGTGACGACCGCCTGGGGCGGCGCCAAGGACGCCGACATCGTGCTGCTGCTGATCGACGCCGAGCGCGGCATCAGGGGCGACGCCGACGCGATCCTCGAACGGCTGAAGGATGTCCGCCAGCCGATGGTGCTGATCCTCAACAAGGTCGACCGGGTCAAGCCCGAGGCGCTGCTGGCCCTTTCCGCGGCAGCGAATGAAAGAGTGCCTTTCAAGCGCACCTTCATGGTCTCAGCGCTAACCGGGTCGGGCTGCAGGGACGTGCTCGACTATCTCTCGGAAACCCTGCCTGCCGGCCCCTGGTACTACCCGGAGGACCAGATCTCCGACCTGCCGATGCGTCAGCTGGCGGCCGAGATCACTCGCGAAAAGCTCTATCTCAGGCTGCATCAGGAACTGCCCTATTCCTCCCATATCGAGACCGAGAAATGGGAAGAGAAGAAGGACGGCTCGGTGCGCATCGACCAGACCATCTATGTCGAGCGTGACAGCCAGAAGAAGATCGTGCTCGGCCACAAGGGCGAGACGATCCGTGCCATCGGCCAGGCGGCACGCATGGAGATATCCGGTATCCTCGAACAGAAGGTGCATCTTTTCCTGTTCGTCAAGGTGCGCGAGAACTGGGGCGACGACCCCGAGCGCTATCGCGAGATGGGGCTGGAGTTTCCGCATTAGAGCATGTTCCCGAAAAGTGGGAGCCGGTTTTAGGAAAAGATCATGCTCGAACAGGAAGTCACTATCGACACAGCCCTCGTGAGCCGGTTGGTCGCCACGCAATTGATCGATGACGTCCTCGCCGATCACCTCCGCGCGGACCGCCGCGGAGGGCACCCACACAGCGCCTGAAAAACTTGATTTCGCCACCGAAGCGGTGACAAGCTGCGTTCATGGAATGGCACGACGAGGGAATTATTCTCGGCACCCGCAAGCATGGCGAAACCAGTGCCATTCTTGAGGTCATGACGCGAGCGCATGGCCGCCATCTCGGCCTCGTGCGCGGCGGCCGCTCGCGCAAGCAGCAGCCGGTTCTGCAGCCCGGCAACCGCGTCGACCTGTTGTGGCGGGCGCGGCTCGACGAGCATCTGGGCACCTTCCAGGCCGAGGCGATCGAGATGAACGCCGCCCGGCTGATGGACAGCGCCGTCGCCATCTATGGGCTGCAGACCATGGCGGCGCATCTGCGCTTGCTGCCCGAGCGCGACGCGCATGACGGCCTCTACGAGACGCTGGCCGTGATGATCGCCCATCTCGATGATGCGGACGCCGCCGGCGAACTGGTGGCGCGTTTCGAATTGCTGATTCTCGACGAACTCGGCTTCGGCCTCGATCTCAGTCAGTGTGCCGCGACCGGCGCCAGGCAGGACCTTGCCTATGTCTCGCCGAAATCCGGTCGCGCCGTGTCGCGACAGGCCGGCGCGCCCTGGCGCGACAAGATGCTGGTGCTCCCCGCATTCCTGCAGCGCGGCTCCGGGCTGCGCGCCGACCCGGCGGCGATCGAGGATGCCTTCCGGTTGACCGGCTTCTTTTTTTCCCGCCATGTCTACGAGCCGCGCGGTATCGAGGCGCCCGGCGCCCGCGCCGGCTTCCTCTCCGCCTTGCGCAAGCACCACGCGGCGGGCAAGGAGATTGGCGCCGAGACCGCCGCCGGAGAAATCATTACATGAGCGAAGCGGAACTCTATCCAGGCCGGGTCTCGCCGCCCGGCCTCGGCACCATTTCGCACGCCGTGATCGCCAAATATACCGGCCTGAAATTGCTCCAACGCATCATCGACAACAAATACAAGGCGCCGCCGCTGGCTTTCGGCACCGAAACATGCTCGATCTTTCCGGTCGCCAGTCTTCCGGTCGCCGATCTGGCGGCGCGCTGACTCGGCTGGCCGTCTGGCCGCCGTATTTGTCAGTAACTACTGGCTTGGTTTGGGGGAACCGCCATGTTCGAAAGCCTGATCGGCCTCGTCGCGATCATCGCGCTGTTCGTCATTATCTCGCGCCAGCAGAGCCGCATCGGCCTGATCGAGCGCGAGCTCGGGGCGCTGCGCAGCCTCGTGCTTTCGGGTGTCCATGTGGCCCCGCCGCAGGCCAAGCCGGTAGATCAGGCCGCAAACGACAGCATGCCGGCGGACGCGGCAATTGCGGCCGTGACCGACATTGCCCCGCCATCGGCGCGCGAGGCTGAGGAAAAGCCGCCCACGGAGGTTGAAGCCGGGGAGGCTGCATCCGGACCGTGGGCTGCGGGCGAGGCGGCGCCGGCTAGGTCTGCACCTGCGCAACCGTCCGCGGCGACGGCAAAAGCGGCCCAGAAACCCGACATTGAAACGGCGCTCGGCACCCGCTGGGCGGTCTGGGTCGGCGGCATCGCGCTGGCTCTGGGCGGGCTGTTTCTGATCCGCTACACCATCGAGGCCGGCATTTTCGGTCCCGGCGTGCGGCTGAGCATGGCAGCAATGCTCGGGCTGGTGCTGGTCGCCGTCGGCGAGTTCATCCGCCGTACCGGCTTCAAGGTGCCGGTGCAGGGCGTCGCCGGCGCCTATATTCCGGCGATCCTGACGGCGGCCGGTGCTTTCATCCTGTTCGGCACGGTTTATGCCGCGCATGGCGTCTACGGCTTCATCGGGCCGGCGCTCGCCTTCACGCTGCTCGGCGCCATCGGTGTGGCGACGATCGCGGCAGCCCTCGTCCATGGCCAGGCACTGGCCGGCGTTGGCCTGCTCGGCGCGGTGGTGACGCCCATGTTGGTCGCCTCGCAGGCACCAAATCCTTGGGCGCTGTTCGGCTATTTGGCGATTGTGCTCGCCGCTACCGGCGTGATCGCCCGCCTGCGCGACTGGAAATTGCTGATGGCGGCAGCGTTCGTCGGCACCGGCCTGTGGACCATTCTTTACATGACCGATGCGCCGGGCACCAACCTGCCTGTCATCCTCTTTATCAACGCGGTGACCCTGGCCGTGCTCGCCCTCGTCTGGCTCGGCCGTCGCGGTGGCGAAGCAGAACCCGCCAGCGGCTTCGACTGGCCATCGGTCGCGCCTGGCTTCTTCGTCGGCCTTTCGGCGATGGCGCTGTTCGTCGACCCCGCATACGCTGCCGGCGATGCTCTGCCGGGAGCAGCCATTATCGCAGCCCTGGTTGCAACAGCGCTCTACCGGCCGCTGGCGCTGGCGCTTCTGCACGCCGCAGGGCTGGCGACGGTGCTGGTCTATCTCGGCATCATTCCGCCAACCTCGATTGCTTCAGACTTTTCAGGTGGCGCTCTCGGCGTCGATGGCCTGCCGGCGGCTGTATCCGACATGCTGATGCTCAGGATCGGCATCTTTCTTGGACTTGTGTTCATCGGAGCCGGCTTCTGGGCAGCGCGCAGATTTGCCGCATCCGCTCATATCCGTGCCGCCTCGTGGGCGGCATGGGGCGCTGTCGCGCCACTGGTCATTCTGTTGGCGCTCTGGTTCACCTTCGGCAATCTCGACCGCGATCTTGCCTACGCGGCGGTTGCAGCCCTTCTGGTGGTGGTCTTCGCCACCGGAGGCGAGTGGATTGCGCGCGGTGAACAGCCGCCGCTACAGGGCGGTGCTGCCGTCTCGTTCGCGCTTGGCGGGGCAGCAGTCGCTGCCTTGCTGATGCTCTACATGGCCTTTGGGTCCGGCTGGACGACCATGCTTCTGGGTGCCGCGGCCATCGTGCCGGCGTTGGCCACCCGCTGGCGCGCCTACCCGGTGCTCGGCTGGATTTCGGTCGCTGCGGTCATCGCGGTGCTCGGCCGCATCGCCTTTGACCCGACAATCGTCGGCGCTGAATTCCTGTCGAGGACGCCGGTGTTCAACTGGCTGCTGCCGGGCTACGGCGTGCCGGCACTTGCCTTCGGCTTTGCCGCCTGGCAACTCGCCCGCACCACAAATGGCCGGCCACGCCTCGCCATGGAAGCGGGCGCAGCACTGTTTGCAGTGCTCACGGTTGCCATATTGGTGCGCCATGCCATGCATGGCGGCGTCATCGACGCGGGTGCTGCGACGCTTGCCGAGCAGGCGATCTACACGCTGATCGCCATCGGCGCCGGCGCCATCTTGGTCGCCATCGACATGCGCTCGCCAAGCCTAGTGCTGCGCTATGGTTCGCTTGCCGCGGGCGTCGTCTCGGCCGCCTTCATCGTCATCCAGCATTTTGGGGCGCTGAACCCGCTGTTTACCGACGAATCGACCGGCCGGATCCCGGTGTTCAACCTGCTGTTCCTCGCCTATCTCTTGCCGGCCCTCGCTGCTGGGGGGCTCGCGCTCTACGCACGTGACAAGCGGCCGAAATGGTATGCCGCGATGCTGGCGCTGATGGCGGCGCTGCTCGCCTTCGTCTATGCGACGCTGTCGGTGCGGCGGCTGTTCAAGGGCGAGTTCATCGGCCTATGGAGCGGCCTCGGTCAGCTCGAGACCTACACCTATTCCGCGCTGTGGCTGATCATTGGCGTGGCGCTGCTCACCGCCGGCGTCTGGCTGAAGTCGCAGGTGCTGCGCGTTGCGTCGGCCGCGCTGATCTCGGTCGCGGTGTTGAAGGTCTTCCTCTTCGACATGTCGGAACTGGAAGGCGTGCTGAGGGCGCTGTCATTCATCGGCCTCGGCGCGGTGCTGATTGGCATCGGGCTGTTTTACCAGCGGCTGCTGACAAGAGCAGCGAAGGAGGCCTAAGGGATCATCTGTTTGAATGTCCAATAAATGGAATAGTTGAAGGTTCAGCAGGAGATATTCAAAAGTGCCTCTCTATATTCGCGACAAGGAAGTGGATGCGCTGGCCACAAAATTGCAACGCGAGATCAACGCCGCCAGCAAAACAGAAGCAGTGCGGATTGCACTTTTGCATGAACTTGAGCGTAACCACGCCCGCAAGCCTTTGCGTGACAGGATTGCGGTGTTGCAGGAGAAGTGTGCCGCGTTGGGGCCATCCGATCCCAACTTCGACATGAAGGCATTCACCGACGAGGCATGGGAAGACTGACGTTGGCGAGCCCGGTCCGGGCGGTTCAACTGTGAGTCCCAATACGGTGCGGGATATTCCGCAGCGCTGGAGGGAGGGGATGCGAAGGACCTCGACGGCTCGATTCGAGATCGCTAGCGCCTTCCGCACATGTCACTGCGGGTTATCGGGGCCTTTGTCGCGTCGCCCGCGATGGGAGGACTCTGCTTTGCCTCGCAATCCCACCGGGAATAAACCGGTCCGCCCCTGCGTTATCTTGTTGCTAGGGTGGCCGGGCGGCGGACCGCTTCGCGCTGGCCGCTTGCGCCGCACCGTGAAGGCGCGTTCAATCGGATGAACAAGGGCGACCTCAGAACCAGCGGTCATGGACGAAAAGAAGGCAGCAATCCTGGGCGAGATACCACGCCTGCGCCGTTATGCGCGCTCGCTGCTGCGCGATCGCGATTCCGCCGACGATCTCGTTCAGGACTGTCTCGAACGAGCGCTTGTGCGGCTCGACAATTGGCAGACTGGAGAAAGCCCCAGGAGGTGGCTGTTTACGATCATGCATCATTTGTTCATCGACCAGATGCGCAAGGTGAACCGGCGCGGCGAAGCAGCGATGCTGCCGCTGGAAGCGCGCGAGGCGCAGGCAGCACCCGCTGAGCAGGTGGAGAGCATCGCCTCGCGCGAGATCATCGACGCATTGCAGGCGATCAGCCCCGATCGGCGCGCAGCACTGGTCATGGTCGCCATCGAAGGCTTTTCCTATGCCGAGGCCGCCAACATCCTCGGCGTCCCGGCCGGCACGCTGATGTCGCGCATCGCGCGCGGGCGTGACGAGTTGCGCGGGCTGCTGGATGACGCCGCGCGTCGCCGGGCGATAAGGATCGTCGAGAAATGACCCGGCGCGACTTTTCCGAACGCGACATCCATATGGCCCTCGATGGCGAGTTGCCGGTTGACGAGCGCGTGGCCTATGACGCCTGGCTCGAGGCCAATCCTGAAATGAAGGCGAGGAGCTTCCGCTATGTCGCCGACCGCGCAGCGCTGCGTGCCGCCTTCGCCGGCGTGCTCGACGAGCCGGTGCCGGCGCGGTTGCAAAATATCGTGTTCGGCGAGGCGCCGGTCAAGACGGCGGCATCGAACTCGCGCTGGTGGCGGGCGGCTGCCGCAGCGGCGATGCTGGCCATTGGCGGTGTCGGCGGATATGTCGCCGGCATCGACCGTCTCGGTCTGGAAGACCCGGCCGAGGACCAACTCGCCGAGCAGGCGATCGCAGCCCATGTCCTCTATGCCGCCGAGCAGCGGCATGCGGTGGAAGTGCCGGCCAGCGACAAGGATCATCTGCAGACCTGGCTGTCCAATAGGGTCGGCCTGAAGCTGGTCGCACCGGATCTGGCGGCGCAAGGATTCCAGCTCGTCGGCGGTCGGCTGCTGCCCGCTGGCGAGAGCAAGGCCGCGATGTTGCTTTATGAGGACGCCAAGGGCGAGCGCATCTCGCTGTTCGTCACTGCGGAATCGGCCGAGAAGACCAAGGGCACTTATGGATCGGGAGAAGACGGCCCCGAGGCGATCTACTGGTTGGACAAGGGCTATGGCTGCGCCGTCGTCGGCTCGCTGCCGCGCGCGCAGCTGACTGCAGTGGCCAAGAGCGCCTACAGCCAGCTTGTTGCCGGGCTGGCCAGCTGAGCTGCGCTGTTTTTCAAAGGTTGCGTCTACAGCGCCGCGCGTCTTTTGGACACGCAAAGGACGCTGTAGCACTTTAATTTTTGCGCATGGTCCTTTCCGAAAATCGATTTCGATTATCGGGGTCATGCGCCGCCGAAACTGTCACAATTCAGCCCGAATCGAGGTGCGATAGCGCTTGACGGATGCTGGCGCTTCGGCTGTGTTGTCGACACTTCTGACAAAGCCTTTCCACAATCCAATCGAGGTTTTCCAAGCCCGCATGCCTGCCGAGATTCGCACGGCCCGCGCGTCCGACGTCGATGACCTCGCGGCGATCGAAAAAGCTGTTTTCTCTGGCGACCGCATTTCCCGTCGTTCCTTTCGTCAGTTGATCGAACGCGAGACCGCCGAGATGCTGGTCGCTGAAAACGAAGGCCGCATCGCCGGCTATGCGGTCGTGCTGTTTCGCAAGGGCAGCGGAGTAGCACGGCTCTATTCCATAGCCACCGCTCCGCTTTTCGGCGGGCTCGGCATTGGCCGCATGCTGTTGAAGCGGGCCGAGGAAGCCGCCTTCGAACACAACCGCATGATGCTGCGTCTCGAGGTGCGCGAGGATAACAGCCGAGCCATCCGCATTTACGAGCAGAGCGGCTACCGCAAGATTGGCCGCGAACCGGGCTATTACGAGGACGGCGCCACGGCGCTGCGCTACGAAAAGACCTTGCGCGGCGACATTCCGGTCGCCACCAGGGTGCCGTTCTACCAGCAGACCTGCGATTTCACTTGCGGCCCGTGCTGCCTGATGATGGCGATGGCCAATTTCGATCCCGGCTTCGTGCCCGACCCGGTTATGGAAATCCGTTTGTGGCGCGAGGCGACCACCGTTTTCATGATGTCGGGGCCGGGCGGCTGCGAGCCGTTCGGCCTCGCCGTTGCCGGCCACGAAAGCGGGCTCTCTGCCGAGATATATGTCTCCTTCCATGGTGCGCTGTTCCTGCAGTCGGTGCGCAGCCAAGACAAGCGGCGGGTGATGGAACTGGCGCAGGTCGACTTTCGCCGGCGCGCGGAACGTTACGGCATCCCGGTGAATTACCGTCCATTCGCCATCGACGATATCCGCACCGCAATCGCAGAAGGAAAACTGGTGTTGGTCCTGATCAGCGGCTTCCTTATGTTCGGCAAGAAGGTTCCGCACTGGGTGCTGGCCATCGGCGACGATGGCGACCATATCCTGATCCACGATCCCTGGGTCGAAGACGAGAGACAGGAGGCCATCCTTGATGCCGCCAACATTCCGGTGCCTTACGGCATCTTCATGAACATGGCGCAATTCGGCCGCGATGGATTGCGTGCCGCCATAATCCTCGGAAAGCGCGATAGACAATGACCTGGGTCATCCTTACCGGCCGGCAGAACGATCTCGACCAGGTGGCGACACCGCACAAGATCATCACCAATCGCGACTATCTTGCGCATCCGGCGCTGTTTCGCGGCCAGCGGCCGAAAGTCATCAACCTGTCGAACAATTACGGCTACCAAAGCCGCGGCTACTATGCCTCGCTGCTCGCCGGTTCGCGCGGTCACAAGGTCATTCCGACGGTCGAGACGATGATCGACCTGTCCGAGCGCAAGCTCTACGATCATGCGCTGCCGGAACTGGAACTCGCGCTCAACAAATGCCGCAAGGATCTGGGCGGCGCCTTTCCGCAAAAAGTCTGCATCTTTTTCGGCATCGGCTCGTCGAAGATATGGGATCGCTTCGCCAAGCTTTTGTTCGACTGGTTCCGAGCGCCGGCGTTGGAAGTCCACATCACGGACAGCGCCGAATGGGCGTCGATCCGCAAGATCGGCTTTCATCCGCTGGCCAGGATGACCGAGGAGGAAGAAAAGCGCTTTCTTCAGTGCCTTGAGACCTACACCAGCCGCGAGTGGCGTGACACCAAGGGCCGCACACCGGCGCGCTACACCTTCGCCACGCTGGTCGATCCGCATGAGGAGTTGCCGCCATCGGAGATCTCGTCGCTACGCTATTGGGCCAAGATCGCCGAGAAGATGGGCGTCGAAATCGAGCCGATCACCAAAAAGGATCTGGCCAAGCTCGCCAACTACGACGCGCTGTTCATCCGCGAGACCACTTCGATCTCCAATCACACCTACCGCTTCGCGCGCCGCGCCCAGCAGGAAGGCATGCCGGTCATCGATGATCCGCTGTCGATGATCCGCTGCACCAACAAGGTCTATCTCAACGAACTGATGACCTACAACAAGGTGCCGGTGCCGCCGACGGTGATGATCGCCGGCATCTCGGACCTTGAAGTGGCGGCGCAGACGCTGGGCTTTCCGCTGGTGCTGAAAATCCCGGACTCGTCGTTTTCACGCGGCGTCAAGAAATGCGCCACGTTTGAGGAGCTGAAGTCGCTTGCCACCGAATGGCTGGAGGATTCCGATCTCCTGATCGCGCAGAAATTCATTCCGACCCAATATGACTGGCGCGTCGGCGTGCTCGGCGGCCAGCCTCTGTTTGCCGTGCACTACCTGATGGCCAAGAAGCACTGGCAGATCGTCAACCACAAGGCCAACGGCAAGCCCGACCAGGGCGGCATCAAGACCTTCACCTTGAAGGAGGCGCCGGCCCATGTCGTCGAGACGGCGGTGAGGGCGGCGCGCTGCATCGGCGATGGCCTCTATGGCGTCGACCTCAAGGAAACCAAGGACGGTGTCTTCGTCATAGAGGTCAACGACAATCCCAACCTCGACCATGGCTGGGAGGATTCTGGCGAAAAAGACGAGGTCTGGGTGCGGCTGACGCAGTGGTTCCTGGAGCGGCTCGACCGACAGGGACGGTAGACTTACTGCTCGCGCCATCCCATGGGAGCAAATGAGGGGGGCTTGTTGATATATATTTACCTAATAGTTTGGTCGACTGTCTTGGTGCTATATATTAGGGTAGTGATATCAGATGTTATTTTCTATTCGCGCACAGAATGGGATTTTTCTCAGGATAACCCGCTTAAGGAAACTAACGAATTTTATTGGAGAGAAGGAAAAGATCCCTTTCACAGAGTTGGAAATAAAACCAGGGTTTTTGTATTTCACCCGTTAGTAACTGTGTTCCTTTCGACTGCGTGCTCTACGCGCTAATTTTTCTATTTTAGATTACAATTTATGTCCGCCCTGTGCCCGCACGATCGCGGCCGTGTCGCGGTGTCGATGTTGGGCAGGACGCGTCCTGCAGACCGTGGTCGAACACGGCACTTTCATGCCCTCCGGTCAATTTAGTGTTTTCAGTCGGCCGGCTGCAGCGTTTTGGCGCCGCGATTTCTCGATTGCCGCATACCGTTGGAGAAACGCGTTTTGCGCCCAGGTCACCGAACGCGGGGTGAAATCGAAGCGGTCGGCATTGAAGCCGCGCGGCCGGCCGAAGAATTCGGTCGCCTCGGCGGTCGAAAAGCCGGCAAGCAGCGTCGCCTCGAAATAGGCGGCGATCTGGTCGGCGCGCTTGATCTCCTTGCGCGTGCCCGCAACCGGTTCGACCGGCAGCGAAAAGCGCAGGTGGATGGCACGCTGCAGCCTCAACTCGCACTCCTTGTAGCTGCCGCCCATCACCGATTTGAACGGTGAAATCATGTCGCCGATGACATATTCCGGCGCGTCGTGCAGCAAAGCCGCCAGCCGCGCATCAGCTGGGGCGTCCGGCACCAGCTCGCCGAAAAGCGCCTCGACCAGCAGCGAATGCTGGGCGACGGAAAAGGCGTGATCGCCGATGGTCTGGCCATTCCAGCGGGCGACGCGGGCAAGCCCATGGGCGATGTCCGAAATCTCGATGTCGAGCGGCGAAGGGTCGAGCAGATCGAGCCGCCGGCCCGACAGCATGCGCTGCCAGGCGCGCGGCGGCGCGCCGGGACGGTCGGCCGCCATCAGGCCTCCTCCGCGCCGACGGGTTCCGGCGGGAAGATGAATGTCGCCCAGGCCGGGATGGCGAGCGACACAGGGATGTCATCCGCCATGATCGGCTGACTGGCGTCGAGCGCTGCCTTGACGCGATCGATACGGGCTATGGCCAGGCCCGCCGTGCCGGCGGTGGACCCAAGCGTGCCGACCGGTCGCCCTGCAACTGTCAACTCTGTGCCAGGAGCGGGCAGGGGCCGTTCGGCCGAAACGATCAGCACCCGCCGTCTGGCGGTGCCGCGATGCTGCATCCGCGAAACGACCTCCTGGCCGACATAGCAGCCCTTCCTGAAGCCGACGCCGCCGGTTTCATCGAGCAGCACATCATGCGGGAAGGCGTCGCCGAGCTGATAGTCGCTGCCACTTTCGGCAATCCCATGGGCGATGCGCAGAGCTTGCCATGCGGCCGGGTCGCCGCCCGCCGCCGTGGCGCCATAAAAGCGATTGGCGACTGCGTCGAGGAACCGTGCATCGGCGAAAGGTGTTGAATCAAATTGCGAAGTGGTTGAATCATCTCCCCACGCAACAGCGACAAGCCCCTGATCTGCCTTGGCGATCTCGACCTTGGCGCGCAATTTGTAGAGCATCAGCCGGCGCATGAAATCGTCTGATATATCGGATCGGCATTCGAGGCGGAACAAATTCTCGCCAGCGCGGGAGATCAGGAAGTCGAACAGGATTTTGCCTTGCGGCGTCAGCAAGGCGCCGGGCTTTGCTTCGCCGGCAGCCAGTGCGTCGAGGTCGGTGGTCAGAATGTTCTGCAAAAAACTCTCGGCATCCGGGCCTGACACGGAAACGAGCGCGCGGTCTTTCAACTGGGCAAAGGGCATGGGCGGAAAAGAACCTGATCTTGCAAAACGGTCGGCCATTACGTAAGCCGCGGGCACTCCCCCCGCAAGAGACCGGATCAGCATGGCCACGACCTACGACCTCATCCTGACAGGCGGCACGGTGGTCAACCACGATGGCGAAGGCCGGCGCGACATTGGCATCAACGGCGGGCGCATCGCCGCTATCGGCGATCTCGGCCAAGCTTCCGCCGGCGAGACGGTCGACTGTCGCGGCCTGCACATCCTGCCTGGCGTCGTCGACAGCCAGGTGCATTTCCGCGAGCCAGGGCTGGAGCACAAGGAAGATCTGGAGACAGGCTCGCGGGCAGCGGTGTTGGGCGGCGTCACCGCCGTCTTCGAGATGCCCAACACCAACCCGCTGACCACCAGCGAAGCAGCGCTTGCCGACAAGGTGCGGCGTGCCACTGGCCGCATGCATTGCGATTTTGCCTTCTGGGTAGGTGGCACCCGCGAGAATGCCGGGGATGCCGGCGACCTCGAGCGGCTGCCTGGTGCTGCCGGCATAAAAGTGTTTATGGGCTCATCGACCGGTGACCTTTTGGTCGAGGACGATGAGGGCGTCGCCTCGATCCTGAGGAATACGCGCCGCCGTGCGGCCTTCCATTCCGAGGACGAATTCCGGCTGCGCGAGCGGCTCGGCGAACGCATCGAGGGCGACCCAGCCTCGCATCCGGTGTGGCGCGACGAGATCGCCGCCTTACGCTGCACCGAGCGCCTGGTGCGCATCGCGCGCCAGGCTCGCGCCCGCATCCACGTGCTGCACATCTCGACCGCCGAGGAGATTGTTTTCCTCGAACAGCACAAGGACGTCGCGACCTGCGAGGCGACGCCGCATCACTTGACGCTGAGCGCGGACGATTATGCGCAGCTTGGCACGCTGATCCAGATGAACCCGCCGGTGCGCGCATCGCGACACCGCGACGGCATCTGGCACGGCATTGCGCAAGGCATTGTCGATGTGCTGGGTTCCGACCACGCTCCGCACACGCTGGCCGAGAAGGCAAAACCCTACCCGGCCTCGCCGTCCGGCATGACCGGCGTGCAGACGCTGGTGCCGATCATGCTCGATCACGTCAATGCCGGCCGGCTGACGTTGCAGCGTTTCGTCGACCTGTCCAGCCACGGCCCGCAGCGCATCTTCGGCATGGCCAGGAAAGGTCGCATCGCCGCCGGCTACGACGCCGATTTCACGATTGTCGATCTGAAGCGCCGCGAGACCATCACCAATGCGCAGGCAGGCTCGAAGGCCGGCTGGACACCCTATGACGGCAGGCAAGTCACCGGCTGGCCGGTCGGCACGTTCGTGCGCGGCCGGCGCGTTATGTGGGAAGGCGAGATAGTCACGCCAGGACAGGGTCGGGCCGTGGAGTTTTCCGAGGCGCCGGCGGTGTAGCCGTTTCCACGGTGTTGGATTTTTTAAGCACCGCGCATTATGTTGCTGGGGTTATGAACGCAGATATAGCGCCCATGATTGTCCCCGCCGAGTTTCCGGAGCTCCAGGCTCTCGCCTGGAATCGTGACGTAGCGCGTCCGATTCCCGCCGAAGAAGCATTTGCGCTGTATGAGCGCAATTGGCGTTTTAGCGATCAAAAGCGTCTTACGGCCCGTGAAAAACGGCTTATACGGGATCTGGCCGACAAATTCGGTCACGGCGTCCTTTTGACCACTGGCTGAAGTTCGTTCTCCTTCCGCAACGACCCCGCCGATCGCGCCAACGAATAGCAGGTCGAGGCAGCGCGTGGAGTTTACCACAACGGCAGCTCAATCCCCTGCGACGAAGAACGTCCACTGTCCATCCGGGTTGATGCCGACGCGGTAGAAGATATAGGCGCCGAACTGCTTCATGCTGTCATAGTCGCCGGCGGTGACGATCTTGAACAGCTCGACCCGCTGCCTGGCGTCGAGCTTGTCCAGCGGTAGCGCGAAGAAATATGGCCAGACATAGAGTTCCTGCGGCGTGCCGACATCGACATGGACATAGCCGGCACTGAGCACCTCTTCCAGGATGGCGAGGATTTCCTGGCCTTCCGCGTCACCCGAAAGCCCTTTCAGGAAGGTGATCGGGTCGCCTTCGATCTCGCTCAGCGACAATTGGGTCATCGCATCGCCCTGGCCGATCAGCGGCCGGAGTTTTTCGATGTCGCCGCTCTTGCAGGCCTCGATGATTAAATTGTGCATGCGCCTGACCGGCTCCGGCAGCTTGCCGAGATCGTAGACGACCTCGGGCAAGGGTTCATCCGGGTCGACTTGCGGATTGGCTATGCCACCATCGTTTGTTGGCCCGCCCGGTTCGACCTGTTCCCGTTCGTCGGGCGGCGTCGGTTGGCTGGCCGCAGGCGGCGTCGCGCCGAGCGGGCCGGGCGTCGGCACCGCGGTTCCGGGCGGCGACATGTCGTCGTCGGCGGGCGGCGTGACTGGCGAGGGCAGGTCCTCGCGCTTGATTTCACTCAAAGCATAGGCGGGGCTGATTGCGAGGCAAGGCGCCAGCGGAAACGCGGCGCAAAAAGCGGCGAGCTGGATGCTGAGGGCCAAGCCACGCGGCTGGCCTGACGTCGAAGAATTCACCGCCTGCCTCTCCATGATTCCGTCCAGCTGCCCAGGCCCGCCCAGGTGCCCGGGGCATGACGCCCAAGCGGCACGCCGTCATCGAAGAGCCTGATGCCAGTCAGTGCCGCAGCCGTCCCGGTTCGAAGGCCCCGGCTATCACCTTTTCACGCATGCGGTCGAGCAGGGCAAGGGCCGAGGTCTCGCCATTGGCGCGCAGCATCTCGCCGAACGCGGTTTCGAGGGCCGCCTCGGCGATGATTTCCGGCTCGATTCCGGCCGAAAGCCCTTCCGCCCAGGCCTCGCTGTGGCTTTCCACTGCAGTCAGGCGCTTTTCTTCCCTGACCAGCGCGTCGATGTCGTTGACGCCATGTTCCATTGCGATGTCCACCCTTTTCAAGCGGCGATCCGGCGGATGCGGATCAGGCTTGGGCTGTCCCTTTTACACGCAGGTTAAGTAAGTACTTGTAAATACGACATTTCTGGGGTCGTTTCGACAAGGGTTCGTCACGTTTTGCAAACCTGCGTTCGATCCGATTCAAACTTAGCCGATTAGGCCGGCGAGCGGGATGAAAACCTTCAGTTTGAGTTAATTCCACATCCGCGCCGTAACGTTTCGTTAACACCGTTGCAGATGTGCAACACAACGATTGCACTAAGACGCAACCGAACACAAGCAGGCCGGACACCAGCAGGAGGAGCCAGGGTCAGTTGCCGTAGCGCGAGGCGATGTCGCGCGACAGCGTCTCGCCTTCCTTCATGTAGCGGCTGATGGCCTCGGTCGCCGAGGCGGTGCACTGTGTGTAGGTGCCGCCGAAGGAGCGGTAGCCGCGGTTGAAGCTGGCGATGAAGCGGGCGCGCCGCTCCGGGTCGGGGTTTTCCGAAGCAATCAGCTTCTCCATCTCGACCCGCCACTGGTCGCCCTTCTCGCCGCACAGATTGCGTAGGAAATGCAGCGACCCAAGCACCTCCGCCAGCCGCATCAGCCCCGGCTCGAACGGCGACTCGGCGGCCATGGCCGGCCCCGCCCCGATTGCCGTACTGGCGGCGAGGCAAGCTGCAAGGAAAAGCGATGCGCGGATCATAAGTCTATGTGGCCAAACAATTTGTCGCCTGCAAGGCGATTTTGGAGGTTACGCTCCTGTATTCCTGAGCAATTCGTCGGCAACGGCAAACACCGAAGCGGCAAGCGGCAGCGCCGTCATTTCGCTGAGTGTATAGAAGGCGGCGGTCTCGGCGTCGTCGCTGGCCACGGGCCCGCCGCCGGCATAGGTGGCGCCGAATACCGTCAGCAGATAGTCGACCGGATGCCCATCGCTGTCGCCGTCGATGTGGATTTCCCGAAGGCGACGGTAGTTGTGCGCATGCAACCCGGTTTCCTCCAGCAATTCGCGCTGCGCGGCTTGTTCCAGCGTTTCGCCGGCCTCGACCTTGCCGCCTGGAAACGCGTAAAATCCTTGCGAAGGCTGCCGCGCCCGCTTGACCAGCAGCACCGTGTCGCCGCGGACAATGGCGACCGATACAGCCGGGAGTATTTTGCGCATCTCGTCCTCCGATCGCCATTTGCCGCAGCCGGTTGTGGACCGGTCGGCGAGAGGAAGCATTAGCGGTTGCGCAACGCCGGTTCCATTGCCACCTTCACACCCGACCAATCCAACGAGTTTCAGCTTATGTGCGGACGCTTCGCCTTGACCGCCACGCCGGACCGGGCCGCCGCTTTTCTCGGTCTGCCAGAACTGGAGGATTTCCCGCCCCGCTACAACATCGCACCGACGCAGCCGGTGCTGATGGCAATTACAGGCTTGCCGCGGGCGCCAGGCTCGAACCTGCCAGACCGGCAGCCGATGCTGGTGCGCTGGGGGCTGATCCCGGCCTGGGTGAAGGACACGCGTGAGTTTCCGTTGCTGTTCAACGCGCGCTCGGAGGAAGCAGCGGAAAAGGCCTCGTTTCGCGCCGCCATGCGCCATCGCCGCGCTTTAGTGCCGGCTTCCGGCTTCTATGAATGGCGCCAATCAGGCGGCAAGAGGGGACAGCCCTACTGGGTGCGGCCGAAGCATGGCGGGCTTGTCGCCTTCGCCGGACTGATCGAGACCTATGCCGAGCCGGGCGGTTCGGAGATGGACACCGGCGCCATCCTGACCGTCGACGCCAATGCCGACATTGCCCATATCCACGACCGCATGCCGGTTGTGATCGATCCGCAGGATTTCGCCCGCTGGCTGGATTGCCGCACGCTCGAGCCGCGCGACGTGGCCGACCTGCTCAGACCGGCACAGCTCGATTTCTTCGAGGCTGTCCCGGTTTCCGACCTCGTCAACAAGGTCGCCAACACCGGACCGGAGATTCAGGAAAGGGGCATGGTGGGGCCTGAGCCCGAGAAGGCCAGGCGCCGGAAGCCGGGCGCGGACGACAGTCAGATGAGCTTGTTTCAGCAGTAGCTGCTATTTTCTGGGGCGCTTCAGCGCCTTCATTGCGGCGCTCCCATTTATTGGCGAACCGCCGGCCGCACGTCACATCAGGCAGCGCGCGGCGATGTGATCTTCTGCATCGGCTTCTTCTTCTTCGCCGTGTGGAGGAGGGCGGCGACGATCGCGGCCGGGCCGATCGCTCGGTATTGGCTGGCGAGCGCCGGTTGTTTGGCGCTGCTGGAGTCCTGCTTGGCTCGAGGCATTTTTCTCTTCCCTGGTAACGTCTTCGTGTCCGCGTTTTGCTGGTCGAATCCGACCAAATCGTGACATCTGGTGATCTAGCTGGCGAATGTTTCATGACTGTGCCGAGATGTTTAATAAAATGTTTCATCGCGTCATTACCTGTGATCCAGCGACTCTTTTGCCGAAAGTTGCGACTTGACGGCAACACTGGCTGAGGCGATAAAGCCGCTCATGAGAACGTCTTTCGCCATTTGTGGCATCTGCATTATTGGCTAGCTTCGCGCTGGTCCGGACGTTTTCGCCTATCTTCCTTCTAGAGTGGACAAACGCCCCGGCCAGCAGGCTGGTGCCTGATTTGCGTCTCGGCGCAAGTGGCCCCAACCAAAAAGTAACGCACCGGGAAGCACGAATGTCTGACGCATCGAAGGGCCTGCGCCTCTACAACACGCTGACGCGGACCAGGGAGGATTTCTTCCCGATCGATCGGCGCAGTGTACGCATGTATGTCTGCGGCCCGACGGTCTACGACTTTGCCCACATCGGCAACGCGCGGCCGGTGATCGTCTTCGACGTGCTGTTTCGTCTGCTGCGCCATCTCTACGGGCAAGCGCACGTCACCTATGTGCGCAACATCACGGATGTGGACGACAAGATCAACGACCGCGCACTGCGCGATTTCGGCGCCGAGATTGCCTCGGGAAAGCTGTCGCTGAACGAGGCGATCCGGCGGGTCACCGAAAAGACCGCCGACCAGTTCCACAAGGATGTGGCGACGCTCGGCTGTCTGGAGCCGACGGTCGAGCCGCGCGCCACTGAATTCGTCGAGCCGCGCGCAGATGGCAAAGTCGACATGATCTCCTTGATTCAACGCTTGATCGAACGCGGCCATGCCTATGTTGCGGCAGGCGAAGTTCTGTTCGACACGGCCTCGATGCCGGACTACGGCCAATTGTCGAAGCGCAATCTCGACGAACAGCAGGCCGGCGCTCGCGTCGCCGTCGATCCGCATAAGAAGAGCCCTGGCGATTTCGTGCTGTGGAAGCTGTCCTCGCCGGAAGAGCCGGGCTGGGACAGCCCTTGGGGCAGGGGCCGGCCGGGCTGGCACATCGAGTGCTCGGCGATGTCGGCCGCCTATCTCGGCGAGGTCTTCGACATTCATGGCGGCGGGCTCGACCTGATCTTCCCGCACCACGAGAATGAAATTGCACAGTCGCGCTGCGCCCATGGCACCGAGGTGATGGCCAAGGTGTGGATGCACAACGGCTTTCTGCAGGTCGAGGGGCAGAAAATGTCCAAGAGCCTGGGCAACTTCTACTCGATCAACGAGTTGCTCGAGACGGAGACCTTTGGCGGCCGCAAGTGGCCAGGCGAGGTGCTTAGGCTGGCGATGCTGATGACGCATTATCGCGAGCCGATCGACTTTTCCGTGCGCAAGCTGGAAGAGGCGGAAAATACGCTGCGCAAATGGAAGCGGGCGGCGGATCTGGCACCGGGGGCGGCAAAGCAATTGCCGGCCGAAGTGGTGGAAGCCTTGTCGGACGATCTCGCAACCTATCCTGCGTTCCAGGTGCTGACGCAGCTGGCCGGCGAGGCTGTGGATTCCAATGCTGCCGGTGGCGGCAACGCTGCCGCCGCTTCGCTGAAGGCGGCACTATCGTTCCTCGGCTTCGACGTTGCGCCGGCCAAGGTTGATGAAGATGCCATCGCCAAGGCCATTGCCAGGCGCCTGGAACTGATCGCCGCCAAGAACTGGGCCCAGGCCGACCGAATTCGCGACGAGCTTTTGGCGCAAGGCGTGCAACTGAAGGACGGCAAGGATCCGGTCACCGGCGAGCGCGTGACGACGTGGGAGGTAAAGCGATGAGGGCGGAGGCCGAAACGTGTGCAAGGCTGGCGAAGGCTTTTGTGACGGCCGATCTCCCCCCTTGCGGGGGAGATGTCCGGCAGGACAGAGGGGGGTGGGAAGGATCGCCGACTTTCGACGTAACCCATTCGCAACCCAGAACCGGCCTGAAGGCGTTGCAGCAATTCGTTGATAGGCTGGCGGGACAGCACCCCCCTCTGTCCTGCCGGACATCTCCCCCGCAAGGGGGGAGATCGGCTGTCGTCGATGAATTCGCCAATCGCGAAGGCGAGGGTGCTTGATGGGTCACGACCTCGTTCCATCGCGCCAGCGCAAGAATGCAAAATCCATGCGTCGTGTCATGACCGATGCCGAGCTGAAGCTTCGGAACGAATTGCGCGCCCATCGGCTGATGGGGATGAGCTTTCGCCGGCAGGTGCTGATCGGACCTTACATCATCGACTTTGCTTGCTCGACACACAGCTTGATCGTCGAGGTTGACGGCAGCCAGCACGCGGATCCCGAAAACGTCGAGCGTGACGAGGCACGAAGCGCCTGCTTGAAGGCCAGCGGTTGGACCATCCTGCGTTTCTGGAACGACGACGTCATCCGCGATATCGACAATGTCTGCCAGCACATCGTGATCGAAGCCGGCTTGGCCACTGCCGAAATGCCGGCCGGCGAACCAGCGAGGGAGGTAGTTCCATGATCGACCATCTTGGCATCACCGTTTCCGATTTCGACGTGTCGAAGGCGTTCTACGACAAGGCGATGGCACCGCTCGGTGCCTCGCTGCTCTACATGGTGCCGCAGGAATACACTGGTGGCGCCAAGGTCGGCGGCTATGGCCGCGACCGGCCGGTGTTCTGGTTGCATCAAGGCAAGGACAAGCCGAAGGATCGCCAGCATGTCGCCTTCACCGCGCGCAGCCGCGCCGAGGTCGATGCCTTCCACGCCGCCGCCATCGCCGCCGGCGGCAAGGATAATGGTGGGCCGGGCCTTCGTCCGCACTATCACGCGAACTACTATGGCGCCTTTGTCCTCGACCCCGACGGCAACAATATCGAAGCCGTCTGCCATGCCCCGGAGCGAAGCAATGAGCCTGGATAACAGACCGGTCTACACAGGCGGCTGCCAGTGCGGCGCCGTGCGTTTCCGTGTCGAAGGCGCGCTGGGCGACGCCTCCGTCTGTCATTGCCGCATGTGTCAGAAAGCAAGCGGCAATTTCTACCTGCCGCTGGTGTCAGTGCGTGGCGCAAAACTCGACTGGACGCGCGGCGCGCCCAAACGCTTTCGTTCCTCCAACGCCGCGTGGCGCGGTTTTTGCGCCGATTGCGGCACGCCGCTGACTTTCGAGGCGCCCGACGGCATCGCACTCGCCATCGCGGCATTCGACCATGCGGAGGAGATCGCGCCGACCGTCCAGTGGGGCACCGAAGCAAAACTCCCCTACGTCGATCACATCCACGAATTGCCTGGCGAGGACACGATGGCCGATATTTCGTCGTCCTCCTATCTCGCCGATCTCGTCTCTCACCAGCACCCCGACCACGACACCGAACAATGGCCGCCGGAGGAAAGATCATGACCGAAACCGTTCGAACCGGTGGCTGCCAGTGCGGCGCCGTGCGTTTCCGCATTCGTGGGGCGCTTGGACGCCCTTCCATCTGCCATTGCCGCATGTGTCAGAAACAGTTCGGTTCCTTTTTCGGCGCGCTGGTGACGGTGCCGAAGGACGGCGTCGAATGGGTGCGCGAGGAGCCAAGCTATTTCCAGTCGTCGGTCAACATCGATCGCGGCTTCTGCGCCCGCTGCGGCACGCCGTTGACCTACAGGCAGCCCGGCGGGCTCGAGATCGCCATCGGCGCTTTTGACGATCGCTCCGACCTCGCACCGCAGATCCAGGTCAACTACGCCGCCCGGCTGCCCTGGGTGGAGAAGATCTTCGACGCGCCGGTCCATGACGATCCCGACTACTACACAAGGCAGGAATCGATCATCTCCTTCCAGCATCCGGATCACGAGACGGCCAACTGGCCGCAGCAGGGCCTGAAATTATGAGCAGTGACCTGCGCACCCTCTATCCGGAGATAGAGGCCTACGAGTCAGGCATGCTCGATGTCGGCGATGGCCATCAGGTCTATTGGGAGCGTTCCGGCACTAGGGGCGCCAAGCCGGCCGTGTTCCTGCATGGCGGACCAGGCGGCACCATTTCGCCAAAGCACCGGCGGCTGTTCGATCCGAAGCTTTACGATGTCATCCTGTTCGACCAGCGCGGCTGCGGAAAGTCGACGCCAAACGCCTCGCTCGAGGCCAACACCACCTGGCATCTGATCGCCGACATCGAGCGCCTGCGCGACATGTGCGGCTTCGACAAATGGCTGGTGTTCGGCGGCTCGTGGGGCTCGACCCTGGCGCTGGCCTATGCCGAGACGCACCCCGAGCGGGTCAGCGAACTGGTCGTGCGCGGCATTTACACACTGACGCACGCGGAGCTCGAATGGTATTATCAGTTCGGCGTCTCGGAAATGTTTCCCGACAAATGGGAGCGCTTCCTGGCGCCGATCCCTGAGGCCGAGCGCGGCGACATGATGGTCGCCTATCGCAAGCGGCTGGTCGGCAGCGATCGCAAGGCGCAGGTTCAGGCCGCCCGCGCCTGGAGCCTGTGGGAAGGCGAGACGATCACGCTGTTGCCCGATCCGGAAACCAGCAGCCCATTTGGCGAAGACGATTACGCCATGGCCTTCGCCCGCATCGAGAACCATTATTTCGTCCATGCTGGCTGGCTCGAGGAAGGGCAACTGCTGCGTGATGCCTTCAAATTGAAGGACATCCCCGGCACCATCGTCCATGGCCGCTACGACATGCCGTGCCCGGCGCGCTATGCCTGGGCGCTGCACAAGGCGTGGCCGAAGGCGGACTTCCACCTGGTCGAGGGCGCCGGCCATGCCTATTCGGAGCCGGGCATCCTCGACCGGCTGATCCGGGCGACGGATAAGTTTGCGGGGAAATGATCATGGGCCGCGAGCGCCTCTATCTCTTCGACACCACACTGCGCGATGGCCAGCAGACACCGGGCATCGACTTTTCGGTCGAGGACAAGATCGCCATCGCCGGGCTGCTCGACGGGTTCGGCGTCGACTATATCGAAGGCGGCTATCCCGGCGCCAATCCGACCGACACCGCTTTCTTCGCCGAGCACCGCACGGCCAGTGCCAAATTCGTCGCTTTCGGCATGACCAAGCGGGCAGGGGTGTCGACCTCGAACGATCCAGGCCTTGCCGCACTGGTCCAGTCGAAGTCGGACGCCATCTGCTTTGTCGCCAAGAGCTGGGACTACCATGTCCGCGTCGCCCTGGGTTGCACCAACGAGGAAAACCTCGAGGCGATCAAGGCGTCAGTCGAAGCGGCGATTGCCTCAGCCAAGGAAGCATTGGTCGACTGCGAGCATTTCTTCGACGGCTTCAAGGCCAATCCCGATTATGCGCTGGCTTGCGCCAGGACCGCTTACGACGCCGGCGCGCGCTGGGTGGTGCTGTGCGATACCAATGGCGGCACGCAGCCGTCGGAAGTGCGCACCATCGTCGAGAAGATCATCGAGGCAGGCATACCGGGCGACCATCTCGGCATCCATGCCCATGACGACACCGGCCAGGCCGTGGCGAATTCGCTGGCCGCCGTCGAGGCCGGCGTGCGCCAGATCCAAGGTACGCTGAACGGCATCGGCGAGCGCTGTGGTAACGCCAATCTGATCTCGATCGTGCCGACGCTGGCGCTGAAGCCGGCCTTCTCCAACCGTTTTATGACGGGCATCTCGGCCGAAGCATTGGCCGGCATGTCGCGACTTTCCCGCGCCTTCGACGAATTGCTGAACCGCGCGCCGGAAGCGCAGGCGCCCTATGTCGGCGCTTCCGCCTTCGCCACCAAGGCCGGTATCCATGCATCGGCGCTGGCCAAGGAGCCGGCCACCTACGAGCACGTGCCGCCGGAAGCGGTCGGCAACCGCCGCCGGGTCATGGTCTCGGACCAGGGCGGCAGGGCCAATTTCCTCGCCGAGTTGAAACGGCGCGGCATCGAAATGCCGAAAGACGACCACCGGCTCGACGCGCTGATATCAGTGGTCAAGGAGCGCGAGGCCGAGGGCTATGCCTATGAAGGCGCCGACGCCAGCTTCGAGCTGCTGGCGCGCAAGATGCTGCACGGCCTGCCGGAATTCTTCAGCGTCACCTCGTTCCGCTGCATGGTCGAGCGCCGCTTCGACGCCAATGGCCAGCTGAAGACGGTCTCCGAGGCGATCGTCAAGGTGCTGGTCGACGGCGAGGAGAAGATGTCGGTGGCGGAAGGGCACGGTCCGGTCAACGCACTCGACATCGCGCTGCGCAAGGATCTCGGAAAATTCCAGAACGAGATCGCCGACCTCGAGCTTGCCGACTTCAAGGTGCGTATCCTCAATGGCGGCACCGAGGCGATCACGCGTGTGCTGATCGAATCGCACGATGCGACCGGCGCCCGCTGGTGGACGGTCGGCGTCTCAGAAAACATCATCGACGCTTCGTTCCAGGCGCTGATGGATTCGATCGTCTACAAGCTGATGAAGAACCGCGACATGGCCGGGCTGGTCGCGGCGGAGTAGGATTGAACCATCAGCGAAAGTCCATTGATCCATCAGAACTTTGCGATGGTCTTGGGCCGGCGGCTGGCGCATAGCGTTGGGCCATGGCCACGCAAGCAATTCGGCTCGAAGCAGACTCAAAGGCCCGGCGTGGATTCCTGCTGGCGCTGGGCGCCTATCTCCTGTGGGGGTTGCTGCCCTTCTATATGAAGGCGGTCGCACATCTGCCGCTGGCCGAAGTCATCGCGCACCGCATCGTCTGGTCGGTGCCTATCGCGGCGGCCGTTTTGATTTGGGCCGGCCGCACGGCGGATTTCAAAGCGGCGTTGCGTTCGCCGCGCATCATTTCCATGGCGGCGCTGACGGCGGCGCTGATTTCGGTCAACTGGGGCATCTATGTCTGGGCCATCGCGGTCGACCGTACCATCGAGACCGCGCTTGGCTACTACATCAACCCGCTTGTCAGCGTCGTCGTCGGCGCGCTGCTGCTCAGCGAACGGCTCGACCGGCTGCAAATCGCGGCGGTGGTGCTGGCGGCCATCGCGGTCGCGGTGCTGACGATCGACGCCGGCAAGCTGCCCTGGGTGTCGCTGGTGCTTGCGTTTTCCTTTGCCGCCTACGCCTTCTTCCGCAAGACGCTGCCGATCGGTCCGAGCCAGGGTTTCTTGCTTGAAGTGCTTTTGCTATCGGTGCCGGCGCTCGGCTACATCATCTTCCTCATCGCCACCGGGCAGGACCATTTCGTCTCCAGTTCCCTGAACGATACCGCACTGCTGATCGGCTGCGGCCCGGTCACCGCCATACCGCTGCTGCTGTTTGGCTTCGGGGCCAAGCTGCTGCGTCTCTCCACCATCGGCATCATGCAGTATATCGCGCCGACCATTGTGTTCCTGATCGCCGTGCTGATTTTCGGCGAACCCTTCGGCAGCACCCAGGCCATCGCCTTCGGCCTGATCTGGGCGGCGCTGGCGATCTATTCCTGGTCGATGTTCCGCGGCCGCGAGATCCGGCCGGCAATGCGTTAGAGCGAGGGATATTCGATGTACGTGCTGCACATCGCCAACAAGAATTATTCCTCGTGGTCGCTGCGGCCATGGGTGCTGATGCGAGAGCTGGGCATCCCCTTCGAGGAGCGGCTGACACCGTTTCCGACCGGATCGAGCTGGAGCCTCTACCGGCCGTTCTCGCCCAGCGGCCTCGCACCGTGCCTGATTGACGACGGCTGGGCAGTTTGGGATTCGCTTGCCATCAGCGAATATCTGGCCGAGCGCCACGCTGGCGTCTGGCCTGACGACGCGAAGGCGCGAGCCTGGGCGCGGTCGGCAGCGGCCGAAATGCATTCGAGCTTCACCGCCTTGCGCGGCTCCTGTCCGATGAACTGCGGTGTCCGCGTCGCGCCGGTGCCGATGTCGGATGCGCTGAAGCACGACCTCTTTCGTCTCGGCGATCTCTGGGACGATGGGCTGCGCCGCTTCGGCGGACCGTTCCTGGCTGGCGATCGCTTCACTGCCGTTGACGCCTTCTTTGCCCCGGTGGCGTTTAGGGTTCAGTCCTACGGACTGTCCTTCGAGGGCGCAGCTGCCACCTATCCGGCGCGATTGCTGGCTCTGCCGGCGATGCGCGAATGGTACGCGGCAGCCCTTGCAGAGGCGTGGCGCGAGCCGAACCACGAAGCGGAGGCGCGCGCTGCCGGCACTGTCATCGAGGATTTTCGCGCGACCGTGTAACGGTTGCCGCTCATCCCGCGCCCCATTCACTACTTACTGCCCTACTCCCCTATAGCCTAAAGCTTGTCGATCACCGACTGCACGCCTTCGGTCGGTGCGTCGACCGACGATCCCGCGACCATGATGGCAGCGACGATCGCTTCCGGATCATCGACCACCAGCGGCCTGACCCGCTGGGCGGTGTGGATGAAGCCTTCGGCCATCATATGGTCGAGCAGCGCCAGCATCGGGTCCCAGAATCCTCCGACGTTGCCGAAGACGATCGGCTTGCGATGATGGCCGAGCTGGCCCCAGGTCATGATCTCGATGATTTCCTCGACCGTGCCGATGCCGCCCGGAAGCGCCACAAACGCGTCGGATTTCTCGAACATCGCATGTTTGCGCTCGTGCATGTTTTCGGTGATGACGAGCTCGTCAAGCCGGTCAAGCGCGGTTTCGGTGGCCTCCCTGTTGATCAGGAAGCTCGGAATGATCCCAGTCACCTTGCCGCCGGCCCGCATTGCGCCCTCGGCGACGGCTCCCATGATGCCCCTGGTGCCGCCGCCATAGATCAGACGCAGGCCGGACTTGGCGATCGAACGCCCAAGCAGGTGTCCGGCGTTGGCATAGGTTACATCGCGGCCAGGAGACGAGCCGCAATAGACGCAGATGGATCGAATCGTGTTCATGAGATGATTGGTGATTGGGTCTTTATTCGCGGTCAAGCCCGGGCGGGTTTTTTCTTGTCGGCCCACTTTTCTCGTCGACCCCTTTTTCTTGTCGGCTTGGGCAAAACAGGCTAGACCGCATTAGGTGGCTAAGGGCAGGGAAATATGGCAATTAATCCTTTGAAGGCGTTTTTGTTCGTCGTCGGCGGCTCCGTCGCCGCGGCGGGAACCGCCTATGTGTCGGGCGCGCTCGATCCGTATCTCAATCGCACGCCGCCGGCGGAAGTGGCATCGCTGACGCCGCCGGAGGAGAATCCGGCCGAGCCGGCGACCGATGCATCGCCGCCGCCGGCGCCTGCCGCTGGTGCGATGGCACCGGCAGCGCCGGCCACGGCCGATGCGATTGCGCCGACTTTCGACATCGTTCGGGTCGAAATCAAGGGGTCTATTGTCGTCGCCGGCAAAGCCGCACCCAACGCCAAGGTCGAGATTCTCAACGGTTCGACGGTTCTCGGCTCGACTGTCGCCGGTGGCGATGGCGCTTTTGCCATCGTTCTCGATGATCCGCTGAAACCCGGCGATTACACGATCGCGCTGCGCTCGATGACCGGCAATGTCGTGACCCCCTCGTCGCAGACGGCTATCGTCTCGATTCCCAAGAGTCCCGCTGGCCAGGTGCTGGCGATGATCGAGGAGCCGGGCAAGGCCTCCGAATTGCTCACCGTTCCTACACCCGAGGCAAAACCTGAATCGCCGCCTGCCGGCGACAAGGCGGCCGCCCCGTCTGCCGAGGAGTCGGCTGCCGGGGACCCCGCTGCCGCAGCACCAGCCCCAGGCGCACCGGCCGCCACGGCGCCAGGCACTGTCGAAGCCGCCCCCGCGCCGGACGGGCCGGCCGCACCGGCAACACCAGCTGCAGGGCCAAAGGTCGTCGTCGAAGCGATCGAGATCGACGGCAACAAGATCTTCGTCGCCGGGCTCGCCGACCCCGGCCGCAAGGTGCGCGCCTATGCCAACGATATCTTGCTCGGCGACGCGAAGACTTCGCCCGACGGCCATTTCCTGGTCGAGGCGACGCGCAACATTCCGGTCGGCACCTATACGATCCACGTCGATGCGCTCGATGCCGACGGGGTCAAGGTGGTGGCCCGTGCCGCCGTGCCGTTCGAGCGCGAGCCGGGCGAGTCGATCGCCGCCGTGGCGCCTGCCGAGGCAAAGCCGGCCGCGCCGGCAACCATGCCGGCGGCGCCCGCAGCCGAGGCGCCAGCCGATGTGGCGGCTGCGACGCCCCCGACTGAAGTGCCCGAGACCGCGGCGCCGAAGCTCGAACACGCCGACAGCGCCGTTATCATCCGCCGCCACGATACGCTGTGGCGGATTTCGCGGCGCGTCTACGGCCAAGGCGTTCGTTTCTCGACCATCTACCTCGCCAATCAGGATCAGATCAGGAATCCCGACCGCATCTGGCCGGGGCAGGTGTTCAAGGTTCCCGAAAAATCGCAGGAAGGCGAAGCCGCCAACCTCAAGGCGATGGGCGACCAGATGACGACGGCCCCGACAAAGGCCGACTAATGCATGTCGCGCAAAAGTGTGCAGCGGTTTTGCGATAACGACATGCGTAAAACAACAACCTAAAGCGCGTCGCATGAGGTTGGTCGAACGCGACGCGCTTTAGAAATCCTTTTCTTCTCTAGCGGGCTCTTGCGGAAAGTTCATTCATCGTCTATCGCCGATAGACGATGAGCGCTCCCTTGATCGAGAAGACCTGCGGCTTCTCCGACAGCCAGACCGTCGCCGCGAAGCTCGCCGCGCTTTCGCATCCGACCCGGATCGAAATTCTCCGGCACCTTTCGGCCAGCCGCTCCTGCTGCTGCCGCGAGGTCGTCGACCATCTCGACCTGGCGCAGTCCACTGTTTCGCAGCACCTAAAGATATTGGTCGATGCCGGGCTCGTCCGCTACGAGCCGGATCGGCAACGCTCGCGCTATGAAGTCGACAGCGATGCGCTCGAAGATGTTTCCGCATCGCTGGCCGCACTGGTCAATTCGTGCTGCTCCGGCCGCTAGACCATCATCCCGAACCGAAGGACCGCGTCTGCGAAGAGTGGAAGCCGGTTTTCGGAAAAGATCATGGTCAAGCAATAAGAAATACGAAAAGGCGATAAAATGGCCGAAAAAACCGTCTCCGCCGATTCTGGCTCGACCTTCAAGACATTGCGCAATCTGTGGCCCTATATGTGGCCGGCCGACCGTGCCGACCTGCGGGCGCGGGTGGCGTGGGCGACCGTGCTTCTGGTCGTCGCCAAGCTGACACTGGTTGCCGGTCCCTACTTCTTCAAATGGGCGACCGATGCGCTGGCTGGTGACGCCAAGTCGGTGCCGCCGCTGCCGGCCTTCATGCTGGCGCCAGTCATGCTGGTCATCGGCTACAATGTCGTGCGGCTGGTGCAGCTCGGTTTCAACCAGCTGCGCGACGCGCTGTTTGCCCGCGTCGGGCAATATGCGGTGCGCCAGCTCGCCTTCCGCACTTTCGTCCACATGCATCAATTGTCGCTGCGCTTCCATCTCGAGCGCCGCACCGGCGGCCTGTCGCGCATCATCGAGCGCGGCACCAAGGGCATCGAGACGATCGTCCGCTTCACAGTGCTCAACACCTTGCCGACCATCCTCGAATTCGCGCTGACAGCCGGCATCTTCGCGGTCACCTATGGCTGGAAGTACGTGGCTGTGGTGGCGGTGACGGTCTGGCTCTATATCTGGTTCACCATCAGGGCGAGCGACTGGCGCATCGTCATTCGCCGCGACATGAACGACAGCGACACCGATGCCAGCACCAAGGCGATCGACTCGCTGCTCAATTTCGAGACGGTCAAATATTTCAACAACGAGGGCATGGAAGCCGAGCGCTTCGACCGTTCGATGGCGCGCTACGAGACCGCCGCCACCAGGATATGGACCTCGCTCGGCTGGCTGAACTTCGGCCAGGGCGTCATCTTCGGTCTCGGCACGGTTATCGTCATGTGCCTTTCGGCGCTTGAGGTGCAGGCTGGCACGCAGACGGTTGGCGACTTCGTCTTCATCAACGCCATGCTGATCCAGCTGTCGGTGCCACTCAACTTCATCGGCTTCATCTATCGCGAAATCCGCCAGGGCCTGACCGACATCGAGCAGATGTTCGATCTGCTCGATGTGCCGCAGGAGATCGTCGACAAGCCGGGTGCCAAGCCGCTGGTCGTCGGCTCCGGCAAGGTCGAGTTCTGCGACGTGCAGTTTTCCTACGATCCCAACCGCAAGATCCTGAAAGGCATCAGCTTCGAAGTGCCGGCCGGCAAGACGGTTGCCATTGTCGGGCCATCGGGCGCCGGCAAGTCGACCATTTCCCGGCTGCTGTTCCGCTTTTACGACATTCAGGGCGGCAAGATTCTGATCGACGGCCAGGACATTCGCGACGTGACTCAGCAGAGCCTGCGCGCGGCGATCGGCATGGTGCCGCAGGACACCGTGCTGTTCAACGACACCATCGCCTACAACATCCGCTACGGCCGCGTCGATGCCAGCGAGCAGGATGTGCGCAAGGCGGCAGAACTCGCCCAGATCGGGCCGTTCATCGAGCGGCTGCCCGACGGCTACCGTTCGATGGTCGGAGAGCGCGGACTGAAACTGTCCGGCGGTGAGAAGCAGCGCGTGGCAATCGCCCGCACCATTTTGAAGGCGCCGCCGATCCTGATGCTCGACGAGGCGACCTCGGCTCTCGATAGCCATACCGAACAGGAGATCCAGGCGGCGCTCGACCTCGTCAGCAAAGGTCGCACCACCATCGTCATCGCCCACCGGCTGTCGACGGTGATTTCGGCCGACGAGATCATCGTGCTGCAGGACGGCCAGATCGCCGAGCGCGGCACGCATGCCGCCCTGATGCGCAAGGCCGGCCTGTACGCGTCGATGTGGGACCGCCAGCGTGAGGCAACCGAGGCCGAGGAGCGGTTGCGCATTGCTCGCGAGCGCGACGAGTTCGGCGTCGTCGTCCGCCGCCGCCCCTCCGAGGTGTCGTAGCCCTTACGGCCAGCCAGCGCCCGGTGCGGAAGCCTCGATGCTGAGCACCTGGCCGGTGCGCGCATCGCTGATCATGTGCTCGAAGCCGCGCCATTCGGCGGCAACGATGAACAGCGTCTTGCCGTCGGCGCCGCCGAGCATGCAGGCAAAGCAGCCGCGATCGGCATCGACGCTGTCGAGCATCGCCCCGCCCTCGCGCACCCGCACGCAGTGCCGGTTGGGGACGTCAGCATACCAGATGGCGCCTTCGGCATCGAGGCAGATGCCGTCGGGAAAGCCGTTGCCGAGGTCGGCCCATCGCCGCCGGTGGGCAAGGCTGCCATCGGCGGCGATTTCGAAGGCGGTCAGCCTGTTGGCGTGGGACTCGGCGACGATCAACGTCTTGTTGTCAGGCGACACCGCCATCCCATTGGCGAAGGCGATCTTGTCCGCCACCTGCCGCACGGACCCGTCCGGTGCAATCAGCACGATGGTACCGGGGCCGAAATGCTGGCCGGGAACCGGCGCTGGCCCACCGCCATTGACATAGATGTTGCCGCGCCCGTCGACGACGATCTCGTTCCAGGCGTTCCCTGAGAGGTGTCGCAGATCGGCGTGGGTGACCAGCGTCCCGTCTGCTTCCTGCCGCAGCACCAACCCCTCACGCCCGCAGACGACGACCAGGCGACCGTCCGGCAGCCAGTCGACCGAATAGGGCAGGGTGGCCGGCACGGTGAGCATGATCTCACTGTTGCCGTCGGCATCGACGGCGATGATCTGGCCGGTTCCCCAGTTGCAGAACCAAAGCCTGCCATCATGCCAGCGCGGCGATTCGCCGAACGCCAGACCGTTCATCACGACCCGCGCTTCCTTTGCTGCTGATTTCTGCGACAGCATTTGTTTGCCTCCAGCTTTCGTTCGGCGGGCGCTTTGATAGGGCCCGTATCTCCAAGGACGCATGAGACCGGTTCGCCCCGACAACAGTCATGCTCTTTTGGACAGGCGAATTGGACCCCTTCCAACGCCCGCGATCGACTGATGCGGACGAGAATGCCCCGATCCGGCGTTCCCTCATTGTCGCGTTGCGGCCACAGGGTGTTTCCGCTATTGAGGCCGGACCTGAAACTAGGCTGTTTCCATTCCATGGACCTCGTCGACACGATCAAGAAAACGTTCGTTCCGATCCATCGCGAAGGCTATCCGTTTATCGCTGCCTTCGCAGCGGTGACGCTTTTCCTCGGCTATTTCTCTTCGATCCTGTTCTGGGTCTGCCTCATCCTGACGGCCTGGTGCGTCTATTTCTTCCGCGATCCCGAGCGCGTCACGCCGGTCGACGACCGGCTGGTGGTGAGCCCGGCCGACGGCATCATCACGGCCGTCGGTCCGGCAGTGCCACCGCGCGAACTTGGCCTCGGCCGCGGCGAGATGACCCGCATCTCGGTGTTCATGGACGTCTTCTCCTGCCATGTGAACCGGGCTCCGGTGCGCGGCCGCATCACAAGGATAGAGCATCGCCCTGGCCAGTTCCTCAACGCCGCACTTGACAAGGCGAGTGCCGACAACGAGCGCAATGGCCTGGTCATCGAAAGCCCCAACGGCACGGTGGCTGCGGTCCAGATCGCCGGCCTGGTGGCGCGGCGCATCGTCTGCTGGGCCGAGACCGGAGGCACGATCGGCATCGGTGAGCGCTTCGGGCTGATCCGCTTCGGCTCGCGCGTCGATGTGTTCCTGCCGTCGACCGCGACACCGCGTGTCGCCGTCGGCCAGACCGCGGTCGGTGGTGAAACCATACTGGCCGAATTCGGCGGCATTGCCGCAACGCCGCTCGTGCGGGTGTCCTGAGCCGTGGGCGCGCCGTTCAAAAAATTCGAGGCGCATGGCAGCGGCGGCCCGCGCATCCGTGAAATTCCGATGCGCATGGTGCTGCCCAATCTCGTTACAGTGCTCGCCATCTGCGCCGGCCTCTCGGGCATCCGCTTCGGCTTCGAAGGCCGCTTCGAGCCGGCAGTGGTGATGGTGCTGCTGGCCGCCTTCCTCGACGGCATCGACGGCCGCCTGGCACGCATGCTGAAGGCGACGTCCAAATTCGGCGCGCAGATGGATTCGCTGGCCGACATCGTCAATTTCGGCGTAGCTCCGGCGCTGGTGCTCTATGCCTTCCTGCTCGACCAGGCCGGCTCGCCGGGCTGGATTGCGGCGCTCCTGTTCACCATCGCCTGCGGGCTGAGACTCGCTCGCTACAACGTGCTCGACGAAGAAACTGATCGCCCGCAGTGGCAGACCGAGTATTTCGTCGGCGTGCCGGCGCCGGCGGGCGCCGTGCTGGTGATGCTGCCGCTTTACCTGTACTTCCTGCGGCTTGGCGTGGAGCCGTCCCGCCCTGCCGCCTTCATCGCCGCCGGTTTCACCGTTCTGATAGCCTTCCTGCTGGTCAGCCGGCTGCCGGTCTATTCCGGAAAAAGCCTGAAAGTCCCGGGCGACAAGGTGCTGCCGATCATCCTCGGTGTCGTCCTCTACATCCTGCTGTTGATGACCTATCCCTGGTACACGCTGACGGCGTCGGTTGCCGGCTATCTGCTCTTCCTGCCGCTCAGCATCCGCGCCTATTCCAGGCGCGCCAAGCGCGAAGGCGAGAAGGTGCCGCCTTCGGACTTCGGCTGACAGACCTGTCGCCTATTCGCTGATGGTCATCCCGAGCAATTTGCAGCCAAGTGGAATCACTTGGCGTCGCAGAATGCGGCTAACACGAATAGATAGAGCGGATGCCAGTTCAATTTGTTCAATTCGGACGCATCCCGCTCGCGGGAACCTGCCGGCGTCTTGACCGTTCTGTCTCAGCGGGCGAGGCGAGCGATGTCGCGAACGCCTCGCTATCAGCCCTTGAAGCTGCTGTTCCAGGCGCAGGAGCTTAAAGAAGAGTGAGGAGAAATGGCTGCCGTCCTGATTGGCGCGTTGCTCATCGTCGCTGGCGTTGTCTACATGGCTGGCGCAGCCCTATGGCGTGGGCGGCTCAGCGACCCGGCGCCTGCTCGCGCGGCGCCGGATCGCTCGACGCCAAATCTTGCAACGCCAGGCCCGACACTTGAGCCGCGGCGGCGCGGCCTCGGTTTCCTCGGCCTGTCGCAGAACTGGCCGGGCCTGCTGATGATGGCGGTCGGGTTCATCCTTCTGTTGTCGGTGGCGGTTCTCTAGGCGCTAGGCTGCCGCGCTAAGCCCCAGTCGGTCAATCGCCAGTTTGCGGGTCGAGACATAGTCGGTCTTGCCAGAGCCCAGCACCGGGATTTCCTCGACCTTGACGATGTCGTTCGGCACCATCAGATCGGCGGCACCGGCTTGTCTGCCGAATTTGCGCAATTCATCGGTGTCGGCCTCATCGGCGGTGGTGACCAGCACGATACGCTCGCCGCGGCGCTTGTCCGGCACCGCCACCACAGCGTGGTGCTCTTCCGGCCACAGCGACTGCACCAGCATCTCGACCGCGCCCAGTGACACCATCTCGCCGGCGATCTTGGCGAAGCGCTTGGCCCGGCCGCGAATGGTAATGAAACCCTCGCGGTCGACAGAAACGATGTCGCCGGTATCGTGCCAGCCGTCGAGCGGCTGCAATTCCCCGGGCCGATCTGAGGTCATGTAGCCCATCATCAAATTCGGCCCCTTGAGCAATAACCGTCCGGCGCCGCTAATGCCCTCGACCGGCTCGAGCTTCATGCGCATGCCCGGCAACAGTCGCCCGACCGTGCCGTCGCGGCCGTGGATGGCGGTGTTGACGGCAACGACGGGCGCTGCCTCGGTCAGCCCGAAACCTTCGATGATCTCGGCCTGGAAGCGCTCCCGGTAGACGCGGCGCGTCTCCGGTTTCACTGCCTCGGCGCCGCCGACGATGAAGCGCAGGCTGGAGAAATCGCCGTCCTTGGCGGTGCGCGCATAGTTGGCGAGGAACGTGTCGGTGCCGAACATGACGGTCGGTCTTGCCTTGCGTGCGACCTTGGGGATCAGCTTGTAGTGCAGCGGCGAGGGGTAGAGGAACAGTTTCACGCCGGTGACCAGTGGCAGGATGGTGCCGCCGGTGAGCCCGAACGAGTGGAACACCGGCAGCACGTTGAGCAGGATGTCGGCCGGCGAGATGGTGATGCGGGCCTCAGCCTGCATGGCGTTGACGAGAAGATTTCTGTGCGACAGGACCACCGCCTTCGGCGTGCCTTCCGAGCCTGAGGTGAACAGGATCACTGCTGGCTTGGCCGCATTCTGCGGCCGCAGCGGCCAGCGCCACAGCAAGGCGGCAGCGAGCTTGTCCAGCACGGTTACGCTGGCCCGCACATCCTCCAGCCATAACAGCTTGGCGCCGCCCTCTTCCACCGCCGCGACGATATCAGCGAGGTTGGCCTTGTCGATAAAGGCTCGCGACGAAACCACGGTGCGGATTTCGGCCGTGCGCACGGCGGCGGTGACGCTGGCCGGGCCTGCGGTGTAGTTGATCATCGCCGCCACGCGGCTCGCTGACAACAGGCCAACGAGCGACAGCACGACACCGTTGGCGTTGGGCAGCAGCACTCCAACCGCTTCATCCGGCGCCGTCACCGCCTCGAAGCGGCGGCCCAGCACCCGCGCGCCGATGAACAGCTTTCTGTAATTCAGCGTGCCGCTGACCACGTCTTCGACGATTGGATGCGAGGCGCCGACGCGGTCGGCGGCGTCGCGCATGGCGAGGAACAGGCCGCGATCAAGATCGCTGCCGAAAAGCCGGGCTTCGGCGAAACGGTCGAACAGCGCATTGGTGTTCGAGGACTGATCAGGATTTCGTGCCACCAGCTCGGCGATGGTCATCGGCTCCAGCACGCTGATCGACAGAAGGGGAAACCAGTGCCGCGGCGCCTTGTCCGCCGGCGTCAGCGATACCGGCAGCGTTCGCGCGCTGGCAACGAAGATCGGCACGATGCGGGCATCGGCCTGCATGGCGATGCGGGTGACGGCGCGAAACAGGCGAAATGTCTTGATGTCAGGCTCGACCGCATCCGGCAGATAGACGGCAAGGCGGCCCTTGCCCTTCAGCACCCGCACCAGCCGGCGGCTGACGAAGACATGCTCGGCGTTGAAAGCGATGGTGCGGCCAAGCTCGCGCCATGGTTCGAGCCAGGGCGATCGCGCCGAGACCTCGTCGAGGATGTGCAGCGTGTCTTCCGGCAGCAGTGACAGCATCAGCGCCGGTTCGAGACGCGACTGGTGCGAAATGACGTAAATGACCGGGGCGGCTGTTCTTCGGGCGATCTTGATACGATCATCGGCAATCCGGTAGGCGAGCTTGAACGGCACATAGAGAAGCGCCTGCGTGAAACGCAGGCCGAGGCGGAATTTTTCCACCACGCCGATCAGCAGCCAGGCCGCGACGAAACCCGCAAGCAGCGCCAGTGTCAGGACCATGCCGCGTCTCTCCCAACAGATTTTAACCTCGCGGCTCTTCGTGACCGCTTTGATGAGAACCTAGCCGAAGTGGGCTCAACGTCAATGCGGAGGTGCGGTACCTTTGCCTTACTGGCTCTGGCCGGCCATGAAAAAGTGCGGTGCCGATCTTTCCTTGTGGCGCCTGCGGCATGAGTGCCAGCCTGGCCGGGCTGCGCACGGCGGTGAATGCCGGCATTGCTCTGACGCTGCGGACGGCGCGCTTTGCCCATTCCGGCATCGTCGAGGCACCGCGCGCCCTTGGGCTGCCGCCGGTTCCCACCGCCGAGTTCGCCATCCGGCTGCGCCAGGATGCCGAGCCCCCGGCCCAGGATCTGGCTGCGCTGTTCAGCGGCAACCTTGCCTTGGCAGCCGCACCAAGCTGATTTCGCAAAAGAAAAAGCCGACCTTGCGATCGGCTATAGGTTAGACGGGCCGAGGGGTTTGGGGGGACTTAGATGACCCGTCAAAGCCAACAATGCCTGAACCTGTTGATGGTTCCATGACCTTGCTAATTTATTTGCACTGGGCAAATTTATTTCGGGGGCAGGTTTTTCTCAGGCAGAGCGCTGCCTGGCCGCTTGCCAGTCGCGCCCGGCATGGGCGAACACCGCGCAGAGCACGATGGCGCCGCCGATCATGCTGGCGGCTGGCGGGATCTCGGCCAGGAAGAGGAAGGCGAACAGGATCGCGAACGGTACTTCAGCCGAGCCCAGCAGGCCGGATTCGGCAGCCGGAATGAGCCGCGCGCCCTCCGTCCATAGAATAGAGGCCAGCGCGAACGACGTGCCGAAGGCGACGAGCAACACTGCGTCCCTGGCCGAGACGGCCAATGGATCGGTGACGAACCAACCGAGCACGAACAAAAGGAATGCCGACACCGCCCCGGCCCACACCACCGGCGTGTCGCGGAATGCGCGCACCATGATCATGTAGAGCGCGCTGCCGATTGTCATCAGCAACGCCAGCCCGTCGCCGAACAGATGGCCGGTGCCGAAGCCGGACCAGACCATGATCGCCACGCCGCTGAGCGACACGGCGGCGGCGGCAAGCGTCTGCAGCCGGAAGCGCTCACGAACCAGAATGAAGGCAAGCAGCGCGGTGACGAACGGCGCAGTGGCGTAGATGATCGCAACATTGGCGACGAAGGTGAACTTGAACGCCGAGATGAAGGCGATGCTGGCTAGCGCGCCCTCGATCGCCAACAGCCAGCCGCGCCAGCCGAGGCGCAGGCTTTCACGCCCACCGGATTGGCGGCGCCGCCAAAGCACATAGAGGCTGATCAGGATCGAGCCGACGAAGCCGCGCCAGCAGGTGATGGTCAGCGGGTCGGCATGGATCGACTTGGTCAATACGCCGGTGAGGCCGAAGACGGCTGCCGACGCCGAAACCAGGATGATGCCAAGGGTGCGCTCGGCGGCGGTGTCAGGCATGGTTAGGAATCCGGTCATGTCACCAGACTATGCTGCCTTGTCCTGACACCATACTGTCAGCAGGGTTGCCGTATCCTACCGCCGCTGCGGAAATGCCCTTTGCAAGTCGATTCATCTCATCAAAGCCGATGTGTCAGTTCGACACGAAGTGACCATCCCTTTCGCACGGCTCCTGCGAACCGCGAACATCCCTGTTGACTCGGCCCCTGGGTCAGCCCCGATAGAAAGGCGGTCAACAGCAACAAGGTGATTCATGAGCTCTTCCGCCCAGTTCCTGAACGCTTCCGAAGCCGCCGCCCGGCTCGGGGTGTCGGCCAAGGCCCTGCGGCTTTATGAGCAGCGCGGCCTGATCGCTCCGATCCGTACCGCGGCCGGATGGCGGGCCTACGGTCCTGTCGAGATGAGCCGGGGCGCCGAGATCGCGGCCCTGAGCGCGCTTGGCTTCAGCCTGACCCAGGTGGCGCGAGTGTTGGACGGCGATCCCCGGGGCATGGAACCGGCCCTGGCCGCGCATCAAGCAGCACTCGAAGGCCGGCTGCGCCAGCTTGTCGGCATAGTGGAGAAGATCGCCAGCCTCCGGGATGACCTCGCTCGAGGCGAAGCGCCAAGCGCCGGGGAACTGGCGCGCCTGATGGCGCCAGAGGCTACGCTCAGCGTCGCTTTCGACCTTCCCTGGCCTTGGGGCGGCGAGCGGTTCGAACTGGGACATATCCGACCGCTGAACTACATCATCGGTCCGCTGGGCAGTGGCAAGACCCGGCTGGCGCAGCGCCTGGCCGAGACATTGCCTGACGCCGCCTTCCTTGGCTTGGACCGACTGGCGAATGGCTGTGCGGCGGCTTTGGCTCGCGTGGACGCCGACCCAACTCTCAGGTCGCGGGTTGATCAGACGCTGGCCTGGCTCGTCGAGGACGGCGCCGCGGTGTCCGACGCACTGATCGCTCTACTCGCCGGATTGGAAGCCGAAGGTCCGGCCATCCTGGTCGTCGACATGATCGAACAAGGGCTGGATCAAGCCTCGCAAGAGGCCCTGGTCGCCCATTTGCGTCGCCGCGGCCCCGGCGGTCGACCACTTTTTCTGCTCACGCGCTCCTGCGCGATACTGGACCTGGCAGCTGTCGGCACCGACGAAGCGATCATCCTCTGCCCCGCCAATCACAGCCCGCCAACGTGCGTCGCCCGGTACCCCGGCACTCCCGGCTACGAGGCCGTCGCCACCTGCCTGGCCTCACCCGAGGTACGGGCGCGGACGGATGGCGTCATCGCGTGGCGGCCCCAGGCCGCATGAAAGGGTACCAGGTCTAACGACACGGCAATGTCTGGACAGCTTGTCAGTCCGATCCAAATGTCGTGAAATCGAGGCCGGTTCTATTCGAGTATCCTGACGAGCGATAAAGCTGACTGCCGAAAAGGGTTGGACATGGACGCGACCGGACTAAAGGCCATGCAGGCGCCGCTCAAGGAGGCGTATCGCGACGACGCATCGCGCGCGCTGATCACGCTTCGGGCCAAGGGCTCGGTCGACGACCAGTCGATCGCCTGCAAGGTCGAGACCGGCAGGGCGCTCGCCGTTGCCGGTCTGCATCCGGCTACCGGCGGTTCGGGGCTCGAACTGTGCTCGGGCGACATGCTGCTGGAGGCGCTGGTCGCTTGCGCTGGCGTAACGCTGAAGGCAGTGGCGACGGCGCTGGAGTTCAAACTCGGCGCCGCCACGGTGGAGGCCGAAGGCGATCTCGATTTTCGCGGCACCTTAGGTGTGGCAAGAGATGCGCCGGTCGGCTTCCGCGCCATCCGGCTGAATTTCGGCCTCGACACCGACGAGCCACAGGAGCGCGTCGACGCGTTGCTCAAGCTGACCGAACGGTATTGCGTGGTGTTTCAGACCATCAATACGAGGCCGGAACTGACGGTCAGCGCGCAGCGTTGAAACGCGCGCCCCCAGCTACTCGCTTTCGCCCTCGTCGGCGAACGGCGAGGCGCTCGGCACGCACTGCACCGACCAGCCTGCCGGCGTCGGCTGCTTCTGATATTCGGCGACGGCGAAGGCACACTGTTCGCGAGTGTCGAACGTGCTGGGCAGCACCACCATGCCGCCTTGCGGGCCGGCAATCACCAAATACCAGACCAACGCTAAGCTCGAAGCCATCGAAATTTCCTCGTTTGTTGTGGGAGTCGGGCGATCCTATCAATTCTGGGCGACCGACGAAAGCGCGGCCTGGCGCGGTGGGTCGCCACGCCAGCGTGATGTCCTGCATTTGTTGGGCAGCTCAGTTCACTGCAAAGCAATAGAACAGGCCGTCGCCGCCGGTGCTCCTCAGTGCCTCCTGACTGCAGCCGCCGCGTGAAGCGTGCGAGGAATTCCACGATTTGGCGGCGGCCGAATCGTCGAGACCGGCGCGGTCGTGATGGCCCGTCATTGCAGCACCTTCTGCTCCGCTGAGCGTCCAGTCGCCGCAGGTCTGGTCGGCAATTTTCGTGCCGTCGGGCTTGGAGCCGGTCAGCACGTCGTGCCGGTTGGGCTTGTCGCCGCGGCCGTTGACCACTTCGCCCTTTTCGTTGAGCGCCGTTTGCTTGGTGATGGCATTGGCATCGCTATGCAGCGAAGCGACATCGTCGGCGATCTTGACGCCCTTGGCGTTGAACCACGGTCCCGTGCCAATGCGATCGCGCGCATCGGTGTCGCTGGTCGAGAGATAGGCGCGCCATGTCTTGCCCGCAACGCCCGCGGCTTCAGCCAGCGAGGCGCAATGCGCATCGGCGCCCGCGAGGCCGCCGAGATCGGCGCCCTTGCCCGAGCCGACGCTGGTGACGAAGAAGCTCATCGTCGCATCCTGCGAGGATGCAACGCCGATGGCTGCCAGCGATGCAGCGGCGGTGACGAGAAGCAGTCTGCGCATGGTGGTCCTCCGTTTCGGAAAATCTGGCATTCCAATAACGTCGGTGGCGGCGCAATTCTTCCGTCGAAATGCGCGATGCGTCTACTCCGGCTGCCGGTAGGCAACAAAGCGGTTGTGCTTGGCCTGGAAGATCAGCCCGGTTTCCGTGAGCGCCGGGCTGGCCAGGGGCACGATGCGTTTGGCGATCTCCTGGGGATGCGGCAGCGTCTCCGGATCCTCGCCGGGCACCGCCTGCGCCCGCATGGCGGTGCGGGTGGCGCCGGGATCGGCGGCATTGACCCTGAGGGCCAAGTTTTCCGTCTCATGCGCCCAGGAACGCATCATCGTCTCGACTGCCGCCTTCGACGCCGCATAGGGCGCCCAGAAGGCCCGCGCCGAATGGGCGGCATTGGAGGAAAGCACGATGGCACGGCCGGCGTCGGAGAGCCTGAGCAACGGGTCGACCGAGCGGATCAGCCGCCATGTCGAGGTAACGTTGATGGTCATCACTTTCTCGAAGGTTTTGGCCTCGACATGGCCGATCGGCGAGATGACGCCGAGCACCGCCGCATTGGCGACCAGGATGTCGAGCTTGCCCCATCGCTCATGGATGGCGCCGCCCAGCCGGTCGATGCCGGCCATGTCAGCGAGGTCGAGCGGCACCAGCGTCGCCTGTCCGCCCGTTGCCTTGATCTGGTCGTCGAGTTCCTCCAGTCCGCCGACAGTGCGGGCAACCGCGATGACATGCGCTCCGGCGGCGGCAAGTTCCAGGGCGATGAAGTAGCCGATGCCGCGCGAGGCGCCGGTGACGACGGCGACGCGGCCGGAAAGGTCGAGGGCAGGGGTCATGAGTTATTATTCTTAGGTTGCTGGTCTAAGAACGACAGCTGAAGGAAAGAAATCAACTGCTTGGCGGAATTCTCATCAAGAGGAACAAAAACTGTTGAATCACCGCCGATAGCTTTGACGACGACGTATCTGTTTTGGGTCTCCCTTGACTCTCTCACTTGGCAAAAAAGAAACCCGCCACCAAGAGGCGTCTCAATATCGACCTCGGAATCTATCTGATCTTTGAGCAAGGATTTCGCAAAAGAGAGTGAATCACTGAGGTTCTTCCACAAGCCCCTTCGAGTGCTCATGTCTCACCTCGCTCCGGAGTTGGAAATTCTACGCCCCGCCCGCTGCCAAGAGCGACAGCGTGCGCACATTGTCGGAGCCTTCGAAGTCGGCAAGCCGGGTCGGATATTGCCCGGTGAAGCAGGCGTCGCAGAATTGCGGCTGCTCATTGTCGCGGCCGGCTTCGCCGACGGCGCGGTAGAGCCCGTCGATCGAGAGGAAACCGAGCGAATCGACGCGGATGAACTCGGCCATCTCTTCCACCGACATGCGCGACGCGAGCAGCTTCGACTTCTCCGGCGTGTCGACGCCATAGAAGCAGGAAGCACGCGTCGGTGGCGAGGCGATGCGCATGTGCACTTCCTTGGCGCCGGCATCGCGCACCATCTGCACGATCTTCTGGCTGGTGGTGCCGCGCACGATCGAATCGTCGACCAGCACTACGCGCTTGCCTTCGATCATGCGGCGGTTGGCGTTATGCTTGAGCTTGACACCCATGTGGCGGATCGAATCGCCAGGCTGGATGAAGGTGCGGCCGACATAGTGATTGCGGATGATGCCGAGCTCGAACGGGATGCCCGCGGCTTGCGAAAAGCCGATCGCCGCCGGAGTGCCGCTGTCCGGCACCGGCACGACGATATCGGCCTCGACCGGGCTTTCGAGCGCCAGCTCGGCGCCGATGCGCTTGCGAACCTCGTAGACGTTGCGGCCTTCGACCGACGAATCCGGACGCGCGAAATAAACATATTCGAAGATGCAGAAGCGGGTCTTCTGCGGCTCGAACGGAAACAGGCTTTCGATACCCTTGGCGGTGACGACGACCATCTCGCCGGGCTTCAGGTCGCGCACGAAACGCGCGCCGATGATGTCGAGCGCGCAGGTTTCGGAAGCCAGGATCCAGGCGCCGTCGAGATCGCCGAGCACCAGCGGCCGGATGCCGAGCGGATCGCGGCAGCCGATCATCTTCTTTGAAGTCATCGCCACCAGCGAGAAGGCGCCTTCGACCTGGCGCACCGCATCGATGAAGCGCGAGTTGAGATCGCGTTCCCTGCTGGTGGCGACCAGATGCAGCAGCGTCTCGGTGTCGGAAGTCGATGAGAAGATCGCGCCCTGTTTCTGAAGCGCGCGCTGCACCGTCATGGCGTTGGTGAGATTGCCGTTGTGGGCGACGGCGAAGCCGCCATCGGCGAGTTCGGCGAAAAACGGCTGGATGTTGCGCTGGCCGGCGCCGCCTGTGGTGGCATAGCGCGTGTGGCCGATGGCGCGGTTGCCCTGCAGGCTATCGATGACGCGCTGCTTGGTGAACGTATCGCCGATCAGGCCGACATGATGTTCTACATGGAACTGGGTGCCGTCATAGGAAACGATACCGGCCGCTTCCTGGCCGCGATGCTGCAACGCATGCAGGCCGAGCGTGACGATAGCCGCGGCGTCCTGCCGGCCAAAAATACCGAACACGCCGCATTCGTCATGGAAATGATCGTCAGCCTCGGCGGAAAGCACGTCGTCTGCGTCTGCCATCTTCAGCTCCGCTAAAGTCGCTATATAGTGTGATGACTGCTCGAGAGCAACGTAGAGTTTGCGGCCTTCACATGATCGTCAGTTTGCCGGCGCCGGATTGGCCGGCGCATTGTCGGCTGGTGGCGCGTTGGTGTCGCTGCCTTCGGGCGCCGGAGCATCGTCGCCGGTTGCCGGTGCGTCCGCCGCGGGTGCATCCGCTGCCGGAGGCGTCTCGGCGCCGGTCTCGGGTGCCGGCTGGCTAGGATTGAGCCTGTTGAGGATCGCGTTTTCCGGATCCTCGGGCAGCAGGCTTTCGAGCTTGGCGCCGATCGATTCGAGCAGCGGCCGCGACTTGGCATCGGCGACCCAGCCCGGAGCCTTGGGGCCGGCCAGCCAGTTGAAGAACAGCAGGGCCACCGCGACGACCAGGATGCCGCGCGCCGCGCCATAGAGGAAACCAAGCGTGCGGTCGAGCGCGCCGACCCTGGAATCGATGATCCAGTCGGCGAGCTTCATGGTGATGATGGAGACGATGATCAGCGCGACGATGAAGACGATGCCGGCGGCCACCACCATGGCGATCTTCTCATTGTCGACATAGGGCTGAACGTAAGGCAGGACCGGTTGGTAGAAAAAGAACGCTGCCGCCGCCGCCGCTATCCAGGAGATGACGGAAAGGACCTCGCGCGAAAAGCCGCGAACCATGGCGAGCATCGCCGAGACCAAGGTGAAGCCGACGAGAATTCCGTCAAGCAGCGTAATCGGCATGTCTTTTGCCCCACTTCATGAGCCGCGTCATTCTTGCTCGTCGGCGCGGCTGCGCCGTGAGCCGGCTATGCGCGCCACGAGATCGGCAAGCTCGGTGGGCTGGAAAGCGCCGGCCCCTATCCCCCCGGCAAGTTCCTCGCTGCCCAAGGGCAGAACCGCGCTTCCAAAACCCAGCTTTTCGGCTTCCTTCAGGCGCTGCTGCGCGTGCGCAACCGGCCTCACGGCGCCCGAAAGGCTGATTTCGCCGAAATAGACGCAATCGGCGGGAAGGGCAAGACCGGTGAGTGAGGAAACCAGTGCGGCCGCCACCGCCAGGTCGGCGGCCGGCTCCGAGATGCGGTAGCCGCCGGCGACGTTGAGATAGACGTCATGCGTGCCAAAGCGGACTCCGCAATGGGCTTCGAGAACGGCGAGGATCATCGACAGCCGGGCGCCGTCCCAGCCGATGACGGCGCGACGCGGCGTGCCCAGCGACGACGGCGCCACCAGCGCCTGGATCTCGACCAGCACCGGCCTGGTACCTTCCATGCCGGCAAAAACCGCGGCGCCCGGCGCTTTCGCATGGCGTTCGCCGAGAAAAAGCTCGGATGGATTGGCGACCTCGCGCAGGCCCATATCAGACATTTCGAAGACGCCGATCTCGTCGGTCGGTCCGAAGCGGTTCTTGACCGTGCGCAGGATGCGGTAGTGGTGGCCGCCTTCGCCCTCGAAATAAAGCACCGCGTCGACCATATGCTCGACGACGCGCGGCCCGGCGATCTGGCCTTCCTTGGTAACGTGGCCGACGAGCACTATCGCCGCCCCTGTGGATTTGGCATAGCGGATCATCGCCTGGGCGGCGGCACGCACCTGGGTGACGGTGCCGGGCGCCGAATCGGCCATGTCGGTCCACAAGGTCTGGATCGAATCGAGGATCACCAGGTCCGGCCGCCTGCCGTCGGCGATGGTGGCGAGGATGTCCTCGACATTGGTTTCGGCGGCAAGCTCCACCGGAGTATCGGCGACGCCGAGCCGCTGCGCACGCAGCCTGATCTGGGCGACCGCCTCTTCGCCCGAGACGTAGACGATGCGGTGGCCCTTGGACGCCAGTGCTGCGGCGGCCTGGGTCAACAGCGTCGACTTGCCGATGCCGGGATCGCCGCCGACCAGAAGGGCCGAGCCGCGCACGAAACCGCCGCCGGTGGCGCGGTCGAGTTCGCCGATGCCTGAAACGATGCGCGGCGCATCCTCGATGTCGCCGGACAAAGTCGTGAGCACCACGGCGCGGCCCTTGCGCGCATTGCGGGTATTGGCCGGCCCCGAGCCGATGCCGCCGGACGTGCCTTCCTCGACCAGCGTGTTCCACTCGCCGCAGGCATCACATTTGCCGGCCCAGCGCTGATGCACCGATCCGCAATTCTGGCAGATGAACTGGATGCGGGACTTGGCCATCAGGCGTGGCCCGCGTCGTGTTTGGCAGATGCCCATGACAGATATGGCAGCGGGACAGCGCCCCCCTCTGTCCTGCCGGACATCTCCCCCACTTGGGGGGAGATCGGATTGCGCGTCGGGTTTCGCCAATTTTCAGCGTCGCAAAAAAGAGGGCCGGCGTAGATGACGGCCAATCTCCCCCCTTGTGGGGGAGATGTCCGGCAGGACAGAGGGGGGCGCCGTAGAGCGCTGCTATCCCGCATCTTGGGTGCGACGTCGGACACGAGGCTACTCAAACCTCTCCGCAATATGATGCTCCTCGGCGAGGTCGGAGAAGCGGGTGAACTCGCCTTGGAAGGCGAGGCTGACCGAGCCGGTCGGTCCATGGCGTTGCTTGGCGACGATAACCTCGGCCTTGCCGCGCATCTCGTTCATCTCGTGTTCCCATTTGATGTATTCGTCGGTGCCGGGCTTCGGCTCGCGGTTCTTCAGGTAGTATTCCTCGCGGTAGACGAACATCACCACGTCGGCATCCTGCTCGATCGAACCCGATTCGCGCAGATCCGAGAGTTGCGGGCGCTTGTCGTCGCGGCTTTCGACCTGACGCGACAGCTGCGACAGCGCGATGATCGGCACGGCAAGCTCCTTGGCCAGCGCCTTCAGGCCGGTGGTGATCTCGGTGATCTCCTGCACGCGGTTCTGCGAGGATTTGGCGCTCGACCCTTGCATCAGCTGGATATAGTCGATGACGATGACGTCGAGGCCGCGCTGGCGCTTCAGCCGCCGCGCCCGCGCCGACAGCTGTGCGATCGAGATACCGCCGGTCTGATCGATGAACAGCGGGATCTTCTGCATGGTCTGCGAGCAGGCGACCAGCTTTTCGAAATCCATTTCGCTGATCTCGCCGCGGCGGATTTTCGACGACGGGATTTCGGTCTGTTCGGAAATGATGCGGGTGGCGAGCTGTTCCGACGACATTTCGAGCGAGAAGAAGCCGACGACGCCGCCATTTGCCGCCTTGAACGAACCGTCGGCCTGTTGCGCCGGCACATAGGCTTCGGCGATGTTGAACGCCATGTTGGTGGCCAGCGAGGTCTTGCCCATGCCCGGGCGGCCGGCGATGATGATAAGATCGGACGGCTGCAGGCCGCCCATGCGGCGGTCGAGATCGCGCAGGCCCGTGGCGACGCCCGACAGGTGCCCGTCGCGCATATAGGCGGCGTTGGCCATGTCGACGGCGGTCTTGACCGCGTCGGTGAAGCTCTCGAAGCCGCCATCGTAGCGGCCGGTCTCGGCCAGCTCGAACAGGCGCCGCTCGGCGTCCTCGATCTGCTCGGATGGCGACATGTCGACCGGCGCGTCGTAGGCGATGTTGACCATGTCTTCGCCGACGGTGATCAGGGCGCGTCGCGTGGCGAGATCATAGATGGCGCGGCCGTAGTCGGCGGCATTGACGACGGTGACCGCCTCGACGGCCAGCCGTACCACATATTGCGCAACCGTCATGTCGCCGACCCTCTCGTCGGCCGGCAGAAAGGTCTTCAGCGTGATCGGCGTCGCTATCTTGCCCATACGGATGAGCTCGGCGGCGACTTCGAAGATCTTGCGATGCAGCGGCTCGTAAAAATGGCCGGATTTCAGGAAATCCGAAACGCGGTAGAAGGCGTCGTTGTTGACGAGGATGGCGCCGAGCAGCGCCTGCTCGGCCTCAATGTTGTTCGGTGCCTCGCGATAGAGCGGTGTTTCCGTCACGCCGAATTTTCGCGCTGCTTCTGCCATGATGTCCCCGATTTCGATCCCGGCTCCTCGATATCAGAATGGGAAAAATCAGTGATGACATATCTGCAACAGTACCTGTCCAACCGGCTTTGATGCCCACTGTTCACAGGAACGATAAACCGTCCACAGGACGGAATTCCCGTGCTCCGATTCCGGTTGACTCGGTAAAGTCGTGATTCTGTGCGATATCTAGAACAAATGGAGAACAAAATCAAGTGTGTAGTGGACTCGGGCCGAAGCCGCTAGGCGGAATCACCCCAGTCCAGCCGCCGCGCCGCCTTGAACAGTTCACCGTCGCGCTTGGTGAACAGTTTCTCGTCGGCACTGCCGTCCTTTTCGCAAAGCTTGAGCAGAACTCTACCGGAACCGGATTTCGGCGGCGCGATCACCCGCGCGGCGTGGGATGGGGCAGCTTGGCGTGAGGCGGCGACATAGCTGAATTTCTCGTCCTCCCATGGCACGTCGGCGTCCTTGGCCAGCCGGTGCAGGCGCGAACGCGCGACACGGCGCGAAAAATGGCACCAGTCGGGCGGCGCCAGCGGGCAGGGTGACTTGTGCGGGCAAGGCGCAAGCACGTGCGCGCCCGCCTCGATCAGCTGCCGGCGCACGGCAAGGATGCGCTGCCATCCGGCCGGCGTGCCCGGCTCGACGACCAGCAGCGTGTCGTCGGTCAGGTGCCAGAGCTGGTCGATGAGTGTTGGCAGCGACGCTGGTCCGATCTCGTCCAGCACATAGGCGCAGGTGACCAACTCGGCCGGCTTGAGATCGGCGAGATCGAGGCTGACATCTCCGGCCAGCCAGGCGACCCTGGCCGTCATCGCCTCAGCGGCAAGCGCCGCGCCGACCCGGCGCACCGCGGCGCTCGCCTCGATCAGCACCGCCTGCTCGATGTCGGGCCAGAGATCGAGCGCAGCCCAAAGCACGGTGCCAGGGCCGGCGCCGACGTCGAGCAGGGTTTTGGGTGCATAATCGGGCCTTGCCTCGCTGACCGCGTCGAGACTGGCACGGACGGCGGCATAGGTCGCCGGCAGCCGCGTCGCCAGATAGGCCTTGACCGCGATCTCCTCGGCCATATGCAGGCGGCCGTCGCGCAGTTCGGCGCGATAGCGGTCCGACAGCGTTTTTGCCGCTTGCTTCAGCGTCGGCAGAGACACTTTCTCGAGGAGGCGCTCGACGCCCTGTCGAAGCGGGATAGGCAGTTCCATAGCTCAGGCACTCCGAGGTGCGAGCAGGACGACCGAGGCGCCAACGATGCAGAGCGCGGAACCGGCGAGGTCCCAGCGGTCGGGGCGCACGCCTTCCACCAGCCACAGCCATCCGAGCGAGGCGGCGATGTAGATGCCGCCATAGGCGGCATAGGCGCGCCCCGCAGCACTGATGTCTACAAGCGCCAGCAGGAAGCCGAACAAAGCGAGCGAGACCAGGCCTGGCGCCAGCCACAGCGGCGACTTTTCCAGCCGCCACCACGCCCAGATCGAAAAGCAGCCGGCGATCTCGGCAAGGGCAGCAACGATGTAGATGAGATAGGTCATGAAAAAAGTCTCGCGGCGACGGCGAGACCTTTTTCAGCGTGTGGGCCGGCAATGGCAAGCGGCAATGGCGTGATCGCCGGCGGTCTATTCCATATCCGCCACCTTGCGGCGCCGGGCGGGCTTGGCGGCAGGGGCTTTTGGGCGATGCCCCATGTCGCGCAGCTGCAACACCTTCTCGCATTTGGCCATATAGTCGCGAGACATCGGCAGCGTGTCGTTCTTTTTGGCGAGCTGGATTTGGAAGACCACCAGATCCTGCCAGCGGAATGCGGCTTCCGAGGCTGCCAGATAGAACTCCCACATGCGGCAGAAACGCTCGTCATAGATCGCCTTGGCCTTGTCGCGGTTGGCGGCAAAGCGCTCGCTCCAATGTCTCAGCGTCTCGGCATAATGTAGCCGCAGGACTTCGATGTCGGTGACGATGAGGCCCGACTTTTCGATCGCCGGCATCACTTCCGAGAGCGAGGGGACGTAGCCGCCCGGGAAAATGTATTTGCGGATGAAGGCGCTGGTTGCCCATGGCGCGCCTGAGCGGGCGATCGTGTGCAGCAGCATGACGCCGTCCGGCTTCAAGAGCGTCGCCGATTTGTCGAAGAAGGTGCGGTAGTGGTTGACGCCTACATGCTCGAACATGCCGACCGAGACGACGCGGTCGAAGCGCTCGTTGAGCTCGCGGTAATCCCTCACTTCGAAATGCACGCGGTTCTCCAGGCCTTGCGCATGGGCGCGGTCGGTGGCGACGCCATGCTGCTCTGTCGACAACGTCACACCTTGCACGTCGACGTCGAAGGACTTGGCGAGATAGAGACCGAGCCCACCCCAGCCGGAGCCGATGTCGAGCACCGTCTGGCCGGCCTTCAGCCTGAGCTTGGCCGCAATATGGCGCTTCTTGGCTGCCTGCGCCTCGTCGAGCGTCATGTCCGGCTGCTCGAAATAGGCGCAGGAATACTGCATGTCGTCGTCGAGGAAGAGTCTGTAGAGGTCGCCTGACAGATCATAGTGGCGCTGCACGTTGCGGCGCGCGCGCGCCGCCGTGTTGATCTGCTGCAGGCGGCGGAAAGCGTGACGCAGGCCCTCGATCGCCTTCGACCAGGTGGCGTCGATGCCGCCGCTGTCCATGTTCTGGAAGGCGATACGCATCACCCCCAGCACGCCGCCCTCGAGTATGTCGAGCTCACCGTCCATATAGGCTTCCGGCACCGCCAGCATCGGATCGAAGCTGATGGCGCGCTCGGCATGCGTGGTCTTGATGTGCATGTGCACCAGATCGCCGCTGCCGTCACCGAAAGTCACGGAGAGGCCTTTCGGTCCGGTGACCTTGAGATTGCCGGTGCGCACCAGGCGGTCGAGAATGCGTTTCAGCAGAATATTCATGAACAAATGTCCCCTCTCGATCAGACACGCTGTCTCGGCGCATTACCCGACAATCGAAATCGATTTCGGAAGGATCATGCGCCGAACCAAAGTCCTGCAGCGTCCTTTGCGCGTCCAAACGACGCGCGGCGCTATAGTCTGCATCAAGATATAGGGGGTCGAAAAGTTCCGTTTGGCACAAAAAAGCCCGGGCGAGGCGCCCGGGCGTTGGTCCAGAAATGACTGGAAGCCGACGAAACGTTTTAAAGCGCCGCTCTGACGCCTTGTGACGTGCAATCAGCCGTTGTCTTCGCCGCCTTCGAACTCGGCATTGGGATCGAAGAAGTTGTCCGGGCGCGCATTGTCGTTGATGTCGTCGCCATAGATGGCTTCGGCCGTGGTCAGCGTCTCGCCCTTGGCCTGGCGCTCGGCTTCATCGGCCGTGCGGGCGATGTTGAGCGTGATGGTGACCTCGACTTCCGGATGCAGCGCGATCGCTACATTGGTCAGGCCGATGGTCTTGATCGGCTGGTTGAGCAGGATCTGGTTGCGGTTGACCGAGAAACCTTCCACCGTCAGCAACTCGGCGATGTCGCGGGTCGACACCGAGCCGTAGAGCTGGCCGGTTTCGCCAGCCGAACGCACGGCGATGAAGCTCTTGCCGTCCAGCTTTTCCGAAATCTGCATGGCCTCGGACTTGCGCTCGAGGTTGCGGGCTTCGAGCTGGGCGCGCTGGCCTTCGAACTTCTTCTTGTTGGCTTCGTTGGCGCGCAGCGCCTTGCCCTGCGGCAGCAGGAAGTTGCGGGCGAATCCATCCTTGACCTTGACGGTATCGCCCATCTGGCCGAGGCGGGAAACGCGTTCGAGAAGAATGACTTCCATGGTTTTGTTCCTTCGTTTGGGCGCCAAATCACTGGCATCGACGCCGAATTGTCTGGAACAGGTCAGGAAGCTGAGGGCGTCGCCGCCGATGTCGCTGTCCTGCCTGTCGCGGCAGTTAGAGGTCTTGACCTCAACCCGGGATTTGATGGCAACCCCGCGGCGCCCGTCGCCGTGGGAAAAGCGGGCGGCGAACCGCCCGCTGGCTAGACCATGATCCCGAAAAGTGGAAACCGGTTTTCGGATAAGATCATGGTCAACTGATCAGTGTTAGCGAACCACGTAGGGCAGCAGGCCGAGGAAGCGGGCGCGCTTGATCGCCCTGGCGAGTTCGCGCTGCTTCTTCTGGCTGACGGCGGTGATGCGCGACGGCACGATCTTGCCGCGTTCGGAAATATAGCGCTGCAGCAGACGTACGTCCTTGTAGTCGATCTTGGGCGCGTTGGCGCCGGAGAACGGGCAGGTCTTGCGGCGGCGATGAAACGGGCGCCGGGTCGGGATCTGGTTGATGTCGACCATTATTCTGCACCCCCTTCAACAGCTTCGCGCGGACGGCGCGGGCCACGGTCTGCACCATCGCCACCGAAGCTGCGCGGCGGGCGGTCGCCGCGGTCGCGGTCGCCGAACGAGCGCGGGCCACGGTCACGGTCGCCGAAGCCGCCGCGTTCCGAGCGCTCTTCGCGCTTCTGCATCATTGCCGACGGGCCTTCCTCATGCGCATCGACCTTGATGGTGAGGAAACGCAGCACATCCTCGGACAGGCCCATCTGGCGCTCCATCTCGTTGAGCGCGGCCGGCGGGCAGGTGATGTCCATCAGCGTATAGTATGCCTTCCGGTTCTTGTTGACCCGGTAGGTGAGGGATTTCAGTCCCCAGTTCTCGACCCGGCCGACGGACCCGCCATTCGCGGAGATGACGCCCTTGTACTGTTCGACAAGCGCATCGACCTGCTGCTGCGAGAGGTCCTGCCGGGCAAGAAACACATGTTCGTAAAGAGCCATATTGTTCTTTGCCTTTCTTCGTTTCTCTCCCGGTCCCGGCGGCAAAAGCCTCTGCAACTTCTCTGACCCGGCGATCCCTGGCGGGGCGGGGAAGAAAGGAGCATGACGAGACGGTCGAGAGCGGAGACACGGGAGGCGGAAGCGCTTCTGGCTCCACACGAAGGTTTCGAAAAACCTCCGGCCCTCCGTTCAGCCCCCAGCAAGGACCGGCAGATTGCGGGCGTCTATACAGGAATTTGGCCGCAAGACAAGGGCGAGCCGAAAAACCGCCGCGCTCAGGACGACACGTCGCGCATCTTCAGCTTGTATGCGGGACCCGCTTGTTCACCGTCTCCGGGAAGAAATCGGGCGCTGCACGGCGCTTGCCGAACATCATGTCGTATTGCAGCAGACGGAAATCGCGAATCGCCGGGTCGATTTGCTTCTTGCGCGCCCAGTCGGGCGTGTCCTCGCCCGTCGGCGTTAATAACAAATTGCGGTCGACGACGCTGTAGCGCTCGCGCATCTGGCCGAGGAAGCCGGTGTAATAGGGGTGGCTGATCCCGGCCGTGGTCAGGACATGGTAGGGCAGAAAGGCTGGACTGACAGTGCCCATGTCCGCGACCGGACCGGTGCGGTTGGACCATACGATCAGCGGTGTTCGGTGATGCAGCAGCATCTGGTCGGGCGGCTCCTTGCGTGGCGCGACGTTATCCTTGAGGAAGCCGGTCTCGACATAGACCGGACCGAGCGGCGGCAGATGGTCGCCGAAGAAGGCGATGACCGTCGGTCGCCGCCGGTTCTTCGCCCATTCGATGAGGCGCTCGAGGCTCTTGTCGGCGTCGGATGCGCCTTCCGTGAAGCTCAGCAGCGAATCCTTTGCCCACTGGCTGGTCGGAGCCTGCACCTTGTGGGTCGGATTGTAATAGCGGTTCGGTTCATAGGGTCCGTGGTTTTGCAGGCTGACGGCGAAGTAGAAGAACGGATCGTCCGTGGCGTCGGCTTCGCGGATGATCTCGTCGGTCATCGCCGCGTCCGACGTCAGCGGGCCGCGCTTTTCGAGATATGGCATGTTTTCTTCGGACTTAAAGTCATCGAAGCCGAAATCGGCATAGACCGGCGTTCGGTTCCAGAACCAGCTTGTGCCCGGATGGATGGCGCGCGTCTCATAGCCCTGGCTCTTCAGGAACGTCGCCATCGACGGCACCGGCGCGCGGACATATTGCTGGTAGGGGATGCTGCCGGCCGGCAGGAAGGCGTTGGAAAAGCCGGTCAGCGCCTCGAACTCGACATTGGCGGTCATGCCGCCGAATTCGGGCGAGAACACGTGGCCGGAGCGCAGCGCCCGCACATTGGGAATCGGATCGGGCGTGATGGTGACGCCGGGCAGTTCGGTCGGATCCCAGAAGGATTCGCTCATGACGATGATGATGTCTGGCTTCTCGGCCGGCACCGATGCCTTCACGCCAGATCTTTCGATCGCCGCGATCGCCTTGTCGGAGTAGCCGGCAGGCGCGGGGACATGGGCCATTGGCACGTTGAGGGCGAAGGCCAGTGCGAAGCCGTTGGAGGCGTAATTTTCCTTCTGGTCCCACATGATCGGGATGATTTGAAGCCGGTCGCGGGTCCACGAGAACGTCGCGTAATCCATGATCGACACGAAGAAGGCGAGCAGCGGCACGGTCAGCGTCAGCCGGGCCAGGCGCCCCTTGCGACCGAGCGCCGGTACCCGGCGGCGCCACAGCCGCCAGCCATAAACGAGCAGCGACAGGCTGCCAACGATGCCGACCGCCAAAGCGATGGCGGTTCCCGGACGTTCGCGCACCAGCAGCGGCATCAGCGCCACGATCTGACGTGAATAGAGGAAATCGGTCGGATAGAGCGGATCGCCGAGATAGAGCGATTTCTGGTGGCCGACAAAGGCCAGCGCCAGCGTCAGCGGCGCGACGATCATCAGGCTCTGGTGGCTGCGGCCGAGCACGGCATCGAGGCCGATGAGGATCAGCGCGAAGATGATGATGGTGGTCCAGCCCGGCTTGAAGGGCTGCAGGAAGAAGCCGACAGTGCCGGCAAAGTCGCCGCGCACGATCAGTTCGATCGCAAAAACCAGGATGGTGGCGGCGAGAAGGCTGACGAGGCCATAGCGGATAACAGGCCATTTCCGGCCTGGCAGATAGCCGGTGGCCGGATCGCCTTCTAGAAACTGTGGCGCGGATTTGCCAACGCCTTTCTTAACCCTTGCCACCTTACAATTCCCCCGACCGTACACAAAAGTGTCATTGAGCTGTCATCGATATGTCACGAAAAGCTAGCGCCTGTGGCTGAATTAAGAAGAGCCAGCAAACGAATCGTGAGCGATTTTCATCATGAGTGATCGAAAAAAAGCCTTTTGGAACAGTTACTCGGCCAGCGATACCGAGCCGGAGCGGCCCGGGTCGGGCCGATGGCGGACTTGACTTGCCCGCCCGCCTTACGTCACAGGCAGGAAAAATCAGCCGCTTGGGAGGCACGCATGGCCGTCGCATTCACCTTTCCGGGACAGGGCAGCCAGGCTGTCGGCATGGGCAAGGACCTCGCCGACGCCTTTCCGGAATCGCGGAAGATCTTCGAAGAGGTCGACGACGCGCTTGGCGAAAACCTGTCGAAGCTGATCTGGGAAGGGCCAGAAGAGAGGCTGACGCTGACCGCCAATGCCCAGCCGGCGCTGATGGCTGTGTCGCTCGCCGCGATCCGGGCGCTGGAATCGCGCGGCCTCTCGCTGAAGCACAAGGTCGCCTATGTCGCCGGCCATTCGCTCGGCGAATATTCGGCACTTGCCGCCGCCGGTTTCGTTTCGGTCGCCGATGCCGCCCGGCTCTTGCGTATCCGCGGCAATGCCATGCAGGCGGCTGTGCCGGCCGGCGAGGGCGCCATGGCGGCGATCATCGGGCTGGAACAGGCCGATGTCGAAGCCGCCTGCGCTGAAGCAGCCAAAGATTCGATTTGCCAGATCGCCAACGACAATGGCGGTGGCCAACTGGTGATCTCCGGCGCCAGGGCGGCGGTCGAGTTGGCGGCGAAGCTGTGCACGGATAAGGGCGCCAAGCGGGCGCTAATGCTGCAGGTCTCGGCCCCCTTCCATTCGGCGCTGATGGCACCGGCGGCCGAGGTCATGCGCGACGCGCTGGCCGGCGTAACGAAGAACGCGCCGTTCGTACCCGTGGTTTCCAACGTGTCGGTCACGCCGTCCAGCGATCCGGATTCAATCGCCCACCGCCTGGTCGACCAGGTGACGGGGCGCGTGCGCTGGCGCGAAACGGTGGAGTGGTTTGGCGCCAACGACATTGCGACGCTGTACGAGGTGGGCGCCGGCAAGGTGCTGTCGGGACTGGCGCGGCGCATCAACCGCGACATCGCCACCAGCGCCGTCGGCACGCCGGCCGATGTCGAGGCGGCGCTGGCGGCATTGGGGTGAACCGCGTAAGCTTGAATTCACCGACGCTTGGCCACATGAATACAAGTATCCCAATGAGGTATGGGCATGGCCACGTCGATCCGCCTTTCCCCTGAAGTCGAGCAGCGCCTGGAGTTTCTCGCGGCCAAGACTGGTCGCAGCAAGGCCTGTTGTCTGCGCGAACTCATCGAATGCGGTCTGGAGGACATTGAGGATTATTATCTCGCAGCCGAGGTTCTGGAGCGGATCAGGCGTGGCGAGGAAACGACCGTGAACGCCGAGGACTTCTGGCGCGGCAACGTTTAGAGGTAGCCGAACTCACCGGCTTGTACGATTGAGAAGAGGATAAGACATGTTCGAATTGACCGGCCGCAAGGCGCTTGTCACAGGCGCATCGGGAGGCATCGGCGAGGCGATCGCCCGAGTGCTGCATGCCCAGGGCGCCATCGTCGGCCTGCACGGCACCCGTGTCGAGAAGCTGGAGACGCTGGCGGCCGAGCTCGGCGAGCGGGTCAAGCTGTTTCCGGCGAACCTTTCCAATCGCGACGAGGTCAAGGCGCTCGGCCAGAAGGTCGAGGCCGATCTCGAAGGCGTCGACATTCTTGTCAACAATGCCGGCATCACCAAGGACGGGCTGTTCGTACGCATGGCGGACGCCGACTGGGATTCGGTGCTCGAGGTCAATCTGACCGCAGTGTTCCGGCTGACCCGCGAACTGACCCATCCGATGATGCGGCGCCGGCATGGCCGCATCATCAACATCACCTCTGTGGTTGGCGTCACCGGCAATCCCGGCCAAACCAATTACTGCGCCTCCAAGGCCGGCATGATCGGCTTTTCCAAGTCGCTGGCGCAGGAGATCGCCACGCGCAACATCACCGTCAACTGCGTCGCCCCGGGCTTCATCGAATCGGCGATGACCGACAAGCTCAACGACAAGCAGAAAGAGGCGATCATGGCGGCGATTCCGACACGGCGCATGGGCACCAGCGCCGAAGTCGCCTCCGCCGTCGCCTACCTCGCTTCCAACGAAGCCGCCTACGTAACCGGCCAGACCATTCACGTGAATGGCGGCATGGCGATGATTTGACAGTTGCGGGAAAACACCCCTTTTCACCTTGGACCCCGGCCGATTTTCGTGTAATGCGGCCCGCAACCCGGCGGTTCGGGCAAAAACCGGTCCGGTGCCGTTGCGTTTCCGACACGACCATCTTTCAGCTTGATTAGCGGCATTCTGCCCGCTAACGAAGACAGACAAACAAAAGACGAGGATGCCCAAATGAGTGACACCGCAGAGCGCGTCAAGAAGATCGTTATCGAGCACCTTGGCGTCGATGCCGACAAGGTGACGGAGCAGGCGAGCTTCATCGATGATCTGGGCGCGGACAGTCTCGACACGGTCGAACTCGTCATGGCGTTCGAAGAAGAATTCGGCGTCGAGATCCCGGACGATGCGGCCGAAACCATCCTGACTGTCGGCGATGCGGTGAAGTACATCGACAAGGCTTCGGCCTGACGCTATTTGCAGTCATCACCGAGGAGGACCTGCGATGAGGCGTGTCGTCGTCACGGGCCTTGGGCTGCTTTCGCCGTTCGGCGTAGGCTTCGAGCATGGCTGGAAGGAACTTCTGACCGGCCGCAGCGCAGCCAAGCGCATCACCGAGTTCGAGGTGGAGGATCTTGCCTGCAAGGTCGCCCACGTCATCCCGCGCGGCAATGGTGAGAATGCCACCTTCAATCCCGAGACCGTTCTCGAGCCGAAGGAACTGCGCAAGATCGGCGACTTCATCCTCTACGGGATCGCGGCCGCCGACGAGGCGCTGAAGGATTCGGGGTGGGCGCCGAAGACGCATGAGGAGCAGTGCGCCACCGGCGTGCTGATCGGCTCCGGCATCGGCGGCATCGAAGGCATCGCCGAGAACGCGATGATCCTGAAGGAGCGCGGTCCGCGCCGCATCAGCCCGTTCTTCATCCCCGGCCAGATCATCAATCTCGTATCCGGCCAGGTTTCGATCCGGCATGGGCTGAAAGGCCCCAACCACGCCGTCGTCACCGCTTGCTCCACCGGTGCGCACGCCATCGGCGATGCCGCCCGGCTGATCATGTGGGGCGATGCCGACGTGATGGTCGCAGGCGGCACGGAAGCGCCGGTGACGCGGCTGTCGATCGCCGGCTTCGCCGCCTGCCGGGCGCTGTCGACCGACCGCAACGACGCTCCGGAAACGGCCTCGCGTCCCTATGACCGCGACCGCGACGGCTTCGTCATGGGCGAGGGCGCCGGCGTCGTCATTCTGGAGGAACTGGAACACGCCAAGGCGCGCGGGGCCAAGATCTATGCCGAGGTCACCGGTTACGGCTTGACCGGCGATGCCTATCACATCACCGCGCCGGCCGAAGATGGCGACGGCGCCTTCCGTTGCATGGTTGCGGCGCTGAACCGGGCCAAGCTGGCGCCCGCAGACGTCGACTACATCAATGCGCACGGCACCTCGACCATGGCCGACACGATCGAGCTGGGCGCCGTCGAGCGGCTGGTCGGCAACGCCGCGTCGAAAATATCGATGTCGTCGACCAAGTCGTCGATAGGACACCTTCTGGGTGCGGCGGGCGCCGCCGAGGCGATTTTTTCGATCCTCGCCATTCGCGACAACATCGCGCCGGCCACCATCAATCTCGACAACCCTGAGCGCGAAACGGCGATCGACCTGGTGCCGCACAAGCCGCGCACCCGCCAAATCGATGTGGCGCTGTCCAATTCGTTCGGCTTCGGCGGCACCAACGCCTCGCTGGTCTTCCAGCGCTACAATGGCTGACCGGTCCGCCGACCGGCACGGTCTATGCGTGTCGTCAATTTTGCCATATTCGCCCCTACTGTGCCCAAGGGGATTCGTTGCAAGATCAAACGGTAGGGCGCCATGAGCACAAATTCGGCGGACAACGGGCAATTCGGGCAACGGTCCGCACCGTCGGGTCCGATCGTGCCGAAAACGGCCAGCGAGGCATTGCGGCCTGAAGCCGGCACGCCGCCGCCCAAGCGCTCGCGCGCCTCGCGCAGCCAGTTCGTCGTGTTTATGAACTTCGTCATCTCCTTGGTGATGCTGTTGGTTCTGGCGGCCGGTTTTGCATTGTATTTCGGTAAGCAGGAATTCAACGAGCCCGGCCCGTCGGCCAATGCCGACACCTTCCTGGTCAAGCCGGACACCGGCGTCCAGGAAATTGCAGAGCAGCTCGAGCGGCGCGGACTGATCAGCGACGCGCGTATCTTCCGCGTTGGCGTGCGCGCTTTTGGCAATGATTCCGCCCTGAAGGCCGGCGAATACGAGATCAAGCCCCAAGCCTCGATGCGCGACATCATGGAGTTGCTGAAGAGCGGCAAGTCGGTAATGTATTCGCTGACCGTCCCCGAGGGGCTGACGGTCGAGCAGGCGCTGCAGCGCATCGCCGATCAGGCAGCGCTCGACGGCGATATGCCGGCGACCATTCCACCCGAGGGCAGCCTTGCCACCGACACGCTGCGTTTCACCCGCGGCGCGACACGCCAGCAGATGGTCGAAAAGCTTTTGGCGGACCAGAAGAAGCTTGTCGAGGAAGTCTGGCAGCGGCGCGCCCCCGATCTGCCTCTGGCCAGTGTCGACGACTTCGTCACCCTGGCTTCGATCGTCGAGAAAGAGACGGGCAAGGGCGACGAACGCTCGCGGGTCGCCGCCGTCTTCCTCAACCGGTTGGCCAAGGGCATGCGGCTGCAGTCCGATCCGACCATTATCTACGGCCTGTTCGGCGGCAAGGGCAAACCCGCCGACCGCCCGATCTATCAGTCTGACATCAAGAAGCCGACGCCCTACAACACTTATCTGATCAACGGCTTGCCGCCGACGCCGATCGCCAATCCTGGCCGTGCGGCACTGGAAGCCGTCGCCAATCCGTCGAAGACCGACGACCTGTATTTCGTTGCTGACGGCACCGGCGGTCACGTCTTTGCCGCGACGCTCGCCGAGCACAACGAGAACGTCGCCCGCTACCGGGCGCTGCAGAAGGATCTGGCTGATGAAGCCGCCAAGGCCGGTGCTGCCAAGGCCGACGCCGCCAAGGTGGAAGGTCAGACCGATGCGCCGGTTGACGACGGCGATGGCGACGCCGGAGCGGCGGCGCAGTAGCGCCGGACGGTTGTGAAGTCGTCCCTCCGATTCGTCTGATGGCAGGGACGTGCTGATTTTGTGATCAGGAGCGCCCTGCGTCCGATTCGACGCGAACAGGCGCTCCGGATTTTGAAGCCGCGCACGATCTGGCCCGGAACCGCTTCCGGGATCATGCGCCAGGGGGAAGCAAGGGCATCATGAATTTGCAGAGCATGACCGGTTTTGCACGGGCCGTCGCCGAACATGACGGCACGTCGATCGCCTGGGAGGTCAAGTCGGTCAACGGCAAGAGCGTCGAGGTCAGGCTGCGGCTGCCGCAAGGCCTCGAGCGGCTCGAGCCGGCCGTCAGGCAGACGGTGCAAAAGCGCTTTGCGCGCGGCAATTTCCAGGCAACGCTGACGGTCGGCCGCGCAGCCGGCCAGCAGGCGCAGCCAGTGGTCAACGAGGCCTTCCTGACAGATCTGGCGGGGCTGGCCAAGCGGCTGCAGGAGCAGTTCGGCGCAGCGCCTGCGACAGCCGACGGGCTGCTTTCGCTGCGCGGCGTGCTCGACATCCCCGAAACCGCCGAAACCGAAGAGGCGCGGGCGGCGCTCGACAGCGCGATACTCTCGGCGCTCGAAGTGGCGCTGGGCGGGCTGGAGCAGGCACGCCAGGGCGAGGGCGCCGCCCTGCGCTCGCTGCTGTCCGGTCATATCGACGCTATCGAGGCGCTGACGCTGCGCGCCGAGGCCGATCCGTCGCGTGAGCCGGCTGTGATCCGCGAACGGATTACCGAGCAGGTGCGGCTGCTGATGGATGCCTCCGCCAATCTCGATGCCAGCCGGTTGCATATGGAAGCGGCGTTCCTGGCCACCAAGGCCGACATCCGCGAGGAGATCGACCGGCTGAAGACGCATGTGGCATCCGGCCGGGTGCTGCTGGCAGGCGGCGGCGCCATCGGCCGCAAGCTCGATTTTCTGGCGCAGGAATTCAACCGCGAATCGAATACGCTGTGTTCGAAATCGAACGCCGCTGCGATCACCGCCATAGGGCTGGAGCTGAAGGCGGTCGTCGACCAGTTTCGCGAACAGGTCCAGAATCTGGAGTAACCCTGATGGTCGCCAAGGAGCCTATGGTTGCCAGGGATTTGGGTTCCCGCATTCGCCGCCGGGGTTTGATGCTCGTGCTGTCGTCGCCGTCCGGCGCCGGCAAGTCGACGATCGCGCGCAATCTTCTGGAGAGCGATTCCAGTCTCGAACTGTCGGTCTCCGTCACCACGCGGCCGCGCCGTGGCAGCGAGATCGAAGGCGTCCACTATCATTTCCGCACCATGCGTGAGTTCGAGCGGTTGCGCGATTCAGACGAACTGCTGGAATGGGCCGAAGTGCATGGCAATTGCTATGCCACGCCGCGTGAGCCGGCCGAACTGGCGCTGGCACAGGGCCGCGACATGTTGTTCGACATCGACTGGCAGGGCGCCCAGCAGCTCAAGGAGAAGATGCGCGCCGACATCGTCTCGATCTTCATCCTGCCGCCCTCGATGAAAGAGTTGAAGGCGCGGCTGAAGCGCCGCGCCGAAGACCAGGAATCGGTGATCGAGACGCGTCTGAAGAACGCTCGCAACGAGATCGAGCACTGGAAGGAATATGATTTCGTCATCATCAACGACGATCTCGACCGTGCCTTCGCCGAGGTGCGCGGCATAGTCATCGCCGAGCGGCTCAGACGCGACCGCCGGCCCGGCCTGTTCGATTTCGTCTCGGGGCTGCTCGACGAGAAGACGGATTAGGGGCGACTTTCCTTTCCCCACTGGGGGTCCACAAGGGGAGGAAGGGACCTACGCAGTTACACTGCGTTGGTCAGTCGCACGAATTCCTCGACGTCAAGCGTTTCGGCGCGGCGGGTCGGATCGATGCCGGCGCGGGTGAGCAGGGCTTCGCCGCCGAGGCTCTTGACGCTCTGCCGCAGCATCTTGCGGCGCTGGCCGAAGGCCGCTTCGGTAACGCGGCCGAGCTTCTTGACCTCGACGGGCAGGGGATTTGCCCGCGGCACCAGATGCACCACCGACGACACCACCTTGGGCGGCGGCGTGAAGGCTTGCGGCGGCACGTCGAAAGCGATTTTTGCCTCCGTCCGCCAGCCTGCCAGCACGCCCAGCCGGCCATAGGCATCGCTGCCGGGGCGGGCGACGATGCGCTCGGCCACCTCGCGCTGGAACATAAGCGTCATCGATGCGTAAAAGGGAGGCCACTCGGCCACGGTCAGCCAGCGTATCAAAAGTTCGGTGCCGATGTTGTAGGGCAGGTTGGCGACGATCCTCACAGATCCATCGCCCCCATGTGCGCCTTTGGCAAGCGCTGCAAAATCCGTCTTCAATGCGTCCCCGGCAATGATTTCCAATCGGCCCGGATAGTGATCTGACACCTCCGCGAGCGCTGCCAGGCAGCGCTCGTCGCGCTCGATGGCGATGACCCGAGCCGCGCCGTGGGACAGCAGCGCCCGAGTGAGGCCACCTGGACCCGGACCGACCTCGATTACCGTGGCATCGGTCAGGTCGCCGGCGGTACGGGCGACCTTGCCGGTCAGATTGAGGTCGAGCAGGAAATTCTGGCCGAGCGCCTTTTTCGCCTGCAACCCATGGCGTTCGATCACCGCGCGTAACGGCGGCAGCCCGTCGGTGCTCATGCGACCGCTCTCATGCAAAGCCTCATGCGGCGGCAGCCTTCGCCCCGATGTCGGCAAGCCTGCGGGCGAGCCTGAGCGCCGCAATCAGGCTGTCGGCCCGGGCTATGCCCTTGCCTGCGATATCGAAAGCGGTGCCGTGATCCGGTGACGTGCGGATGAACGGCAGGCCGAGCGTAACGTTGACCGCTTCATCGAACGCCAGCGCCTTCGCCGGAATCAGCGCCTGATCGTGATACATGCACAGCGCCACATCGTAGCCGGCTCGGGCGCGGGCATGGAACAGCGTGTCGGCCGGCAGCGGCCCGAAAGCGTCGATGCCCGCCGCCCTCAGCCTTTCGATCGCCGGGCGGATGATGCGCTCGTCCTCGGCGCCCATCGCGCCGCCTTCGCCGGCATGCGGATTGAGGCCGGCAACGGCAAGCCGCGGCTTGGCAATGCCGAAGCGATATTCGAGGTCGGCGGCGGTGATGCGGGCGGTCGCGACGATCAAATCCGTCGTCAGCGCTTCCGGCACCTCGCGCAGCGCAATGTGGATGGTGACCGGAACCGTGCGCAACTCGGGACCGGCAAGCATCATCACCGGCATCGCTTGTGCGCCGGTGTGGAGCGTCGCCAGATGCGCCAGATACTCAGTGTGACCGGGAAAACGGAATCCGGCATCGTAGAGCGGCTTCTTGGCGATCGGGCACGTAACGACCGCCGCTGCGCGACCGCCAAGGCAGTCGTCAACAGCGCGCTCGATGGCCTCGATGATGCCGGCGGCGTTGGCTGGGTGCGGCCGGCCGGGGTCGTCGACGAAGCGGGCGGCAAGCGGCATGACGGGCAGGGCGCGCTCAAAGACGCGCTGCGCTTCGGCTGGCACTGTCTCCGTGATTGGCACATCGGCGCCGAGCAGGCGCGCCCGTGCGGCAATCAGCGCCGGATCGGCTATAAGATAGAAGGGCGGCACACCGGCGCCGTCGCGCGCCTGCCAGGCGGCAATGGCGATTTCCGGCCCAACGCCGGATGGATCACCGGCGCTCAGCGCCAGCGCTGCCTCTGGCGGCTTCAGCGCTCGACGATGCGGGCTTTCTTCCGCAACTCCTCGACATATTTCGTGGAGAGCTCGTCGGTGTCCTTGCCACTCGAGCCTTCGCTCTGGAACACCATCTGGGCAGCCTTGTCGTCGGACACTTCGCGCGACGAGCAGATGCCGATGAACTCGACGCCGCGGTCTGTTTCGCGCGTGGGGGTGGCGCCGCCGACCTTGGTGGCCTTGATCTGGTCGGCCCAGTCCGGTGGCAATTGCGGCGCCAGTATCCGGCCGAGATCGCGAACGGTGACGTCGATCAGGCCCTTGGCGAATTCGCGCGAGGTGTTGCAGCCGTTGAAGCGGGCGCGCATGGCGTCGGCCTCGCGCTTGCGCTTGGACAGCGTCGCGCTGCGCTCGGCCGCCGGCACGACGAAAATGACCTGCTGCAGCATGTACTCCATGGCGGTCGGCTTGGTGCCGCCTTTGTCGAGCATGCGCCTGACTGCATCCTGTTCGCTCAACGCGCCGCCGCTCTCTGAGCGATGGCGCGCGGTCAGCGCCTGATTCCAGGCCATCTGGGAGCGGATGAACTCCTTGAAATGCTCCTTGCCGACGCCGGACTGCGCCATGACGCCATCGAGTTGCTTGAGCTGCATCTTGTTGGTCGTGGCAAAGCGCTGATAGGCGGCGTCGACCTGGGCATCGCTGATACGGATGCCGAGACGCTTGGCTTCGGCGACGCGCAGCGTCTGCTCGATCATTTCCTCGGCGGCATTGCCCTTCTTGCGCTGCAGGCGCAGGAAGGCAGCCCGATGCTGGATGTCGCCAGTGGTGATCGGTACGTTGTTGACGACGTATTTGATCTGGCTGGCGAAAGCCGGCGGCGTCATCATGGTGATCGAGGCTGAGGTCGCCGCCACCAGCAGCGCGAACCCTGCCGAAAAGAGGTATTTCCTCATCGAAAGCATCCCAATCCTATCTCGCTTGCGGCCCAATTTTATCGCATTCTGAGGGAACTGGAACCCGTGCCTGCCCTATGCGGCGAAACGATGTCGTTAGCCGCGATGTGCATCCACTTTGACGCACGAAGTACGCGCAAACACTTTGAATTTTTCGGGCCGTTGCGTTGGCCGGCCGCCCGTTCCGCCCGTCCGTTATTGGCCAGTCATCTGCTACTGGACAGTGTTGAAGGAGCTTTGTGTCGAGCCGAAATCGCCGAGCGTGCGGAACGACAGGTTGAAACCGATGTTCTGCGACACTTCCTTGGTGCTTATGTCGCGGGATTCCGAGAACGTCATCAAGTAGGTGAAGCATGAATCGCTATAGGCAAAGCCGACCCCGTCCTTGACCAGGACGCTTTGCTCCAGGTCGTAGGTGCCGGTACCGAAGACACGCCAGTTCTCGGCAAGTTGCGTCGAGGCGCCGAGCGTGACCTCGTTACGATCGGTCGTAAAGCCATAGAGCGGCTGAGCCTGGATGAAGGCGTATTTGGCGCTGAACGAAATCGGCAGGCCGAAATAGGCTGCCTTCACCTCGGCGCGGCGAACCTCGAAGCTCTGCTCGTCGAAGCGGCCGCTGACCGAGCCGGAAAGCCCGCTGGGGCTGTTGAAGCCGACAAGGCCGACATAATCGGAGGTCGTGTTCTCAAGGCCAGAATCGGCGCCGACGTTGACCAGGTCCGGCGCCGCGAAGGAGTTCTGGCCGTCAAGCTGGTAGGATTGGCCGAACAGCGCGTTGGTGCTCCAGCCATTGTCATAGGCGCCGGAATAGCGCAGCCCGACATTGGCGCGGGTGCCGCCTTCCAAGCGGTCGTAACCGGAGAATTTGTCGCGCTCGAACAATGTCGTGGCATCAAAGACGAAGCTCTGCGCGTCCTCGTTGGGAACAGCGAGGCCGCCGACATATTGCTCGTTCGGACGCACGAACACCTGCGCCATCGGCTCGAAGATGTGGCTGGAACTGGTCGACGAGAACAGCACCGGCCAACGCATTTCCAGCCCGGCGGTCGCCATGAAGCGGGCGAGCGACGATCGCATATCGTCGTCGACGCCGAGGTTAGACGCCATCTGATTGATGGCATTGAGCGATCCCGAAGAGGCATTGAGATAGCCTGCGTCGCCGCGCAGCGCCAGCAGCGGCGTCAGCAGCAGCCCACCATCGGTGGTGAAGGTGCGCTTCCATTCCGCTTCAGCGGTGAGACGGCCCGACTGGCCCTCGATGCCGCGGACTCTGTTGACGGACGCAGCGTTGTTCGGATCGGCAAGGACCGTATCCAGCCTGTCGCGGCTGATGGTCTGCGCGTTGACATTGAACGACAACTGCCCGCCGCCCACCGGCATGTCGGGGATGTAGGCGTAGTCGAGCGAGGGCAGCACCCAGGGCTGCTTGCCGGCGACTGCGGTCGGATCGTCAGGGAGTGTCTTTTCCTGGACCTCGAAGCGCATGGCGCGCACGTCGAAATAGTTGCGGCCGTTGAGGCCGGTCAGGTAGATCGAGGAGCGATGCACGCTATCGTTGAAGTCCTCGATGGCGTAGGTGCGTGAGAAATCATTGTCGGTCTGCAGCAGGACGTCCCAGCCGAAGTCCCAGCGCGGATTGATAGCGAACTGACCCTTTGTGCCCATCATGCCGCGAAACTTGTTCGGGTCGCCTGCCGCACCCGAATCGACATTGTGCCCGTCGTCGTCGATGAACTCGTCGGGATCCTCTTGCCGGATGCCGGCGATCTTCAGGCTGTACTGGCCGTTATTGAAGCGCTGGCGCCACTCGGCTTCGCCGAGGAAGCCCTGCTTGGTATAGCCGCTGCCGGTGACGGTGAGGTCGTAGGTTGGTGAGAGCGCGAAATAATAGGGGACCTTGACGCCGACGCCGAGGTCGCTCTCGTAGGCGATGCCGGGGATCAGGAAGCCGCTCTTGCGCTTGACGGTCGGGTCGGCAATCTCGAAGGCCGGCAGATAGGCGAGCGGAAAGCCGAAGAACTCGAAATTCGAATTCTCGAAGCGAACCGTCTTCTTTTCGCCGTTCCAGATGATCTTTCTGGCCTTGATGCGCCAGGTAGGCGCTTTGTCCGGTTTGTCCTCGCACGGCTCGCAGGCCGTGTAGACGCCGTTGTGGAACGTCGTCAGCACGCCGCCCATGCGTTCCGCGCTTTCGGCGGCGAAATAGGTCTTGTCGACGGTTTCGACACGCAGCGCGTTGACGAAGCCGTCGGCGAAATCGTCGGTGATGTCGACGTGCTGCGAATAGATCTTGGTGCCGTCGCTGTTGATGACCTCGACATTGCCGCTGGCGACGAGGCGTTTGGTGTTGCGATTGTATTCGACCCGCTGGGCGACGAGGCGGTTGCCGCCGTAATCGATCTGCACGCCGCCGACGGCCGTCACTGTCTGGTTGTCGTTGTCATAGACCAGCGTATCCGCCGCCAGCAGCATTTGCGAGCCGGAGGGAACGTCGGCTGCCATGCCGTTGATATCCTGGGCAAAAGCCGGGATATTCGGGACGACGCAAGCGAGCAGGCATGCCAAGGCGCTCGCCCCATAGAGGCGCGCCAAACCGGCCTGCCTATGGCTGCGCAAAACCGCCCCCCTCACTAGCCGTCTTCCTTGTACAGCAAGAAAGTCACCCCGAAGAACATAGCCACGACAACCGGAACCCATGCAGCCACGACTGTGGGTACGAATCCCGCCACGCCGAATGCCTTGACCAGCACTGTCACGACATAAAGCAGAAACCCGGCGAGGACGCCACCCAGAATCATCGTCGCGGATTGGCCCATCCTCGCAAATCGCATCGACACCGTTGCGGCGATCAAAGTCATGGCGACGAGAAGGAACGGCAGCGCTACCAATGAATCAAACTGCATGGCAAAGGCATTTGCCTTGAGGCCGAAGGAGCGGGCAACCTCGATCTTGTCGGGCAGATCGTAGAAAGGGATGGTTTCCGGGCGCGCCAGCCGCTCTTGCACGAACTCGGGCTTGAGATCGGTCGGTATGCGGTCGGTTGCCACCGATTGTATGTTGCCGTCCCGGAACACCTTGACGTCCTGCAGTTCCCAGTAGCCATCCCGCAAATAGGCGTGCGCTGCGTCCTTGCGTTCGACGATGTCGCCTTGCGGGTTGAGGACGAAGAAGGCGGCGTCGGCCATCTCCAGGCCCTGATTGAGGATGGCGCGCGCGCCGATGATGGTATCGCCGGAACTGGTTTTCTGCCGGATCCAGGGCTCGGCGTCGGCTGAGACGGTGTTCGACTTGCCGGAGCGGAGCTGGGTTTCGATTTTTTCGGACCAGGAAAACGCATAGGCGGCGATCGGATTGATGACGCCGACCGACAATACCCCGAACAGCAGCGCCCCAATGCAGCACGGCAGCAGGAATTGCCACGCGGATACGCCGGCGGAACGCGCGATGACCAGTTCATACCTGCGATTGAGCGAGACCAGCGTCGCCATCGCCGAGAACAGGCCAACGAACGGCACCGTCTGCAGCATGATCATCGGCATTCGCAACCCTGAAATGGCGAACGCCGTGCCGTAGGTAAAACCCGGCAAGCCGGTGGTGCGGCCGGAAAGCTCGGTGAAGTCGATTAGGAACACAAGCGCCAGGAGGCCGATGAAGAACCAGATGGTGATCGTCACGTAGCGGAAGAAGAAGTATCTGCCCAGTGTCCAGCCCATTAGCGTGTCCAGCCCATCAGCCGGCCCCTTGGCCAGAAGCGCCGCGCCTGGCGAAGCGGAGCTTCAGGGCGCTCCAGCCGTCACCGAAGCGGCCGGCGAAATTCGTCATCCAGTCGGCCCAGGCGACCGGCAGCTCCATGGTCCGGTTGGAGACGATGAACCATGTCGCGACTGCGGACGCCACGATAGGAACGCCGTAGACCATATAGGCGTATTGCGGAATGTTGTCGGCCTTCCCAGCGGCAAAGAAACCGAGCCAGCGCACGAAAAGGGCAATCGCGATAGACGTGATCAGCGGATGAATGCGCGCCTCGCGATGGGAGCGCGCGTCTCCCGCGACCGCAAGCGCGATCAGCGCGAAAACGAGTGAATAGGACCATTCGGAGAAACGCTGGTGGACCTCGGCCAGGTACTTGTTCGGCCTTTTCTGGAACATCTTGTCGTTCGGACTGGGATTGAGCAGGTACTGTGTCGTCCGGTCCTTCGGCAAGAGCAATACGTCCGATGAGGCCGACATGAAGGCCGACAGGTCGAAGGCATAGGAGGTGAACCGGATGACCGAAAGATCGCCGGCCAGCGTTTCGCGATGGATGACGCCGTCGTTCATCATCAGCACCCGCTCGTCGCCGCTTTCGATGATGGCGCCGCTCTTGGCGTAGTAGATGAGGTTGACGCCTTCTTCGCGTGAATCGGCGACGAAAATACCGCCAAGGCGGTTGTCCGGAAGCCGCTCGCCGATCTGCAGGAACAGGCCGTCGTCGATCTTGCGGAAGGTGCCTTCCTGGATGATGATCGACAGAAGATCGGCGCGCGACGACGCCACCAGCTCGCGGTTTTTCTGCCGTGCATAGGGGTCGACGCCGTTGTCGACGGCGAACGAAAAAACACTGGCCGCCAGCGCCAGGAGCATGATCGGCCTGACGATGGTCCAGCGCGAAGCGCCTGCGGCGTTCAAGACGGCAAGCTCAGAGTCGGAATTCATCGCGCTCAGTGTCTGCGCGACCGCGACCACCAGGGCGAAGGGCACGACGATCGGGACGATCGACGGAATGATCAGCGCAGCGACCTCGAAGAAGGTCAGCGCCGACTGCCCGCTGTCGGTCACGAGATCGATGCGGGCGAGCACCTGCGTCGTCCACACGATCGCCAGCGTCCAGATGAGCGCTGCGAGGAAGACCGCCAACGCACGACGCATGATGTAGCGTTCAACGACCTTCATGAAGGCTTTTCTCGATTTTGCCGAACGGCATCATGCCTCCAGACAAGGTAGTCGCCCGGCGACGCCTGCACAACCGGTCCGTTGGCGGTTCGATCTGGTTCCCGTCCCACATCGTTGTTTCCGGTGGCCGGAGTGTCGGCGGCATTGGATAAGAAAGGGCGAACATCAATGGTTAACAACAGGTTGCGGCAGTTGAGCGGGGCCGTGCCGCGACGAATCGCCATCGATTCCATCTGCCATATGGGATCGGATTCCGGCAAAGTCTTGCCAAATGCCGGAAAACGACCAAATGTCGCGCCGATCACTGACATGGCCGCCGCGACAGGTACAGGCATGAAAGCAGAAGTAACAGAATTGTGCAGCCAAGCCGGCCAGGAATCGATTTTTCACGGTGCGATCGTGATCGGCGCCGGTGCGGCGAGGGCTGGCCGTCGCCCATGCGCTGAAAAAGGCGGGCGTGCCGACGCTTGTCCTGGAAAAGGAAAGCCGGCTTGCCGAACCGTGGTGTCGACGGCACCAGCGCCTGCATCTCAACTCGCATCGCGATCTTCGACGCCTGGCGTCGACTATCCCGCAGGCAACTCCCGAGACCGACCCAAAATTGCGTCCAAGCATTTGCGGTTGCTTCGCCAATGCCAGAATTCAGGCCAACGCAATCACGCAGCAGATCGCCAGGCAGGGTCGATGATTGAAAATGGGGGTGGTGCTTCCGGTCGGAAACAGCCAAATATCTAGTTTCGTCAAGGCACTCTCCCGAAAACCCAACGCCCTTCCCGAAAGCAGGACATAATGACTTCGAGACCTTCGATCGCCTTTGCCAGGTTCGCAGTGCCCAAAAAAGGCAGCGTCTTCGTGCTGGCGGCCAACGATGGCGGTCTCGGCGACCCGGCAAAGGCTTGCGATCCGGCAAAGACCCTGGAGCGGGCGTTTCCGGTGGCCGACTTTTCCGGCAAGTTCGCCGGCCTTGTCGAAGTGCTGGCGCCGGAGGGCACATCGCTCGACCGGCTGGTGGCGGTCGGCGCCGGCAAGATCTCGGCGCTCGACGACTATGCCTGGCTCAAGCTTGGCGGCACCATCGCTGCATCCTTGCGCAAGGCGACGGAGGTGGCGGTCATGCTCAATCTGCCGGGTGCTGACGTTGGCGGCAGGCAAGCGGCACAGCTTGCCGCGGGCATTCTTCTGCGCAGCTATGCTTTCGACAAGTACAAGACGAAAAAGGACAATGGCGACGGCCAGCGCGATGGCAACAAGGCCGAGCCCAAAAAGCCGGTTAAGGTGACCATCCACACCGCCGATCCGGCGGCGGCGAAAAAGGCCTTCGCCGACGAGGTAGCGGTGATCGACGGCGTGCTCATGGCGCGCGATCTGGTCAACGAACCGGCCAATATACTGGGGCCGGTGGAATTCGCCGCGCGCGTCAACGAACTGGAAGCGCTCGGCGTCTCGGTCGAGATCCTGGTCGAGAAGGACATGAAGAAGCTCGGCATGGGCGCGCTGCTCGGCGTCGCACAAGGCTCGCCGCGTGGGGCGCGTCTGGCCGTCATGCGGTGGAACGGCGGCAAGGCCAAGGACAGCCCGATTGCCTTCGTCGGCAAAGGCGTCACTTTCGACACCGGCGGCAATTCGATAAAGACGGCCTCCGGCATGGAGGACATGAAGGGCGACATGGGCGGCGCGGCCGCGGTGACCGGGCTGATGCACGCGCTGGCCGCGCGCAAGGCCAAGGCCAATGTCGTCGGCATCATCGGGCTGGTGGAAAATGCAGTCGACGGCCATGCGCAGCGCCCCGGCGACATCGTCACTTCGATGTCGGGCCAGACCATCGAGGTGCTCAACACCGACGCCGAGGGCCGCCTCGTCCTGGCCGATGCGCTGTGGTACTGTAGCGATCGCTTCCAGCCGAAATTCATGGTCAATCTGGCGACGCTGACCGGCGCCACCATGGTCGCGCTCGGCCAGCACTATGCCGGGCTGTTCTCCAACAATGACGAATTGGCGAACAGGCTGACGAGCGCCGGGCAGGCGACGCAGGAACGCGTGTGGCGGATGCCGCTCGGCACCGAATACGACAAGCTGATCGATTCGAAAAATGCCGACATGAAGAACATCGGCGGCCGCTATGGCGGCGCCATCATCGCGGCGCAGTTCCTGCAGCGCTTCGTTAGGGATACACCCTGGGCGCATCTCGACATCGCCGGCACCGCGATGGGCGCGCCGTCCAGCGAGATCAACCAGTCATGGGCCTCCGGCTTCGGCGTCAGGCTGCTCGACCGGCTGGTGCGCGACAACTACGAGGAGTGAGGCCTTTCAAGGCGCGATCATGGCCGACGTCCTGTTCTATCACCTGACCGAATCGACACTGGAGGATGCGCTGCCCGGCCTGCTCGAGCGCAGTGTCGATCGCGGTTGGCGCGCCGTGGTACAGACCGGCACCGAGGAGCGGCGCGACGCGCTGGACCAGCATCTTTGGACTTTTAGGGACGATTCCTTCCTGGCGCATGCGACGGACCGCGAATCCTATCTGGCCGAACAGCCGATCCTTTTGACAACCGGCCATGACAATCCGAACGAGGCGCAGATACGCTTCCTGGTCGACGGCGCGGTGCCGCCGGAGCTTACCGGTTATGAGCGCGCCGTGTTCCTGTTCGACGGCCACGATGCGGCCCAGCTCGAGGCGGCGCGCACGCACTGGAAGACGATGAAGGAAGCCGGCCACGCGGTCACCTATTGGCAGCAGACTTCAGACCGGCGCTGGGAACGCAAGGCGTAAAGCTGCCGCCTTGGCTATCTCGATGCTGCTGGCAGCCATACCCAGAAAGGCGACGTCTACCCAGCGCGCGATGCGCGCTCTTGCCCCCCGGGCGATCCCTTGATCGGAAGCGGCTTCAGATCGAGCCGCCGCCACCAGTCGATGCACGGATGAAACCCGCCTTGATGGCCGCATCCATGGCCCTCGCGGCCTGAAAGCCGGAGCCTGGCGGAGCCAGAATCAGAATGGCGCTCGGCCAGTGAATTGAGACCGCTATCGTGCCGTAGCGGTCAGCTCTGCTCTTCATCGGTTTCTTCTCCTTCGAATTTTTTCCGCAGCGCCTTCATGACACGGCCCGCCGTTTCGAGATCTTCGATGGGAAAACCCTCCGCGAACGTGTTGACACGTGGGTCGTACAAACCGATCGCGGCGTCATAAGTCCGCTGTCCCTTGTCGGTCAGCACGACAAGCTGCGCGCGGCGGTGATGCGGATTGGGTTCGAACCTGACGAGCCCTTCCTTCGCCAAATCGTTGACGATGCGCTGCACGTTCTGGCGGTTGGCGCCGAGATCGCGTGCGAGCCACGCGACCGGCTGCGGGCGTTCGGTTGCGACAATGGCGCCGAGGATCTGCCAACGGGCGCTGGTCAGCCCCAGCGGAGCCACGAGCCGATCGCCCCACGTCAAAGTCAGGTTATTGACCCTGAACAGGCCGAGAATGAGATCGGTCAAGGCTTCACCCGCGAGGGTTCGGTTTGCGGTCTTCGTTGATTCATTCATTTGTCACCATAGGATGATATTGACATCATCATGTCAATTGGCTATGTGATGCATCATACCAGATCGACATCCTGCAACCAAAATGAAAAGGAATCTGTCATGTCTCTTATGCGCCCACTGGACCCAGCGTTCCCGATCGAACGTCAGATCGCAGTCGATGCTGCTTCCATCGTGCTCGTGAACCTGTTCACGCTCGACAAGGCGGACGAACAGGCCTTTCTTCGAGCCTGGCAGGACGATGCGCTGTTCATGAAACAGCAGCCGGGTTTCATCTCGACCCAGCTTCACCGCGCGGTCGGCGAAAGCCCTACTTATCTGAACTATGCCGTCTGGGGATCGACAGCAGACTTTCCGGACTGCGTTCATGAACCCGGAGTTCAGGGCGAAACTCTCAGTCTATCGGCTTCGGCGGTCGCATCCCCGCACCTGTTTCAAAAAGTCGGCGTGGCGGGCGTCTGCCTCGCGTAGGCGTTGGCTCAGCAAGAACTCGAAGTCATCAAACTCGAAAGAAAACAAAGGCAGGAGAGATTCCGTTGCGACTCCTATTCAACATTCTCGCTATCTCGGGTTCGGCGATGTTCGCCGGCGTCATGCTGACGATCGGCGTAACGTTGGGCGGCTACTGGAAGAGCCTTCCCGCTGCCGAATTCCTCGACTGGTTTAGCCAGAACGACCGGTTCATCATAAGGACGATCCCCCTTGTCGTCGTTCCGACCCTCATCGGCCTGATCGGTTCGCTCTGGCTCAGCTGGAGCGAGGCAGGAATACGTGCACTGTGGATCGGGGCGACTGCCTGTGTGGCTGCCGTTCTGGTTCTCACTATGGCCTGGTTCCTTCCGACCAACGCGCAATTCGCCACCAAGTCGTTCCCCCTGGATCAGGTGCCCGCAAGGCTAGACACCTGGCTCATGGTCCACAACGTTCGAATCCTGCTCGCCACCGTCGCGTCGGTGCTCGGGATTCTGGCAGTCGCTCGGTGAAGGCGAGACCGGCGCTGGCAACGCAAGGCGTAGTAAAGCCTGCCGCTTTGGCTATCCACAACCCAGGATTGTCGCTGGGTCCCCGCGGCTCGTTGAGATCGCGCTACAACTGAAGGCGTTCAGCCAAGTCAATGAAGTCGCTGGCCATCAGGTCCCAGGCTTGATCAGGGTGCAGATCCGTGGCCTGCGCTACCCCGTGCTCGGTCGGACGCGGGACAAAGACTGTTCGCAATCCGCATGCCCGAGCCGCTGCAAGATCGCCGTTGTGGGCGGCCACAAGACAGATCTCATCTGGCTTCATTGCCAAGACGTCAGCGGTGCGAAGATAGGCTTCTGGCGTAGGCTTGTAGGCTTGCACGACTTCGGCGCCGAGGATCGCATCCCAGGGGATGCGACTACGCTTCGCCATGTTGAGCATGAGGACGATGTTGCCGTTCGAGAGCGGCGCGATGATATAGCGGGCCTTGAGCCGTGCAAGGCCGGCCACCACGTCCGGCCATGGCTCCAATCGGTGCCATGCGAGGTTCAGTTCGTCCAGCTCGGACGCTGGCACCGAAGCCGGGTCGATCCCGAATTCTGGCAAAACGGCTGCCAGATTCTCCCGATGCAGCACGTCGAGCCGTGTAAAGGGCCGCCTGCCGCTGCGCACCTCCTCCATCGCTGGGGAGTAACGGCGGCGCCACGCATCCGCAAAAGCGGTAGGAATAGCGGATCCTGCTCCATGCCGCTTCAGGAACGGCTCAGCTTCGCGCGCCACGCCGCTGCGCCAATCGACGACAGTGCCGAACACGTCGAATACCAACGCACGTACGCCATCCAATGCCATCACATTCGGCTCCTCGATCCCCACACTAAATGACCGCATTTGGGTGGGGCGAGCGCCCTTGCGGCTGTCCCAAAAATCGCCCGCGAAACACCCATTTTTGCGAGGAAAATTGCGACAGGCAAACCATTGACCGGATGGACAGGGTGAAACTATCGCGAAGCGCAGCATATGTGCGAAAGGCGACCGGCACCACTATTCCAGAATGACGACGGCCTCCACCTCGAAGAGCATGGGGTCAAGTGCAAGCTTGGGAACGGGAATCAGGGTCTGCGCCGGCAGCGCCTCACCGAACATTTTTTTGACGTTCTTGGTCAGCACCTCAAGCTTGGACATATCGTGATCGACCACGAAAACCGTGAGCTTGGCGACCTGATCCGGCCTCGCGCCGAGCGCATCGAGGGCGGTGCGCAAATTTGTGTAGGCCTGCTCAACCTGGACAGCGAAGTCGGGCGACAAGGCTCCCGTGCTGTCTTGCCCGCCCTGTCCGGAGAGGTAGGCCACCCGGACTCCGCGCGGCGTGATCACCGCCGTGCTGTAGCCATTCGGCGACGGGTCGTAGAGGTTTTGTGCATTGACGATGGTCAGCTTGAGATTCTTCTCATTGGCTGTCGTGGCAGTGGGAACTCCGATGGTCATGATGATTAGCCCTTCGATAAGCAGATGCTTGATTGCGCGGGACATGATTTTCTCGCGTGATGATTTTCTCTTGGCTCTTCGAGCAACGTACCCTCGCGGCCGGCATGACTGAAATTTGACCGCATCGCCCATACGATGACTCGTGCGACGTACGAGTCATCGTATGGTACGTCGTACGAGTCAATCGTTTAAGATCGACATTCGCCGCTTTGCCGGTCAAAATCGACGTTCTGAACAGCGAGGGAGACGGATGGCTGCAAAACGCAGCGGCGCCCGGAGCAAACGAGGGATAAATGAGCGGCTCCAGCCCGTGCAGGAGTCGCGCAGTGAACCGCTTCTCTCTCGGGAACGTATCGTGGCGACCGCGGTAGAACTGCTGGACGCCCAGGGAGTCGACGGATTGACAATGCGTCGGCTGGCCGATCGCCTCGGCTCGGGCGTGATGAGCCTATATTGGCACGTCGACAACAAAGAGGATGTCTTTGATCTGGCGCTCGACTCGGTGCTTGAATATCGCGGACCGCCGCGAATGGATGAGTCTCAAGACTGGCGCGGTGAAGTCGTTCATATGCTCGAAGACTGGCGCGCCAGCATGCTGCGCCACCCTTGGTCGGCATCGCTGTTGCCGCGCCGGGCGCTCGGCCCGAACATCCTCGGTCGCCTGGAACTGCTGAGCAAGACCTTGTCCAGGGCCGGTGTTGCGGACGCAGATGTGAACGTTGCGATATGGTCGCTCTGGAACTATGTGATGGGCGCCACCATCACCCGGGCGAGCTTCGACCTCTCGGACGACGACAGGGCCGCTGCGCAGCAGCGCCTTACACGGCTCAGCGAGCGCTACCCGACAATCGAACGCTCTCGTCTGCTGTTGGACAATGATTGGGACGGCGCTTTCCGGAAAGGCCTCGGCTTCCTGCTCGATGGCCTCTCTCAAGATGAGGCTGAACGGTAGCTTTGGCTGAAAGCGACTGTCGCAAAATCGTCGATAAAATCACAGTTTTGCAGCTGATTTTTGCAAGGTCGCAGAAGACGCCCTTTGCGGCAAGGTTCCGCAATGAGCCGAAATGCAAACTGAGATGCTGCCCAGGCCACTTGACGAAAGGCCGGTGGCGCGCAAAACTGCTAAGATGTCAGACCAATCTTGGGCGTAGGTACCCATGCGAATGCGCGGCGAACTGCCCGGGGCACCTGCCACGCGTGTGGCAATCGCCACGCTCCCGCCATTGGACCGCGGCAAACAGGTTATGGAAGCGCTGGCAGACTATGTCGAGCGCGCTGCGCTGAAGAGCGGTGACCGGCTTCCGACCGAACGCGAATTGATGGCCGCGCTTTCCGTGGGGCGTTCAACGATTCGCGAGGCGATGGGGCGTTTCGAAGCGCTCGGCGTCACCGAGACCCGCAAAGGCAGCGGCACCTATCTGCTCAAGCCGATATCCGCCGGCACGATCCATTTACCGCTGTCGCTCAATACGGCTGAGCTGCGCGACGGTCTCTTGCACACCCTCGAGGTGCGCCGCGGCATCGAGGCCGAGGCAAGCATGGTTGCGGCGCGGCGGCGGACAGTCGACGATCTGCGGACGATCGAGGAAAAACTCATCGAGATGGAGCGCGTCCATCTCGCGACCGGCACGTCGGGACCGGAAGACCTGGCCTTTCACCTGGCGGTCTACGATGCCACGCACAATCCGCTTTTCCGACAGCTCCTGGGGCAGATGCGCGAAGCGTTCGAGCGCTTCTGGGACCATCCTTTCGACCGGCAGGATTTCGCGCGGCGATCGTTCCCGTATCACCGTGAGCTGTTCGATGCGATCGTCGCCGGGGACGCGGAGCGGGCGCGCGGAAAAACGCTGAAGATCCTCGAGATCGTGGAAGAGGATATCGAGGAAATGTCGAAATGAACGGCCCTGATTTTTTCGACCAGGCCTCGCTGATCGCCGCCCATGACGAGGGCAACGCCTTCGATGCCGTCGTCCCGCCGATCGTGCAGACCTCGCTCTTCACCTTCTCGAATTATGACGAAATGCTCGAGACATACCGCGGCGAAAAAGTGCGGCCGACCTACACGCGCGGGCTGAACCCGACCGTGCGCATGTTCGAGGAAATGCTGGCAAAGCTGGAGGGCGCCGATGACGCGATCGGTTTTGCAAGCGGCATGTCCGCCATCTCATCGGCAGTGCTGAGCTTCGTCGAACCGGGCGACCGCATTGTCGCGGTCAGGCATATCTACCCGGACGCGTTCAGACTGTTCGGGACGTTGCTCGCGCGCATGCGCATCGAGGTGACCTATGTCGACGGGCGCGACGAGGCGGCTGTCGCGAGCGCCCTGCCTGGCGCCAGGCTGTTCTATATGGAAAGCCCGACCAGCTGGGTCATGGAAACGCATGACATCGGTGCGCTCGCTGCGCTGGCAAAGTCCCGCGGCATCCCGACCATCATCGATAACAGCTGGGCCAGCCCGGTCTTTCAGCGGCCGCTGTCGCTCGGTGTCGACGTTGTGGTCCACTCCGCATCCAAGTACCTGGGCGGCCACAGCGACGTGGTGGCCGGCGTGGTCGCGGGCTCGAAGGAGTTGATCGGCCGCATCCGCGGCGAAGCCTATCCATATCTCGGCGGCAAGCTGTCGCCATTCGATGCCTGGCTCTTGATTCGCGGCTTGCGCACGCTGCCGATCCGGATGCGCGCGCATCAGGCCTCCGGCCTCGAAATCGCACGTCGCCTGCGGGATCATCCGATCGTCGAGAGGGTCTGCCATCCGGGGTTGGCCAACCTGCTTCCCGCGGGGCTCACCGGCACGTCGGGCCTGTTCTCATTTGTCTTCCGCGACGGCATCGACATCCGCACGTTTGCCGACCGCCTCAAGCTGTTCAAGCTGGGCGTGTCCTGGGGCGGCCACGAAAGCCTCATCGTGCCCGGCGAGGTCGTGCTGCAGCAGAAGGCCCAACCCAATTCCGCGATGGCGTTCGGCGTCCATCCGCGGTCCGTGCGTCTCCATGTCGGCCTCGAGGGAACCGAGGCGCTGTGGAGTGACCTGGAAACGGCGATCGACGCCGCTTCCGACGAAAAGACCTGAAGCAACCAGACAAGAAGGGAACGGAAAATGAAGAAGCTTCTTATCGCCGCATTCGCCACCGTACTGATGTCGGGTGCTGCACTCGCCGACACGACGCTGAAGCTCGTGGAGGTGATCACCAGCCCCGAGCGCACCGAAACCCTGAAGTCGATCGTCGCCAAATTCGAGGCGGCCAACCCGGGCACGAAGGTCGAGGTGATTTCGCTGCCTTGGGGCGAGGCGTTCCAGAAATTCGCGACCATGGTGTCCGCCGGCGAAATCCCCGACGTCATGGAGATGCCGGACACCTGGCTGTCGCTCTATGCCAACAACGGCCTTCTCGAAAGCCTCGAACCCTATCTTGCCAAATGGGAGCACACCTCGGGCCTCACCGATCGCGCGCTCGAACTCGGCCGCGACGTGAACAACACCGCCTACATGCTGCCCTACGGTTTCTATCTCCGGGCGATGTTCTACAACAAGAAGCTGTTCCAGGAGGCTGGTGTCACCGAGCCGCCCAAGACGATGGACGAGTTCGTGGCGGCGTCGGAGAAAGTATCCAAGCTTCCAGGCAAATATGGCTACTGCCTGCGCGGCGGGCCGGGTGGCCTCAACGGCTGGATCATGTTCGGCGCAACCATGGCCGGCTCCAACAAGTTCTTCAATGAGGACGGCACCTCGACGATGAACAGCGAAGGCTGGGTCAAGGGACTGACCTGGGTGGTCGATCTCTACAAGAAGGGATTGGCGCCGAAGGACAGTGTCAACTGGGGTTTTAACGAAATCGTCGCCGGTTTCTACACCGGCACCTGCGCAATGCTTGATCAGGATCCAGACGCGCTGATCGCGATAGCCGAGCGGATGAAGCCGGAAGACTACGGCGTCACGACAATGCCGAAGGGGCCGAGCGGCAAGACGTTCCCGACCATCGGCTATGCCGGTTGGTCGATGATGGCGGCCAGCCAGAACAAGGACCTCTCCTGGAAGCTGATCGAAACGCTCGAAGGGCCCGAGGGCAATGTCGAGTGGAACAAACGCACCGGAGCGCTGCCGGTCCACAAGTCGGCCGAAAAGGATCCCTTCTACGCAAGCGAGCAGTTCAAGGGCTGGTTCGCCGAACTCGAGGACAAGGATGCAGTGCCAACGGTCATGCCGACCTATCTCGAGGAGTTCGCCTTCTTCAAGGACTCGATGGTCATCAAGACCAGTCAGCAGGCACTGCTTGGCGATATCACGCCAGAGGAAATGGCCAACCAGTGGGCCGACTATCTGACCAAGGCGCAGCAGAAGTACCTGGCCAAGAAATAAACGGCGGACCTAGAGCATCGGAGCCGCCCATCGCCGGGTGGCTCCGATAGGTCTGGTCCAAGGTCGATTGGAAGGATGGTCGATTGGACGGATGGCCAATTGGAGCGAAAGCGTTAGCTGATGGTTTTTGACGCCACCGCCGGGTTCCCGCAATCGCGCCGCCGGTCGCTGGTCGACCGGATCACGCGCCACGCCGAGCCATATCTTTACACCGCCCCGGCGCTGATTCTGATCGTCACCATCATGCTGGCGCCGCTGGTGCTAGGCCTGTCCTACGCCTTCCGCGACGTGCACTTGCTCAATCCCTTCTCTGGCGGGTATGTCGGGCTCGATCATTTTCGCACCCTTTATGGCGACGATAATTTTTACCGGGCGTTGCGCAACACGCTGTGGTGGACCGGCGCGTCCGTCTTGCTGCAATTCGTGTTCGGCATGATCCTGGCGCTGTTGCTCGACCGGCCGTTTGCCGGCCGCGCCATAGCGCAGGCGCTGGTGTTCCTGCCCTGGGCGGTGCCGACCTTCCTCACCGGGCTCAACTGGGCGTGGCTGTTCAACCCCGTCATCGGACCGCTGCCGCATTGGCTTTATGCGCTCGGCCTCATGAATGAGCCGGCTAACATCCTTTCCAATCCGCAGCTTGCCATGTGGGGGCCGATCATCGCCAACGTCTGGTGGGGCATTCCCTTCTTCGCCATCACGCTGCTGGCCGCGCTCCAGGCCATCCCGCGCGACCTCTACGAGGCGGCGGCGATCGACGGCGCCGGGGCATTCAGACGGTTCACGTCGATCACGTTGCCATTCCTTGCGCCGACCATTGCGATCACCGTGCTGTTGCGCACCGTCTGGATCTCGAACTTCGCCGACCTGATCATCGTCATGACCAGCGGCGGGCCTGCCGACCGCACGCAGATCGTCGCGAGCTACATCTTCACGCAAGCCTTCAGGGCCCTGGATTTCGGCTATGCCTCGGCCATTGCGCTGGTGCTGCTCGTCCTGTTGCTCGCCTATTCGATGCTGATCGTCATGCTGCGGCAAGTCCTGATGGATCGGGCCTGATCGGGATGACCAGATGAACAGCTATTCGTCCTTCGGCACCGCGCTTCACCGCCTGGCGATCCTTTGCTACGTCCTCTTTGCACTGTTCCCGCTGTTCTGGCTGTTGAAAGTATCGGTCACGCCGAACGACCTGCTCTATTCCGAGGGCGTGCGCATGTGGCCGTCGCGGATGAGCTTTGAACATTTCCGCTTCGTGCTCGCCCACAGCGCATTCCCGGTCTTCTTCAGGAACAGCATGATCGTTGCCGGCGCGACGGCCGTGATCGTGACGCTGCTTGCGTCTCTCTCCGGCTATGCATTGTCGCGCTTCACCTTCCGCGGCAAATACTGGCTGGTCGCGCTGATGCTGCTCACCCAGATGTTTCCATTGGTGATGCTGGTCGCGCCGATCTTCAAGATGCTCTCACCGCTCGGGCTGACCAACAGCCTGACCGGGCTGGTGGTCGTCTACACCGCCTTCAACATCCCCTTTGCGACGTTCCTGATGCAGTCGTTTTTCGACGGCATTCCCAAGGAGTTGGAGGAGGCGGCCAAGATCGATGGCGCCACGCAGTTCATGGCGTTTCGCCAGATTGTTCTGCCGCTGACGCTGCCCGGCATTGCGGCGACGCTGGGTTTTGTATTCACCGCCGCATGGAGCGAACTGCTGTTCGCGCTGATGCTGATTTCGGGCAACAGCGCCGCCACGTTTCCGGTCGGTCTGCTCACCTTCGTGTCGAAGTTTTCGGTCGATTTCGGGCAGATGATGGCGGCCGGCGTGCTGGCGCTGATCCCGGCCTGCCTCTTCTTCCTGTTCATCCAGCGCTATCTGGTCCAAGGCCTGACGGCCGGCGCGGTCAAGGGCTGAGTGAGGTTCCATGGCATCGATCGACATCCGCAACGTCCGCAAGAATTTCGGCATCGTCTCCGTGCTGCATGGCGTCGACCTGTCGATAGAGAACGGCGAGTTCGTGGTGCTGGTGGGGCCGTCGGGCTGCGGCAAGAGCACGCTGCTGCGCATGATCGCCGGGCTCGAGGAGGTGACCGAAGGTGAGATCCGGATCGACGGCATGCGCGTCAATGAGCGGGCGCCCAAGGACCGCGACATCGCCATGGTGTTCCAGTCCTACGCGCTCTATCCGCACATGAATGTCGCCGAGAACATGAGCTATGGCCTGCGCATCCGGAAGGCTGCCCGCGAGAAGATCACGGCCGCCGTCAGCAATGCAGCCAGGAAGCTTGAGCTGCAGCCGCTGCTTGCGCGGCGGCCGAAGGCACTGTCGGGCGGTCAGCGCCAGCGCGTGGCGATGGGCCGCGCGATCGTGCGACAGCCCAAGGCATTCTTGTTCGACGAGCCGCTGTCAAATCTCGATGCGCGCTTGCGTGAGCAGATGCGGGCAGAGATCAAGAAGCTGCACCGCGATCTCGGCGCGACCTCGATCTATGTCACCCACGACCAAATCGAGGCGATGACACTGGCCGACCGGATCGTCGCCATGCATGAGGGCGTGGTGCAGCAGGTCGGCAGCCCGCTGCAGCTTTACGACCGCCCTGCCAACCTGTTCGTGGCCGGCTTCATCGGATCGCCGGCCATGAATTTTCTGTCGGCGCGCTATGAGGTCGGCGTAGGCACGGCTGGCGCACGATTGCCCGATGGAACGCTGATTGCGCTTTCGTCAGCCTATCAACTCGAGCAAGGCGCGGCGGTGACGCTCGGCATCCGGCCGGAGCATGTCGAGATGTCGCCGGGCTCGGAGAGCAGCCTGAGGGCGACGGTCGACCTGATCGAGCCGACCGGCTTCGGCATCATCCTGCATCTCGGCCTGCATGGTCTGCCGTTCAACGTCTTCACGCTGGACAGGGCGGCGCTGACGGCTGGCCCGACGGTGACGGTGGCTTTCCCGCCGCAACATCTGCATTTGTTCGACGAGACTGGAATGCGCGCATTGGAATCGAGCCTCCACAAGGGGAAGGGCTGATCCTCCTTATCGGGCGCTCAGATCATTCGGATTCTCCCAAAACCGGTTCCCACCTTTGGGTCCGATGCTATTGTCTATCTTGGCACCGCCGAATTCGATACGACATTTGATCTCGGCCTCGACATGGCTCTGTACGAGATGGAACGCGCCCGCGGCGGCGCTAATGCTAATATCCGGGCAAGGTAGTCGAGCGCATGCGCTTTCTGTTTCTTCTGATCCTGCTCGCCGGCATCGGCATCGGCGTCGTCTATCCCTGGGCGATGACCAATTTCTCCGGCCATGAGATCGGGACCTGGCGGGTCTACGAACAGGGCCGGTTCATGCCGGCGACGGTGCCGCTGGCCGCTCGCGACGCGCCGGTGCGGGTGCTTGTCGACCTCACCGCGAGAACCGAACGCATCGTCGTCTCGCAACAGCGCACCGTGCTGACGCTGACCGCCGCCACCGGCGGCAGGACGGTGCTCGCCTCGACGCTGCAATTCAACCATTCGGAAAATCCGCGCCAGGTCAGCCCGCAACTGCCGGACAAGATTTTTCGCGACGAAGCCGGCCTGATCGCGAAGGTCAGCCCCGGCCCGTACCTCTTCACCATCGGCCCGGGCGACGCCGAAGGCATCGAGATGCGGGCGGTGGACCTCGTGCTGCGCTCCGGCGTTGGCGAGGTCGATCGCCGGGCGCAACCGGTCGGCTTCTCGCTGATGGCTGTCGGCCTAATCGGGCTGGTGCTGGCGTTGCGTTTCGGCGGCCGCCGGCCGCAAGATCCGAACTCGCAGCCGCCACCGCCACGCTGGGGCAGGGGCTCGAACTAGATCGTGAATTACCGCCACGCCTATCACGCCGGAAACTTCGCCGATGTCGTCAAGCATGTCGTGCTGAGCCGCCTCGTCGAATATCTGAAGCAGAAGGACAAGGCCTTTCGCGTTATCGACACCCATGCCGGCGTCGGCCGCTACGACCTGTCGTCGACTGAAGCGCAAAAGACCGGCGAATGGCAAGGCGGCATCGGCCGACTGGTCGATGCCGCCCTTGACGCGCCGGCGGCAGCACTACTGGCGCCTTATCTGGAAGCCGTCCGTTCGCTCAATCCTGAAGGCGGCGTGAAGAAATATCCGGGCTCGCCGCTGATCGCGCGTCATCTCATGCGCAAGCAGGACCGGCTGTCGGCGATCGAATTGCATCGCCAGGACGCCGCAAAGCTGAGGGCGCTGTTCCAAGGCGATTTCCAGACCCGGGTGATCGAGCTCGACGGCTGGCTGGCACTCGGCGCGCATCTGCCGCCGAAGGAAAAGCGCGGCCTCGTGCTGGTCGATCCGCCCTTCGAGGAGGAGGGCGAATTCGACCGCCTCGTCGATGGGCTGCGCAAAGCCCACAAGCGCTGGCCGGGCGGCGTCTATGCGTTGTGGTATCCGGTCAAGGACCGCAAGGCGGTCGCCGCCTTCCGCAAGGCGCTGGCGCAGTCAGGTGTCCCGAAGCTGCTCGACATCGGCTTCGAGATCAGGTCGCCATCGGCCGAGCCCGGCCTTGACGGCAGCGGCATGGTGGTGGTCAACCCGCCGTTCACGCTGGAGGGCGAATTGCGCACGCTGCTGCCGGCTTTGCACAATTTGCTTGTCATTGAAAAACCGGCGCATTGGACGCTGGAATGGCTGGCGGCGTAGGGCGGCAGAGCTATCCGCGCGCCTGTCCTGGTTTGAAAGCGATTTCGAACTAGGAAACCATTGTCGCTACAACCGCTTGACCGCGCGCAAGCGAATCCGCACAGTGCGCGCAGTCGACCATAAGAGGCTGCCATGACTCGCTTCGCCCAATCCGCCCTTGCCGCACTGATAGCGCTTTGCACGCCGCTCGGCACGTCCCTCGCTGTCACCCAGGCAGCAAAGGCGGCCGACCTTGCCGTCTATACCGAAGGAGACAGCGGCGTTTGCGGTGAGGCCTGGGTGCTGAACAAGATCACCAGCCGCTTCTCCTACCAGGTGCACCACGTGCCGAATCTGCCCATCGTCGAGATTGTCGATTTCCAGGGCATCCACCAGCATCGCTATCTGCCCGCCAACGAAACCTGGCCGATCGGCCGCCGCTATTGCGGCGCCACCGTCAGCCTGTCCGACGGCCACGCCCGCACCATCTGGTATCTGATCGAGGAAGGACAGGGCTTTGCCTCGATCGGCGATAATGTCGAATTCTGCGTCGCGGGCTTCGACCGCTGGATGGTCTACAACGGCCGCTGCCGCGTCCTGCGCTGAACGCGTTTGCCGGGCTGCTCCGCCTCATCGAGGATGGCGCGAAGGAAAGCGGCGTGACCGCGAAAGGCGCGCCGTCCGATTGACGTCGCCTTGACCCGCGTCTGCGGTCGACGCCCGACAAACAGCTTTTCGACATCGACATAGCCCGCCTTGGCAAGCGTATCGATATGCGCGCCGAGATTGCCGTCGGTCGCATTGACGATGGCCTTCAATCGGGTGAATTCCAGCGCTTCGCGCCGTTCCAGAGAATTCAGCGCCGCCATGATCCTGAGCCGCACGCTCTGGTGGATGATTTCGTCGGCAGCCATATCAGGCCTGCTGTGGTGTCCGGCGTTCAGTCTCACTGATCTGGGACAGCGCCGCCCGATATTGCGCGAATGACATGCGCTCTTCCCAATGATCCAGAATACTCTGCCAAATAGAATAATCTGTCAACAGCGGATAAGTCATGGCGGCCGAATGGGCCGCGCTTTGCTTTTGCAGATTATGTAGATCGCCTGGTAGAACAAGAGGATGAGACCGATGAAGCAGCCCGTCATGGTGTTGGCGGTCGACGATCAGCGAACAAAAAAGGCTTGCTAACCTTCAGCGCCTTGAGCGGGATTGGTTCCGGCAAAGCGTGCAGAGTGTCTGTCGCAAACCGTCGGCAAAGATCGAAGAGCAGCAACGGCATTTTGCGAAATCAGCACGAGCGTGTGTCGCCTGTAACCAAAACTTAAACTGAAAAAATCATGATGATGCTTCGCTGGCTAGACAAGCGCGAGTCAGATATGCATTACGCGCCGGGTCATTAACGGCCGTCGGCACAACTAAGGGGCATGATATGGCTAAACAGTCATCCAAAGCGCCGGCATCCCAGTCACCGGCAAAGAAGTCACCGGCAAAGCAGGCGCCGGCAAAGAAGGCACCAGTAAAAGCAGTGGCGGCAAAGGCCGCGGCCGCTGTGAAGAAAGCAGCACCTGCTGCCAAGCCGAAGGTCGCCGCGGCCAAGGCAAAAGCAGCGCCGGCCAAGAAGCCGGCCGCGAAGGCCGCGGCAAAACCGGCAGTGAAGAAAGCAGCACCTGCCAAGGCCGCGCCCGCCAAGGCAAAAGCAGCGCCGGCCAAGAAGCCAGCTGCAAAGGCCGCGGCCAAGCCGGCAGTGAAGAAAGCTGCGCCTGCCAAGACTGCGCCTGCCAAGACTGCACCGGCAAAGAAGGCTGCGCCGCCAAAGAAAGCGGCTGCAGCGAAGTCTTCGGTAGCGGTGAAGAAAGCAGCGCCGGCGGCCAAGCCAAAGGCGAAGGCCGCGACCGCGAAGGCCAAGAAGTAATCGCGTTTCTTCGCTCGCGGAGGACAGTGCTGATGACGGTTGAGGGCGGGTGCCGGACCGGCGCCTCGCTCGCAGGGTCAGTGCTCGGGCAGCAAAAGAGGCGGAGGGAAGACAGCTTTTCGCAGCTCCCAGGACTTCGCCCTACGGCGAAGTCCGGTGGGCCATTTCTCTGTGCCCGGAGAGAAATTCTTGGTGCAAGACCGGGTTGGCCGGTTTCGGATCCGTCTGACCTGCCCAGATGCTCTTAGGCTGGAACTGCCTCGGGATCGTGGAAGAGGACGGTCGTTCGCCGTGGCGCCCGGTTTTTCCGCCTGTGGGCTGTTGATCATGTCGGGATGTCCGGCCAACAGTGTCGCGGAAATGGATCATACGCAAATTCAATGTGCTACAGCGTCATTTGCGCGTCCATGCTCTGTACTCGGCAAACAGGAACCCGATCATGCCCAGACTGCTCTACGCGTCCACGTCACCCTATAGTTCCAAAGTGCGCATGGCCGCGCTTTATGCCGGCATCGCCGTCGATCTCGTGCCGATAAAAACCGAAGACAAACCGGCTGAGCTGATCGACGCCAATCCACTCGGCAAGATCCCGGTGCTGGTGCTCGACGACGGCCGCTCGATCCACGATAGCCGCGCCATTACCCAGCATCTCAACCGCATGTCGAAGAATGCGCTGTTTCCGCGCAATCCCGACAAGCGGCTCGAGGCGGAAGTGCTTGAGGCACTGGCCGACGGCATCTGCGACTGCGCGCTGTCGATGGTCTATGAGCGGCGCACGCGCCCCGAAGACATGGTCTACCAACCGTGGCTCGACCGCCAGTGGGCGAAGATCACCAGCGCGCTCGATCTGCTCAACGCCAATCCGCCAAAGCTGCCAAAGAAGATCACCGCCGGTCAGCTGGCGCTGCGCGCCTGCCTTGGCTATCTCTCGCTGCGATTTGCCGGAAAATGGGAAAAGGGCCGCAGCAGGCTGGTCCGCTGGGCAACCCGATTTGACGAGAAGTTTCCCGAGCTGAAACCCTGCATTCCGGCGTGAGCTGGTTGGCACGCAGTTGGAGAAGCAATCATAAAAAAGCCGGGCACGAGGCCCGGCTTTTTCGTGTCGTGGCTTGGACGATTTAGAACTTCATACCGACGCCGAAGGTGACGCGGTTGTCGGTCGACTTGACCTTGCCGATACCGTCAAAGTCCTTGTCGCCGAAGTCGGTGTAGCGATACTCGACACGGCCGAACACATTGTCAGTGATCTTGATGTCGGTACCGACGCCGGCCGTCCAGCCGAGCATGGTGTTTTCGTCGCTGGCGCCGGCCGCTTCGATCTCCTGGTTCTTGAGCGCGCCACCGGCGGTGCCGTAGAGCAGGATTTCCGGGGTGACGGCATAGCCGAGGCGGGCGCGCAACGAGCCTTCGAAGCCGCCCTTGGCCTCGACGCCACCATCGTCGCCCTCGATGCCGCTATAGCCGATATCGGCTTCAGCACCGTAGACGAAGTTCTCCGCCTGCCACTGATAGCCGCCAAAGACGCCGCCGACAAAACCATCGGTGTCGACGTCAGTGCCGATATCCTCGGCATCGGCATGGCCGCTGAAGCCGTAGCCGACGCTCACACCGGCATAGGGACCGGCCCAGGAAGCGACCGGCAGTTCGGCGATCGGGGCGGGGGCCGGCGGCTCTTCCGCGATGACGTCAGCAGCATAGGCGGTTCCGCCGAGGGCGAAGAGCCCGAACGCCACCGCCAGCGGTCGCGCAAATTTAAGATTGGCTTGCATTGTTCTTTACTCCTTAAGCCACAGGCACTGGCTTGCTTTTCACAAGCGCCCTCAACCCGCCGGGGGGAAAAACGGGTCTGGCGCTCAACGGTTCCGAATGTCGTGTCGAAATGCGGCTGAAGCGAACCTGAACTTGGGTCATTACCTGGCACGAATGAGGCTGAATTTTGACGTTGCATCAGCGCAACAGATGGTGTCAGGAGGCTTTGCCATGCCGTGCTGAACACCGCTTGGAGCAAGGGGTCCGGAGCCCTATATTGCGGTCTGACGGCCGAGTCCCGGCCACAGTCGAAAGACCGATCCGGCCGCTTTGCCACAATGCTGCCCAAGGTCCGAACGGCATTTAACGCTTCGCCGGCCACAGTTCGCCGGCTGGCTGAAATCGAAGCCCATTGAGGATTGACAGGATGAGCAAGGCCGCTGGAACGGCGCTGGTGACGGGCGGGGGCCAGCGGATCGGCAAGGCGATTGTCGAGGGTCTCGCCGCGAACGGTTTTGCCGTCGCCATCCATTGCAACCGCTCGCGGGCCGAGGCGGAAGCATTGGCCGCGCGGATCAACGGCGGTCACTTTGGCCAGGGTGGTCGCGCTGCTGTGGTCGCCGCCGACCTGACCGACATGGCCGCGGTCGAGGACCTCGTTGGCCGCGCCGAGGCCGCGCTCGGGCCTGTTACACTGCTGGTCAACAATGCGTCGCTGTTCGTGCACGATACGATTCAGGCCGTCGACTGGCTTGCCTGGGACCGTCACTTCGCCATCCACGTGAAGGCGCCGGCATTTTTGGCGCAACAATTCGCCCGCGCGCTGCCGGAAGGCGAGGAAGGGCTGATCGTCAATATGATCGACCAGCGCGTCTGGCGCCCGACGCCACGCTATTTCTCCTATGCGCTGTCGAAATCGACATTGTGGACGCAGACGCAGATGATGGCGCAGGCGCTGGCACCCCGCATTCGTGTCAATGCCATCGGTCCCGGCCCGACGCTGAAGAGCGCGCGTCAGCAAGACAGCGACTTTGCCGCGCAGGTCGACGGCCTGATCCTGAAGCGCGGCCCGGAATTGCCTGAATTCGGCGCCACCATCCGCTATCTCTGGGGCGCAAGCTCGGTCACCGGTCAGATGATCGCGCTCGACGGCGGCCAGCACCTTGCATGGCAGACGCCGGATGTGACAGGCATTGTCGAATGAGTCCCATGGACCAGAAACACAAACGCGGCGCCGCCGCCGACGACTTGCCCCCCGATGTCGACCTCGACGACGAGGTGGCGGGGGAGATCGTCGAACCGTCAGCTTCCGGTTCCGGCGGCCCTGATGTCGCCTTCACGGCCATCGATTGGGCGCCGCATGCCGGCGATGCAGACGGCATGGTCGGCGCCGAAGTCATCCAGACGCTGGTCAAAAGGCTGCCCAACGCGCCAGGCGTCTACCGCATGATGAATGCCGCGGGAGATGTGCTCTATGTCGGCAAGGCGCGCAGCCTGAAGAAACGGGTGACCAATTACGCGCAAGGCCGTTTCCACACCAGCCGCATCGGCCGCATGGTGCGCGAGACGGCGACGATGGAGTTCGTCGTCACCCGCACCGAGATCGAAGCGCTGCTGCTGGAAGCCAACCTTATCAAGCGCTTGCGGCCGCGTTTCAATGTGCTGATGCGGGACGACAAGTCGTTCCCCTATATCCTCTTGACCGGCGATCATGTCTCGCCCGGCATCTACAAGCATCGCGGCGCGCGCTCGCGCAAGGGCGACTATTTCGGCCCCTTCGCCTCGGCCGGCGCCGTCGGCCGCACCATCAACTCGCTGCAGCGCGCCTTCCTGCTCAGAAGCTGCACGGATTCCTTTTACGAGAACCGCACCCGGCCGTGCCTGCTGTTCCAGATCAAGCGCTGCGCCGGCCCGTGCACCGGCGAAATCTCGCATAGTGACTATGCCAGGCTGGTCGCCGAGGCGAAGGACTTCTTGTCCGGCCGCAGCCAGAAGGTGAAGACCGACATCTCCGCCGCCATGCAGCAGGCCGCGGAGAATCTCGATTTCGAGCGCGCCGCCATCTATCGCGACCGGCTGGCGGCGCTGTCGCATGTGCAGAGCCATCAGGGCATCAACCCGCAGACCGTCGACGAGGCCGATGTCTTCGCCATCCATCAGGAAGGCGGCCAGGTCTGCATCCAGGTGTTCTTCTTCCGCACCGGCCAGAACTGGGGCAACCGCGCCTATTTCCCCAAGGCCGATCCGGCGCTGGAGGCGGCCGAGGTGCTGGGCTCGTTCCTGGCGCAATTCTATGACGACAAGCCGACGCCGCGCACCATCCTGTTGTCGCATGGCGTCGAGAACCAGGAGTTGCTGGCCGAGGCGCTCTCCACCCGCGCGGGCCGCAAGGTGGCGATCTCGGTGCCGCAGCGCGGCGAGAAGAAGGACCTGACCGACAACGCCCTGCAGAATGCCCGTGAGGCGCTCGGCCGCCGGCTGGCCGAGACCTCGACGCAAGGGCGGTTGCTCACCGGTTTCGCCGAGACTTTCGGCCTGAAGAAACCGCCGGTTCGCATCGAGGTCTACGACAACTCCCACATCATGGGCACCAACGCCGTCGGCGCCATGATCGTCGCCGGGCCGGAAGGCTTCGTGAAGAGCCAGTACCGAAAATTCAACATCCGCTCGACCGAGATCACGCCGGGAGACGATTTCGGCATGATGCGCGAGGTGATGGAGCGGCGTTTCTCCCGCCTCCTGAAGGAGCATGGCGATGTGCCGCGGAGCGAACAGCCGGCGGACGTCATCCTGGCCGAACAGGGCGACGATATCGAGGATGCGGGCGGCTTCCCGGCCTGGCCAGACGTCATCCTCATCGATGGCGGCCAGGGCCAGATGACGGCGGTACGACAAATCCTCGCCGACCTCGGCATTGAGGACCGTGTCCAGGCCATCGGCATCGCCAAGGGCCAGGACCGTGACGCCGGCCGCGAACGCTTCTTCGTCAGGGGCAAGCCACCGTTTTCGCTCCCGGTGCGCGACCCCGTGCTCTATTTCGTGCAGCGGCTGCGCGACGAGGTCCACCGCTTCGCCATCGGCTCGCACCGCGCCCGCCGCAAGAAGGAGATGGTCAAGAGCCCGCTTGACGAGATCAGCGGCATCGGTCCCGGCCGCAAGCGCGCGCTGCTCATGCATTTCGGCACCGCCAAGGCGGTCAGCCGCGCCGCGATCGAGGATCTGGTGAAGGTCGATGGCATTTCCGAGCAGGTCGCCAAGCTGGTCTACAACCATTTTCACGAGAGCTGATGATTCGGCTATTTTCGGCTGGTCCATCGACTATCACCTGTTGACCCCCCACATTCGCTTCTGATTTGAGTAGGCAGGCAGAAAGAGTTCCAAAGATATGGCCCAGCGCGCATTCAACCTGCCCAACATGCTCACTTACCTCCGCATCCTCGCGGTGCCGCTGGTTGTGCTGTGTTTTTTTCTCGAAGGCCATCTGAAGTCGAGCGACTTCGCCCGCTGGTCGGCGCTGATCATTTTCCTGCTCGCCTCGATCACCGATTATTTCGACGGCTATCTGGCACGCGCCTGGCAGCAGACCTCGAATATCGGCAAGATGCTCGATCCGATCGCCGACAAGTTGCTGGTCGCCACGTGCCTGCTGCTGCTGGCGGCCGATACCGATAGGCATGCCGGCATCGCCGGCTGGTCGCTGTGGGCGGCAATCATCATCCTGTGCCGCGAGATCCTGGTCTCGGGCCTGCGCGAATATCTGGCGGCGCTAAAGGTATCGGTTCCGGTGACGCAGCTGGCAAAGTGGAAGACCACCATCCAGATGATCGCCATCGCCTTCCTGCTCGCCGGACCTGCCGGCGACAAGATCTTCCCGCTGACCACGCAGATCGGGCTTGTGCTGTTGTGGATCGCCGCGCTGGTGACGCTTTACACCGGCTACGACTATTTCCGCGCCGGCCTCAAGCACATCATGGACGAGTAGCATGTCGACGAGGCTCATCTATTTCGCCTGGGTGCGCGAGCGGATCGGCAAGCCGCAAGAGGACGTCGATTTGCCCGCCGGCATCGAGACGGTGGCCGACCTGCTGCGCTGGCTGAAATCGCGCGGCGAGGAGTACGAGCACGCGCTGCAATCTCCTGACGTGATCCGCGTCGCCATCAACCAGGAACATGTCGAGCACCGCGAGAAGATTTCAGGCGCGCGCGAGATCGCGCTGTTCCCGCCGATGACGGGTGGCTGAAATGCCCGGCGCGGTGGTGCCGACGGTGCGCATCCAGGCGGAGGATTTCGATGTCGCCGCCGAGATCGCCGGGATGACGCAAGGCCGCGCCGACATCGGCGCCGTGGTGACTTTCTCGGGTCTCTGTCGCGATGAAGCGGGCAGGCTCGCGGCACTCGAACTCGAACATTATCCCGGCATGGCCGAGGCCGAGATCGGCCGTATCGCCGCCGAGGCGGTTCACCGCTGGCCGCTGCAGGGGCTCACCGCCATCCATCGCCACGGCAGGATCGCGCCCGGTGAGAACATCGTGCTGGTGGTCGCTGCCTCCGCCCACCGGCAGGCGGCGTTCGAGGCGGCGAGCTTCCTGATGGATTACCTCAAATCGCGCGCGCCGTTCTGGAAGAAGGAACACCACACCGACGGCTCGCAAGGCGGCTGGGTCGACGCCAAGGAGACCGACGACGAGGCCGCAAGCCGCTGGAAGCAGGCCGTGCCGAAACGAAGTTGATGCTTCGCGTCAGCCAGTGCGGTGGAAACCGATCAGCCCCCAATTAGCCCTTGTCAGTGCCGATCCAGTGATCGAGCGCAATCCGGCCGGGTCCCCACGCCATGATGCCGAGCGCCATCGCCGCCCAGGTGATGTGCAGCGGCCAGCCGTCCGGCACGGTGAGTTGTATGACCAGCGTCATCACGAGCAGGCCGAATGCCGCGAGGCGTGTCGCCAGGCCGAGAACGAGAAGAATTGGCAGCAGGATTTCCGCCGATCCTGAGACGAACGCCACCAGCCCAGGTGCAGGAAAATCGTAAGGGCCGCCTGGCAGCTGCAGCTTGAGCTCCGAGCTGAAAAGCAGCACGGCCACCTCGTTCAACTGAAGAAAACCATCCCATTTGTTAATGCCGGACCGCCAGAACGGGACAGCGAGCGCGCAGCGCAGGACAAGTTGCGTCAGCGACGGTGTGGCACTCGTGCGCAGCACGGCATTCACCCTCTCGACAAGCGTGGCAGCCCCTCGCGGCCCGGTGCTGGCGTTCCGTTCATGGTTCGTCATGCTCATCCTCCCTGGCGTGCCGCTGTGAAGGCGCCTGCTTGCAGCAGGCCGGCAATGTTGGCGGCAAGGTCGAATTCGGCACGCTCCGCAAATGCCGCCGCGGCCGCGGCGCCGAGTGGCTCGCCCGCCATGAGACGATCCAGGAAAACAGCGCCGCCGGGCGGCAGGTGGCGAACAAAGACTTCGAGGCCCGGCCGCGTGACCAGCGCATCTTCAGGGCCGTCCGCCTCGATCCGCCCGACAGGGCCGTCGCTCCGGTTTGCCGCAAAGATCGTCACGACCGGATAGCGCGAGCGTATGGCGTGCGTTGCCGGGTGCGGCACGAACACGGTATCGCCCAGTCGTTCGGGCGGGATCGACGCCAGTGCTCCGGAAGCCAACGGTTCCGCGTCTGTGGCATGATAGGCGTCGAGCCAGGCACGCTCCATGCGCGCCACGTCGGCCAGCCACGGCATCGACTGCGCGTATTCGTAATGTTCGATAAAATCGGGAAAGTCGCGGCCGTATTCGAATAGAAGCGGCGAGGTGGGCGGTGTTTCGCGAACATGAAAGCGCGCCATCGCGCGAAAGAAGTCCGGGCCGGTGATGCGCAGCGTCGCCGGAAAGCTGGCGGCCAGCGCATCGATCAGGCTGACCGTGACGTTGTTGCGGTAGACGGCATATCGCTTGATCGCAGCCTTCCCGTTCGGCCCCGAGACAACATCAGGCGGGGCTCGGTCAGGATCGAGCAAACCGGCGCTGAATGTCGCGGCATAGTCGAACCGGCGGCTAAGATCGCCCGACTGGAGCTCATCCTGCGGCATGGGCTTTTCCGAACAAGCTGTCGGCATGACGGTCGAGGATCACTTGGGCGGCGGCGGCCTCCGCCTTGAGCACCGGCCAGTCGGGAATGGCGCTGTCCCATTCGATCAGCGTCGGCAGCGGCCCGCATCGGCCGATGACGACATCGAAAAGCTTCCAGACTGCGTCGGCGACCGGGCCGTCATGGCTGTCGATGAGCAGCGGGTCGCCCTCGTCATCCTCCTGCTCGGCGTGGCCGGCCAGATGGATTTCGCCGACATGCTGAAGCGGGAAATCCGCAAGGTAGGAAAGGGCTGAATAGCCGTGATTGGTGGCTGAAACAAAGACGTTGTTGACGTCGAGCAGCAAGCCGCAACCGGTACGCCGCACCAGCTCTCGGATGAAATCCGTCTCGCTCATCGTCGATTCCGGGAAAAGGACGTAGGTCGAGGGGTTCTCGAGCAGTATCGGGCGGCCGATCGCCCGCTGCACTTCGTCGATGTGATCCGCGACGCGCGAAACCGTTGCATGCGTATAGGGTAGGGGAAGCAGGTCGTTGTAATAGGTTGTGTCGTGGGTCGACCAGGCGAGATGCTCGGAAACGAGCGCCGGTTCATAGCGGTCGACGAGCGCCTTGAAACGACCGAGATGCGCTTTGTCGAGCGGCCGCGGTCCGCCGATTGACATGCATACCCCGTGCAGCGAAACGGGATAGTCGCGGCGGATCTTGGTCAGCGCATCGTGCGGCGGGCCGCCGGCGCCCATGTAGTTTTCGGCGTGGACCTCGAAGAAGCCGTCCTTTGGGTCGTCGCCGAGGATCGCGGGTAGATGTTCATGCTTGAAGCTGGTGCCGGCAAGGCCGGCGACCGGGTGTGCCGGAAAGCGCGAGGTTTTCGACACGCGGGATGTTGGGTGAGTGACCATTCCGTTTATCTTCATCTCCGCTTTCCGGGCAGTTGCATTGCTTACGATGGGATGTCGCGGGTCAGCGCCGTGGGCGAGCCCTTGCGGTCGCCGGGCAGGTCCATCGTCGTGCAGGTGCCGCCGTCGACAAACTTCCAGGCGTTACCCTGGTAATCGACAGTCGAGGTGCCTTGGCAGGTGGTGCCCGGTCCTGCCGCGCAGTCGTTCTGCCCCTTCAGGGCGACGCCAAAGCACTTCTCCTTGCCGGCATCCATCGCCGCCTTGGCCTCTGCCTCGGACAGCGGCGCGGCCGTCGCAAAAGAAGCAAGAGCCGTGGCAACGGCGCCGGCCAGAAAGGCCACGCTCACGGTTGATCGTGTTGACATGATTCACCTCCGATTGGGTTGTTGCGCGCGCCGTTCCTCAAGCACGCATTGGTCAGTTCGGTCCGGAGGTTCCATGCGTTACATTTTTTTGGAACACGACTTCGTGATCGCCTGGGGACCTGGCGTGAGCAATATTTCGCCTGTCACGCCAAGGGGGCTGACCACAGGGCAACGAGCCGCCGGAAGGCACCGCCGTGTGAACAGCCCGTGTGAGGCGCCACGGAACCACCGCAATCCTGCGAGACCTTTGCGACCAGTTTGCTGCGCTATGGGAGCAGGATCATGCTGAGCAGGATCGCCGAGTTCTTCATCTTCGGTGTCGTGCCGCTGGTCGGTATACTGGTGGTGCCTGAGTTGTCCGTCGCTGCCGAGAAGACCCTGAAGGGCGAGGTGATGTATCGCGAGCGCATCGCGCTGCCGCCCAACGCCGTGCTTTCCGTGCAGCTTGCCGATGTCTCGCTGGCCGACGCGAAGGCCGCTGTCGTTGGCGAGCGCAAGGTGGCGCCGGCCGGCCAGGTGCCGATCAAGTTCGAGATCAGCTTTGATCCCCAGGTGATCCGGCCTGATATGACCTATGTGCTGCAGGCGCGCATCACCGTCGACGACAGGCTGTTGTTCATCTCCGATGAGCGCCACCAGGTCGATCCGCTGAGCGACGCGCCGCAGACCGTCATGCTGAAGATGGTGACGTCGAGCGAGCAGCCGGCGTCGGCTCCGATGTTCGGGCAGAGCTGGCTGATCGAGTATGTCGACGGCATTGGTATGATCGCCGAGCCGCAGGCGACGTTCAGGATCGACGAGGGCGGCAAGGCCGGCGGCAGCGGCCCTTGCAACGTCTACTTCGCCACCGCCAAAGTCGATGGTTCGACGATCGCCATCAGTGACATCGGTTCGACGTTCAAGGCCTGCGCGTCCGAGATTATGGCCGAGGAAAAGGCGCTGTTCGAGGCGCTGGCCAAGGCGGCATCGTATCACGTCGACGCCGGCAAGCTCATCATCGTCGACAAAGACGACCGCGTCATCCTGCGCTTCAACGCCGCGAGCTGATAACCGGTTTCGGTTTTTGAGCATCATGCGCAGTTGGCGGGTGTCGGCGCCCGGCGTCCCGTGCAGGATCGCCGCAAAAAAGGCCAGCATTGCGCCGGCCTTTTTGCATATGACGTGGTGATGGACTTATCGGCTCAGCCGACGATCTCGGTGTCCGAGAACCAGTATTTGATCTCCTGCGCGGCGGTCTCCGGCGCGTCGGAGCCGTGCACGGAATTCTCGCCGATCGACAGCGCGTGTACCTTGCGGATGGTGCCTTCGGCGGCGTTGGCCGGGTTGGTGGCGCCCATCACGTCGCGGTTTTTGGCAATGGCGTTCTCGCCTTCCAGCACCTGCACGACCGTTGGACCCGACGACATGGACTCGACCAGCTCGCCGAAGAACGGACGATCCCTGTGGACGGCGTAAAAACCTTCCGCCTCGCGGCGGCTCATCCACACCCGGCGCGAGGCGATGACGCGCAGGCCGGCTTCTTCGAGCATCTGGGTGATGGCGCCGGTGAGATTGCGCCGGGTTGCATCCGGCTTGATCATGGAAAAGGTGCGTTCGAGCGCCATGGGGTCGTCCTTGTGATGGAGAGTGGAATTCAGGGTGGCGGGCTCTATACAAGCCGCCCGCCGGCTTGCCAAGGGGAGGCTGGCGCGGCGCGCATTTCTGCGCCGCATAGCGCATCGCCGTCAGCCCGAACCAATGTTTTCATAACTGCATCTCGATCGTCAGCTTGGCCGTGTCGCCAGCCCGAAGGCCTTCGCGGACCCGCACCGCCGTCTTGATCGGCAACAGCAGGCTGCCGGATTTCTTGTCGGGAAACAGCGATGTCCGCCATCTGGTCTGGCCGATGACGGCTTCCACGCCAAGCGAACCCCAGGGCCGTGCCATGCCCGCCGTCGCCGTCTTGATCCGTGCCCCAAGTTCCGGCGGCAGCGTCACGAAATGCCAGCCGCCCTTGCCTGGATAGACCCAGATCTCGGCCTGCACGTCGTAGCGAAACATTTTGTGCCCTTCCTCAGATCAAGGCTGTCACCGGTGGCCTCGCCATAGTGCCTTGTTGGCAACGCCGGCGATTGGCGAAAACATCCATGATATCCATTCTTCCCTGCATGGAGGAGCCATTCTTCCCCTGCAAGAGAGGATGCCAGCGTCGCCGTTGCGCTACCGCCTTATCACCATCGAAGCGCGCCGGACTTCCCAGCCCTCCCGTTCCAGTTCCGGCACGCTGTGGTTCTCGCTCGGGTAGCCGACGCAGAAGTAACCGATCAGCGTCCACTCCGGCGGCGCGTCCAGGATCGTCGCCATTTCGGCCGGATCGAGGATCGAGACCCAGCCCATGCCAACTCCTTCCGCGCGCGCCGCCAGCCAAAAGGTGTGGATCGCCATCACCGCCGAATATTCGATGGTCGCGGGCATGGTCAGGCGGCCGAGCCCATGCCCCTGTTCTGTCGCGCGGTCGGCGAAAACCGCGAATTGGCAGGGCGCTTCATTCAAGCCGGCGAGCTTCAGGCGCGCATAGAGCGCGGCGCGCTCACCCGAGAACGATGCGAGCGCCTCCGCATTGCAGCGCTCAAAGCAGGCCCTGACGGCGGCGCGGCACTCTGCACTCTCGACCATGACGAAACGCCAGGGCTGGCTCAGCCCGACCGAGGGCGCAATGCTGGCGACGTCAAGCAGCCGCTCCAGCGCGCCTTCGGGGAGCGGCGTCGGCTTGAATCGCCTGACGTCCCGCCGCCACTGGAAGAGATTGACCAGCTCGGCGCGAAAATCGTCTGGGAATTCCGGGCCTGACGTCATGGTGTCGTGCTGCCTTTGCTAAAGGGAGTAGGGGAGTAGGGGAGTAGGGCAGTAGGGCAGTAGGGCAGTAGGGCGGTAGGGCAGTAGGGCAGTAGGGCAGTAGGGCGGTAGGGGGAGTAGGCATGCGCGCCGAGGCTGCTTCGTCACTCCCTACTAACCTACTCCCCTACTCCCTTACCCCCCTATGCGGCCGCCGCCACCTCGCGGCCGAGCCCATCATGCAGGTCGAGGCAGCGTTCGAACCACTGCGCCACCACATCGCTGTCGTCGAGCAAACGGTAGGGCGAAGCAACGCGCGCCCATTGCAGCGCGCCGAAGACGATGTAGTCGGCAAACAGCGGTGATTGGCCGCCGATGAACGGCTGATAGGCAAGCATCGAGCGCAATGGTTCCAGCGAGGCACGGAAGGCACCAAGGCCGGCGTCCCGCGCCGCCACCACCTCTTCCAGTCTCTTGCCGAAGCGTTGCTCGCGGCTTTGGCGAAAATAGGCGGCATTGGCCTCGTCCTGCATGGCGTGCAGGTCCATGATCGCCGCAGTGGTGACATAGGGGTGGATGGTCAGTTGCGACCAGCGTTCGACGAAGCGCGCCATCGCCTTGCCGCCGCCGCCGCAAAACAATGTCGGTCGCTCTGGATAGGCCTCGTCGAGATAGAGCGCGATGGCGAAAGAATCGGCGACCACCTTCTCGCCGTCGCGGATCACCGGAACGAGTTTTGAAACGCCGCCTTCAACGGTGGGCACTTCGAGAAAGCGTGTCGGCACGGTTGAGATATCGAGCCCCTTGTGGGCAATCGCCATCGTCGCCTTCCAGCAATGCGGGCTGAACGGACGGGCGCCATCGCGTCCGACGAGGTCATAGAGCAGAATGGTCATTGGCGGCAGCTTCCTTGCGGTCTACTAGAGCGACGTTTCGGGCCTTGCGGTAAGCACCCGAAACGGGGTCTCGCCGGCCGGAGAAAACGATGAAACAGCACTTCATGATGTTTGCAGCCTACAATCAATGGGCCAATAGCCGCATCTACGATGCCGCCGCCGATCTCGACGAGGAAGATTTTCACCGCAACGTCGGGGTCTTCTTCGGCTCGATGATGGGCACGCTCAACCATGTTCTGACTGCCGATCGCATCTGGATGAGGCGCTTTACCGGCGAGGGCGACGCGCCGGCCAGGCTCGACACGATCCTGCACCGCGCCCTGCCGGGCTTGCGGCTGGCGCGCGAGGCCGAAGACAAAAGGATCATCGACTGGGTTGGGGCGTTAAGCGACAAGGCTTTGTCCGGCCGCTTCTCCTACATGACCGTCTCCGACATGCGCACCGTCTCGCAGCGATTGGCGCCGGCGCTTGATCATTTCTTCAACCACCAGACCCATCACCGCGGCCAGGCGCACGCGATCCTGACCATTCTCGGCCGGCCTTCGGTGCCGCTCGACCTGACGCTGTTCCAGCGCAGCGAAGAGGGCCGCGCCTATGCCTGATTTGGGATTATCCGGATCGAATTGACAGGAAAACCCGTCGAAGACGAACAGCATCTTCGGCGGGCCACAGTCGCAAAAAGAGGCCTGGCCAGTCAGGCGGCGTATCCGCCCTGGCCGCGGGCGATCGGCTTGACCGAGACTGCCGGCTGCGCCGAAGGCCAGAGAATGCCTGCCGCCGCCGCGAAAGTGATCAAGGCGTCGCGCGCGGCTTCGGGCGAGATCTCGCCGGCGCGTGCCGCCTCGCATGCCTTCACCGCCGCGCCATAGCTCAGGCGTCGCCGCGATGGCGGGAACTCGGTCAGGAACTCATGCATGTCGAAGAGCGAAACGATCATGCGCTTATGGCCGGCGCCGACCGTTACGGCGACCGGGGTGAAAAATGTCGTGTCGTGCATTCTGGCCTCTTGAATTGGGCGGAGGTGACGGGCGGACGCCGCTCTCCGACCGGGGGGTAGGACGCCCAGAAACGCGGATTGCGGCATCAGGTTCCCTGTTGCCGCAATTTGGTTTTCGCCACCAAGCTCCGTGGCATGAGCGTCGTGCCGAAGAGGCGGCCTATTTCCACATGTCGCGCATGCGGGCGCCAAGGTCGACGCGCACTTGCGGCTGGCGGCGCGGATCATCCTTGGCCTGGACGCTTGCCCACGATGTCTGTTCGAAGGCGCCGAGGATCGAGGCCGGGATGAAGCGGGTGCGCGAGGCGTAAACATGGCGATCGCCGCGCGCCGCCTGGCCGTGGACGAAAAAGCGCTGCGGCATGACCAGGTGCAGGCCGTCCTTGGCCCGCGTCATCGCCACGTAGAGCAGGCGGCGCTCCTCGTCGATATCCTCCTTCGAGCCGACGGCGAGGTCGATCGGGATGCAGCCGTCGACGGTGTTGAGCACGAAGACGTTCTTCCATTCCTGGCCCTTGGCAGAATGGATGGTCGACAGGATCAGATAGTCCTCGTCGCGATGCGGCGGCCCAGCCTCGTCGCTGGTCGCATCCGGCGGATCGAGGGTCAGCTCGGTGAGGAAACGCTCGCGCGAGGCATAGCCCGAGGCGATCTGTTCGAGCTGCAGAATATCGGCCCGGCGCGTCGTTGGGTCCTCGTGGATGCGGTCGAGATGCGGCTCATACCAGAGCCTGACCTGTTCGAGGTCAACAGGCCATTTTCCCGACCCGGCGCGCAACTGCGAGAACAGTGCGACGAAGCCCGGCCAGTCGTCGGCGGTGCGTTGCGGCGGCCGGTAGCGCGCCAGCCCCATCGCTTCGTCGAGCGACGTCGCCATGGTGTCGACGATCTGCGAAGCCGCCGAAGGGCCGATGCCGGGCAAAAGCTGCAGCACGCGAAAGCCGGCGACGCGGTCGCGCGGGTTCTCGGCGAAGCGCAGCACCGCCAGCACGTCCTTGACATGGGCGGCGTCGAGGAACTTCAGCCCGCCGAACTTGACGAACGGGATGTTGCGGCGCGTCAGCTCGATCTCCAGCGGCCCGCTGTGGTGCGAGGCGCGAAACAGCACGGCCTGCGCCTTCAGCGCCGTGCCGGCCTCGCGCTCGGTCAGGATCGCCTGGCAGACGTAACCCGCCTGCTCGGCCTCGTCGCGGACGCTGACCAGCTTCGGCTTTTCGGTCGATTTGCGCTCCGACCAGAGGTTCTTGGTAAAGCGCTCCGAGGCCTCGCCGATCACCGCATTGGCGGCGGCCAGGATGGTCGCGGTCGAGCGGTAGTTGCGCTCCAGCATGACGATCTCGGCCGGCCGCGCGAACTGTTTTGGAAAGTCGAGGATGTTGCGCACTTCGGCGGCGCGAAACGAATAGATCGACTGTGCATCGTCGCCGACCACCGTCAGCCCGGATCCGTCCGGCTTGAGCGCCGCGAGGATCGAGGCCTGTAGCCGGTTGGTGTCCTGGTATTCGTCGACCAGCACATGGTCGAAACGTCCACCCAGATGCGCCGATATCTCCGGCTCGCCGGCCATCTGCGCCCAGTAGAGCAGCAGGTCGTCGTAATCGAGCACGTTCTGCGCCTGCTTGGCCTCGACATATCGGGCGAACAGCGCCTTAAGCTGTTCTGCCCACCCCGCGCACCAGGGAAACACCGAACCCAAAACTTCGCCGAGCGGCGCCTGCGCGTTGACGGCACGCGAATAGATCGCCAGGCAGGTGCCCTTGGTCGGAAAACGGCCTTCGGTTTTCGAGAAGCCGAGTTCGTGCCGGGCGAGGTTCATCAGGTCGGCCGAATCCTCACGGTCGTGGATGGTGAAGGCCGGATCGAGGCCGATCTCCAGCGCGTAGTCGCGCAGTAGCCTGGCACCGATGCCGTGAAACGTGCCGGCCCAGGTGAGAGCATCGGTGATGACGGATGCATCGCGGCCGAGCACCTCGCCGGCGATGCGCTCGACCCGCTTGGCCAATTCCGATGCGGCGCGACGCGAAAACGTCATCAAAAGGATGCGCCTGGGGTCGGCGCCCCTGACGATCAGATGCGCGACGCGATGCGCCAGCGTGCTGGTCTTGCCGGAGCCGGCCCCGGCGATCACCAGCAGCGGCCCGGCGACCTTGCCGTCGCCATGCTCGACGGCAACGCACTGCTCGGCATTCAGCTTCGCGAGATAGGCAGGCCGGAAGGTCGAATCACGGGCAGCGAGGTTCATTGCCCATCAAGCATCGTTTCTGCTTTGTTCGCAACGCTTTCGTACGCGCGACCGAACCGAAACTAGCGCTGCGGCTCTACGCCCATCGCCGCCGACTGCCGCGGCAGCGACTTGTCGTCATCGGCAGGCGGCGGCAACAGCGGATCGAAGTCGTCGGGCACCTCGTCGACGATTTCCCTGACTATGCGGTAGGCCACATAGACGGCGGCCCCGGCTATGAGCAGACGGATCATGATTTTCTCCATTGGTGTGGACCAACCGAGGAGCGCGCGTTTTGTTCCCCCTCTCTCGTTTTGTTCCCCGGGTTCCAAAACGCCCAAAGCTCTGCCCGAGCGTGCAACCAAATCGGCATCGTCTCGTTTGCCCGGTGACAGGAGGTTGCGATGAACAAGCTCTCAATTTTGCTGGCCCCGACCTGGCTCGTTTTGGCCGCAGCGCTGGCAACCGCTGCCTGCGACAACAACATTCCACCGACAAAGGCTCCCGGCGCCGATCAAAACCCGCAGGTCGACCCAGCGCCCAACTCGACGCCAGGCGATGATCAACCCGGCACGCCGCCGGCGCAGTGATGGAAGCCTGAGGGAAAGATGGCCGGCGCCGCTTGGGAGGGGAGCGATGACGCCGGCCAGGCGGGTATCAGGTCCGCCGCACACCTAGACATAGCTGAGTCTTGCCTTTGCGTCATGACGCGATAGCGGAAGACGCCGCCTTTGCACCGGCAATTACCTGACAAATGCGCAGTTTCGGCTGTGAGAAGCCGATGCTCGCCAGGCGCCACGCCATCGTCAGCCGGTTCCCGGCCCAGCCGGAGCTGGTCCGTTTGATCCGTTGAGGCCGGCGATCGGATCAATCGTCTTCTTTCTCCGCCCGCGGCACCGGGCAACCTGTCGCTGGTGGCCATTTTCATGCGTTATGCGGCCAACCGCCGCTCGAGGTCTTGCGAAGCGCTGACGTCCCGTGCAAAAGCGCGGCCATGCTGATCATTAACGACCTTTCGCTCCGCATGGCCGGACGCCTGCTTCTTGACCATGCCTCGCTGACCTTGCCGGCCGGCAGCAAGGCAGGGCTTGTCGGTCGCAACGGCACCGGCAAGACGACTTTGTTCAAGGCGATCACCGGCGACCTCGCCTCCGAGACCGGCTCGATCGGCCTGCCGAAGAACACGCGCATCGGCCAGGTGGCGCAGGAGGCTCCCGGCACCGAGGAGCCGCTGATCGAGATCGTGCTCAAGGCCGACCTCGAACGCTCCGCATTGCTCGATGAGGAAAAGACGGCGACCGATCCGCACCGCATCGCCGACATCCACATGCGGCTGGCCGATATCGACTCCCATTCGGCAGAGTCGCGGGCCGCCACCATCCTCGCCGGCCTCGGCTTCGACGACGATGCCCAGCGGCGGCCGGCCTCGTCGTTCTCCGGCGGCTGGCGCATGCGCGTCGCACTCGCCGCGGTGCTGTTTGCCGAGCCCGATCTGCTGCTGCTCGATGAGCCGACCAACTATCTCGACCTCGAAGGCACGCTGTGGCTGGAAAACTACGTGTCGAAATATCCGCACACGGTGCTGCTGATCTCGCACGACCGCGACCTGCTCAATCGCGCCGTCAACTCGATCGTCCATCTCGACCAGAAGAAGCTGACCTTCTGGCGCGGCGGCTACGACCAGTTCGAGCGCCAAAACACCGAGCAGCGCGAATTGCAGGAGAAGGGCAGGGTCAAGCAGGAAGCCGCGCGCAAGCACATGGAGTCCTTCGTCGAGCGCTTCCGCGCCAAGGCTTCCAAGGCGAGACAGGCGCAGTCGCGCATCAAGGCGCTGGAGAAGATGAAGCCGATCGCCGCGATTGTGAACGACAACGTGCGGCCGTTCTCCTTTCCCGAGCCGGTGAAGACTGTGGCGTCGCCGATCATTGCGCTCAACAACGTCAATGTCGGCTATGTCGAGGGTGAGCCGATCCTGAAGAAGATGACGCTGCGCATCGATGCCGACGACCGTATCGCGCTGCTCGGCGCCAACGGCAACGGCAAGTCGACCTTCGCCAAATTGCTGTCCGGCCGCCTGAAGCAGGAGACCGGGACCATGACGGTAGCACCCGGCCTGAAGGTGGCGATCTTCGCCCAGCATCAGCTCGACGATCTCAGGCCGAGTGAAAACGCCTATGAGCATGTCCGCCGGCTGATGCCGGAAGCACCGGAATCGAAGGTGCGCGGCCGCGTCGCCCAGTTCGGCCTGACCACCGAGAAGATGAACACCGCCGCCAAGGACCTGTCGGGTGGCGAGAAGGCGCGGCTCTTGATGGGCCTGTCGGCGTTCGAGGGGCCAAACCTGTTCATCCTCGACGAACCGACCAACCATCTCGATATCGACAGCCGTGAATCGCTGATCCATGCGCTGAACGAATTTCCCGGCGCCGTCATCCTGATCTCGCACGACCGCCATCTGCTCGAGGCGACGGCCGACCGGCTGTGGCTGGTCAAGGACGGGACGGTCAATCCTTTTGACGGCGACCTCGATGACTACAAGACGCTGGTCACCGGCGTGTCAGGCGACCGCCGCGGCAAGCGCGAGGCCGAAAAGGCCTCGAAGGCCGACCGCCGCCGCGATGCGGCAGCGCGTCGCGCCGCCTTCGAGCCGCTGGCAAAGGAGATCCGCGCCACCGAAGCGCTGATGGACCGCATCCGCAAGCGCATCGACTTGATCGAGGACGAGCTCGCCAATCCGGCGGTCTATGAAAAGGACCCGTCAACGGCGACACGGCTGGCCAAGGAGCGCTCGCAACTGGCCCAGACGCTCGCCGGCCAAGAGGAAAAATGGCTGTCGATGTCGGCGGAGTATGAGGAAGGCACGGCGGAGTAGCGCGACGCCCTCTGCCTTCTCCCCTTGTGGGAGAAGGTGGATCGGCGCGTAGCGCCGAGCCAGAAGAGGGGTGTTGGACGGAGTGCGGTCGGTGCCAAGCTGGAGCACCCCTCATCCGGCCGAGCTCCGCTCGGCCACCTTCTCCCACAAGGGGAGAAGGGAAGGCCCATCTGGCCCTACACGACGCCGCCATAAACGGCTAGTTTGGCCTCATGAATCACCAACCCGACCTCAGAATCGGCCATTCGGCCTGTCCGCATGATTGCCCGTCGACCTGCGCGCTCGAGGTCGAACTGCTCGACAGCAAGCGCATCGGCCCCGTCCACGGCGCCAAGGCCAATACGTATACATCAGGCGTCATCTGCGCCAAGGTCGCCCGTTACGCCGCCGCGTCCATTATCCCGAGCGCTTGCTGAAGCCACTGGTGCGCTTGGCGTGAGCACCTGATGGCTGCTGACGGCGTCGAATGCACGTGGACACAAGCGATGGGCGGCCTCGGTAACATTACCGTGAGCCTGTAACGTTCGCCGTCACTGGCGCGAACAACGGACCGTATCCTCATGTCCGCCATGGCGGGATTACTTGCCCGCCGACACCTTCAGGAGTCAAGAATGCTAGACCGTCGCACCTTCCTCATCGGCCTGACCGCAATATCGGGCCTCGCCTCGGCTCCGGCGGCGCTGGCTGCCAGCCGCATGGCCTACACACGGCAGGCCTTCGAAAAGGCGCAAAAGGCAGGCAAACCGATCCTGGTCGAGATCACCGCCAGTTGGTGTCCGATTTGCAAGGCGCAGAAGCGGGTGCTCGGCCAGTTGTTGCCTGCGCCCGAGCACGCAAACCTGGTCGTTTTCGAAGTCGATTTCGATTCCCAAAAAGAGGTTGTTCGGGCTCTTGGTGCGCGGATGCAGAGCACGCTGATCACCTTCAAGGGCGCAACGGAAGTCGGTCGGCTCGTTGGCGTGACCAAGGCGGATGCCATCAAGCAATTGCTTGATAAAACGATCTGAGCGGCGGCGATGCTACTCGGCTTCATATTTTCGTTCCTGGCCGGGGTGCTGTCGACGCTGTCGCCATGCGTGCTGCCGCTGATCCCGGTCGTGCTCGGTGCTGCCGTCAGTCAGCATCGCTATGGCCCCATCGCACTGGCCGCAGGACTTGCCATATCCTTCACGGCCATAGGGCTTTTCGTCGCCACGATCGGGTTCTCCGTCGGGCTTGACGGCGGTGTCTTTCGCAGCGCCGCCGCAGTTCTGATGCTCGTCCTCGGCACGATATTGATCGTGCCGGCATTCCAGGCGCATATCGCGCTTGCGGCCGGTCCGGCCGGCAACTGGGTCGAGCAGCGGTTTGGCGGCTTTTCCTCCGTTGGCCTTTGGGGGCAGTTCGGCGTCGGTCTGCTGCTCGGCGCGGTGTGGAGCCCTTGCGTTGGTCCGACTCTCGGTGCCGCTTCCGTCCTTGCAGCGCAGGGCCAAGACCTTGGCCAGGTTGGGGTCACCATGGTCCTGTTTGGTCTCGGTGCTGCCGTGCCGTTGCTGATCCTCGGACTACTGTCCCGCGCGACCTTGCTGAGTTGGCGCAGCCACATCGCCGGCGCCGGCAGCGGGCTGAAGGTCGCGTTAGGCGTCTTGCTGGTGATGACCGCCGCCGCGATTCTGTCTGGGTTCGACAAGGCGTTGGAAACCGCACTCGTCAACGCTTCGCCCGAGTGGCTGACGGCGTTGACGACGCAGTTCTAACGGCTCCGCGCTGGTGGTCGCCAGATTTTCAGCTTGCCTCGGCAAGGAGAAGCAAGTTAGCGCTGCATCTGGCCCTACACGCCGCTTTCGCAACCGACTAGTCTGCCCCCATGAATCAGCACGCCAAGCTCAGGATCGGCCATTCGGCCTGTCCGCATGATTGCCCGTCGACCTGCGCGCTCGAGGTCGAGCTGCTCGACGGCAAGCGCATCGGCCGCGTTCATGGCGCCAAGGCCAACAGCTACACGGCTGGCGTTATCTGCGCCAAGGTCGCCCGCTATGCCGACCGCGTCCATCATCCCGACCGCTTGCTGAAGCCGCTGATCCGTGCCGGCGCCAAGGGTGAGGGCCTTTGGAAGGAAGCGAGTTGGGAGGCCGCACTCGACCTGGTCGCCGAAAAATTCATCGCGGCCGAGGCAAAACACGGCTCGGAGACGGTCTGGCCTTATTACTATGCCGGCACGATGGGGCTGGTGCAGCGCGACGGCATCGAGCGGTTGCGCCATGCGAAAAGGTACTCCGGCTTCTTCGGGTCGATCTGCACCAATCTGGCCTGGACCGGCTGGATGATGGGCGCCGGCGCGCTGCGCGGTCCCGACCCGCGCGAGATGGCCAAGTCCGACTGCGTGGTGATCTGGGGCACCAATGCCGTGGTCACCCAGGTCAATGTCATGACCCACGCGATCAAGGCGCGCAAGGAACGCGGCGCAAAAATCGTCGTCATCGATGTGTACGAGAACGCGACGATGAAGCAGGCCGATCTCGGCCTGGTGCTGAAGCCCGGCACCGACGGCGCGCTGGCCTGCGCGGTGATGCATGTGCTGTTTCGTGACGGCATGGCCGACCGCGGCTATCTGGAAAAATACACCGACGATCCGCACGGTCTGGAAGCGCATCTTCAGACGAGGACGCCGCAATGGGCGGCTGATATCACCGGGCTTTCCGTCGATGAGATCGAAGCCTTCGCCCGTCTCGTCGGCACGACCAAGAAAACCTATTTCCGCCTCGGCTACGGTTTTTCGCGCCAGCGCAACGGCTCGGTCAACATGCATGCCGCCGCCTCGATCGCCGCGGTCACCGGCTGCTGGCAATATGAGGGTGGCGGCGCCTTCCATTCCAATTCGGGCATCTTCAAGCTGAACCAGGAACTGCTGGAAGGCACGCGGATGCGCGACCCCGCGATCCGCCATCTCGACCATTCGCGCATCGGCCCGGTGCTGACCGGCGCTGAGGATGCGCTCTATGGCGGCCCGCCGGTGACGGCGCTGCTGATCCAGAACACCAATCCGGTCAATGTCGCGCCGGAGCAGCGGCTGGTGAAGCAGGGTTTTTTGCGCGACGACCTGTTTTCCTGCGTGCACGAGCAGTTCATGACCGACACCGCAAAACTCGGAGATGTCGTGCTGCCGGCGACGATGTTTTTAGAGCATGACGATGTCTACAAGGGCGGCGGCAACCAGCACATCACGCTCGGACCGAAGCTGATCGACCCGCCGGAAGGACCGCGCAGCAACCACTTCGTCATCGAGGAACTCGGCAAAAGGCTTGGTGTTGGCGACAGGCCTGGCTTCGGTATGACCGAGCAGCAGCATATCGACATCATTTTGGGCAAGCGCGGGCTGGGCAGTTTTTCCAGCCTCAGGGTCAAAAAATGGGTCGATTTGCAGCCGGATTTCGCGGCGGCGCATTTTATCGACGGCTTCGGCCACGCGGACGGAAAATTCCGCTTTCGCGCCGACTGGACCGGGCAGGCGGCGCCCAACCGGCCGCCGAAAAGCATGGGCCTGTTTGGGCCGGTGGCAAGTCTGCCGGAATTTCCCGATCACGTCGATCTGATCGAGGTGGCGGATGCGGCGCATCCGTTCCGGCTGGCCACCTCGCCGGCGCGCAATTTCCTCAACTCGACTTTTTCCGAGACGCCGGTGTCGAAGGCCAAGGAGGGCCGGCCGGAACTGCTTTTGCATCCGGACGATGCGGCAGCCTACGGGCTGGCCAATGGCGACCGCGTCGAGATCGGCAATGCGCGCGGCGAAGTTGTGCTGCACGCAAGATTGTTCGACGGCGTCAAGCGCGGCGTCGTGGTGGCCGAAGGCATATGGCCCAACAGCGCCCATGAGCGCGGCGAGGGCATCAACGTCCTGACCGGCGCCGACGCGCCGGCGCCCTATGGCGGTGCGGCGTTCCACGACAACAAGGTGTGGCTGCGCCCGGCCAATTGAAGCGTCGGAACGATATAGCCGACCAGCCGTTTTTGCGTGGCGGTGGAGACATGGTGATGGCAGAAGCGTTGGCAGCGCCGGCCCCGGTTGGAAGGACGCTTTCGCCCGGCGAACTCGTGACCACGATGGCGCACTTTCATCGCGCCGAGATTCTGCGCATGACGGGGTGGCGCGACCGCCTGGACCGGACGAGCAATTGGGCGATAACGGTCGTCGCGGCAATGTTGTCGATCTCGCTTTCGACGGCCAGCGCCCATCACGGCGTGCTGCTTTTTGCCATGCTGCTTGTCCTGTTGCTGCTGTGGATAGAAGCGCGGCGATATCGCTTCTTCGACGTTTACCGGGCCCGCGTGCGCCAGTTCGAACGGCACTATTTCGCGCAGATATTCTCGCCGCAGCCGGATTTCGCGTCCGATTGGCTGTTGGTCGTCGGCGAAAGTCTGCGCACTCCAAAATTCCTCATTTCGCAGCGAGCGGCGTTGGCGCGGCGTCTGCGTCGAAACTACATCCACATGCTGCTGATCCTGCTGTTGGCCTGGGTCCCGAAACTGTCCACCCCCAGTCTTCTCACCGAAGGTGTCCGCATCGACTTCGTCAGTTCGGTGCGCGAGGCGGTTGCCGGCGCTGCTCTGGGGCCCATTCCCGGTTTGGTCATCGTTGTGCTGGTTGCCGCCTTCTATGCCTGCCTGCTGGTCACGGCGTTCCTGACTGTGAGCGACGACGGCGAGCTCTCTTTTGGCGACGTGCACGTCTAGAGCGGTAAATCTGCGAACGCACTTGCGCGTCAGCAGAAAATCGAACCGATCGGTTCGTTTCTGTTGACGGATCGTGCAAGAAAGAGTGAACGCCGGCTCAGCAAATGGCCGCGCGACGCGGCAGGCGAGCATAACCTATTGAAGTTGATGAGAAAAATTATGGCGAAGGAAGCCTTATGGCGGATTTCAAGCAGCCGCTTCAGGGCGTGGCCGGAACATCTTTGTGATTGGAAACTGCTGCAGGGCCAACCCACCTCCGGGTGGTCCGAGCGACGCGAAATCCTCCCAAGGCACGCCACCAGACGGACAACAACACTGAAAGTATGAAAGTACTGGAGTACCTGAATGACCAAGATAGCTCTCACCGCTGCCGCCATCCTCATTGCCACAGGCAGCGCCTTTGCCGGCAGCGACCACTATGGTTCGGACGGCGTCAACCAGCCGGCCGCGCCTGTTGGCAATGCGGCTGTTGGAAATGTCGACAACACGTTCACGGGCTCGATCCGCAAGCTGCTCCCGACCGAGCACAACGCTGTCAACACCAATGCGACGTCCGAGTCAGGCACGGATCAGTCCGCCGCGCCTCAATCAGGCCGGGGCAACTGGGGCCGCCGCTAAGCCCTGAAGCTTCGGAACGCAACGAACGGCGGGCCTTGGCCCGCCGTTCTTGCTTATCAAGTCACAGCTCTCGTTTAGCGCAGATCCTTTGGCCAAACGCAGTGCGTCAGCCGCGCGTCGCCGAGGGCCAACCGTGCCCAGTCACCGTCGAAAAGGAAGCGGGCAAGAGCCGCCGTCGGGAATTTTTCTTCAAGCTTTTTGAGTGCCGCGGCATCCGACCCGGCGCCGGCAAGTCGGCGCGCGAATTCCTCCAGGCCGGGATTATGGCCGAGCACCAAGAGGCTGCTTGTTGCCGCTTTTGCCTGCCGGACCTTGGCGAGAACGTCTGCCGCGCTGGCCTCGTAGAGCGCCTGGAGAAATTTGGCCGGCGTTTTCGCCGGCAATTCCGCCGAAACCAGCCGCCACGTGTCGCGGCTGCGCAGCGCCGGCGACACCAGCGCCAGATCGGGCAGCCACCCCTGCCTGGCCAGTTCGCGCCCGACCAGCGGGGCGGCCTTCAGCCCGCGCCCGGAAAGCGGCCGGTCGAAGTCGATGAGGTCAGGATCGTCCCAGCTCGACTTGGCGTGACGCAGAACAAGAAGTTGCTTCATGAGTTCAATCTAAGACCAAGGAATGTCGGGCTGAAAGTCTTTCCCATATCCGCCGCCATGTTTTGTGCCCATGACGGTATCAAAGGTCGCCCATCCTTGTCCCACCTGACCGAAATGTCTGCTTCAGTAATGGCCCAATCGCCCGATCGAATGTGAATTGCATCGATGACAGAACCTGTTCGCCCGTCCTCGATTCGATACAGATAGAAGTATGCCGTGGCATTCGTTGGATTTTCTGCCTCATCATACTCGAAAACGCCGGCCAAATCGCTTGTTGTCCGGATTGCGCTATCAAAAGCACCCATTGAAAAGCCCGCGATCAAAATAGCGTCGAGACGTCGCGCGCGCCATGGACGACACGGACGATCTCGATTTGCTGTTCGGTCAGGCGATAGAGCACGAGATAGTTGCCGATCGTCAATGCGCGCGCTCCGCGAGCGATATCTGGTCTACGCGGCCCCGACTCGGGAAAGGCGGCAAGCTGAAGGATGCGCTCGGCGATGACATTCAGAAAATGATCGGCGGCTCGCGGGCTGTCCTCGGCGATAGCAAGCCAGATATCGATAAGATCATTTTCCGCCGCCGGGCTGCGGATGATCGGCATGCCGGCCATGAGCTATTTCTTGACGTCGTCGACGAGCCGGCCGCGGGCCCTCCGCTTGATGTCCTCGATGTCGAAAGGTGCGAACGGGCCGCTCTCCAGCCCTTCCGTCCAGGCTTTCCGCAGCCGTTGCGCTTCCGCCTCGCGCAAGGGTTGACGAAGGCGCCATTCGCGGAGCGCCTCGCGGATCACTTCGCTTGCCGAACCGTATTGCCCGCTGGCCACCGCGCTCTTGACCATGTCGAGCAGTTCCGGCGAAAGCGCCACGCTGACTTTTTCGACTGTCGCCATCAACCTGTCTCCTTGCCAAGATGGTAGCAATAATTGCTACCATCTTCAAGGATGAGCCTCATGGCGTGATGCGCGCCAGATGCTCGAGGTCGGTCTCCTCGCGCAGCGGATCGGGCGCCATGATCACGGAGGTGCTGTTGTCGGCATCGTCGGCGAAGTGGGCAAGCACGGTGCGGCCGCCTTCCATCCGCGCCTTGCCTTCGGCGACCAGCCCGAGCGCCAGCGGATAAAGCCGGTGCTCGGCCCTCAGCACGCGCGCGGCGAGCATGTCCTCATTGTCGCCGACCATGACCGGCACGGCGGCCTGGGCGATGATCGGGCCGTCATCCATGTCCAGCGTGACGAAATGCACCGTGCAGCCATGGATGCGCATGCCTGCGCGCAAGGCGCGCGCATGCGTATCCAGCCCCTTGAAGGCGGGCAGCAGGGCAGGGTGGATGTTGATCATCCGGCCCAGCCATTTCTCGACGAAGCGCGCGCCGAGAATGCGCATATAACCGGCCAGCGCCACGATCTCGGCGCCAAACGAGGCAAGTGCGGCGTCGATTGCCCCGTCATGCGCTTCCTTGCTGCTATAGTCGGCCCGCGAAATCACCTTGGTGGCAATGCCGCGCGCCGCCGCGATACCGAGACCGGCGGCATTGGCCCGGTCGGAAATGACGCCGACGATCTCGGCCGGATAGCCCGGATTGGTGGCCGCGGCGATCAGCGCCGTCATGTTGGAGCCGCGTCCCGAAATCAGCACGACGGTGCGTTTGCGAATGCTCATAGGCCGATCGTGCCCCGATAGATCACGCCGGCGTCGCGGCGCGGCACGATGCGGCCGATCGGCGTCACCGTCTCGCCGGCCTCCTGCAGCACGGCCGCGACCTGTGCCGCCTGGCCGGAGGCGACGGCGAGGATCATGCCGACGCCGCAGTTGAAGGTGCGCATCATCTCTTCGGGCGCCACGCCGCCGGTCTTGGCCAACCATGAGAACACCGCCGGCGCCTCGATGGCGTCGAGGTCGAGTTCGGCCGAAAAATCCTTCGGCAGGACGCGCGGGATGTTTTCCGGGAAACCGCCGCCGGTGATATGGGCCAGCGCCTTGATGCCATGCGTGTTACGGATCGCCTTGAGGATCGACTTGACATAGATGCGGGTCGGCTCGAGCAGCGCCTCGGCCAGCGTGGCTTCATCGTTGAAGGGCGCTGGATCGGTCCACGCAAGGCCGCTGGTGGCGACGATGCGGCGGACCAGCGAAAAGCCGTTTGAATGCACGCCCGACGAGGCCAGCCCCAACAGCACGTCGCCCTCGACGATGTCGTCGGTCGGCAGCAACTGGCCGCGTTCGGCCGCGCCCACGGCAAAGCCGGCGAGGTCGTAGTCGTTGCCGTGATACATGCCGGGCATTTCCGCCGTCTCGCCGCCGATCAGCGCGCATCCGGCCTGCCGGCAGCCCTCGGCGATGCCGCCGACGATCGCCGCACCCTGGTCGGGGTCGAGCTTGCCGGTGGCGAAATAGTCGAGGAAGAACAATGGCTCGGCGCCCTGCACGACGATGTCGTTGACGCACATGGCGACGAGGTCGATGCCGATCGTGTCGTGCTTGCTGGCATCGATGGCGATCTTCAGCTTGGTGCCGACGCCGTCATTGGCGGCCACCAGCACCGGGTCGTTGAAGCCGGCAGCCTTGAGGTCGAACAGGCCGCCAAAGCCGCCGATCTCGCCATCGGCGCCCGGCCGGCGGGTCGCGCGCACCAGCGGCTTGATCTTCTCGACCATGAGGTTGCCGGCATCGATGTCGACACCCGCCTCGGCATAGGTGAGCCCGTTCTTGCGCTTGCTCATCACTCTTTCCTGCTTTCCGGGGCTCTTCGCATGAACGGCTGCGCCTCGCAAGGATAACGGCTGGCTCAGTCACTTTCGGCATCACAAAATCGTGGACAGAGGCTTCAGGCAAATCTCCAACATTGGCGATTGGCGAAGGCCTTGAAGACAGCCAATCTCTTCGCACGAGCGGAGATTGCCAGCTTCAGCGTCGCTCTCACTTGCCGTAGCCTCTCGTCTCTATCATGTATCATCAAAACAGAAGCGACGGGACATGCGTTTGACCATCCCCAACATGATCACGATCATGCGTTTCGTGCTGGTGCCGGGGGTGGTGCTGGCGATGCTGCAGGCGCGCTGGGACTGGGCTTTCGCCGGCTTCCTGATCGCCGGCATTTCCGACGGCGTCGACGGCTTCATCGCCCGCCATTTCAACCAGTTTTCGCAGCTTGGCGCCTATCTCGATCCGATGGCCGACAAATTGCTGCTGGTCTCGGTGTTCGTGGTGCTGGGCTTCATCGGTGAATTGCCGCTGTGGCTGGTCGTCACCATGGTGTCGCGCGATGCGCTGATCGTCTGTGCCGTCGTTCTGTCCACCGTCATGACCCACCCGGTCGAGATGAAGCCGCTGTTCGTGTCGAAGGCCAACACTGCCGTCCAGATCGGGCTGGCGGCGGTGGTGCTGGGCGAACTAGCCCTCGCCATCGATCTCGATCCGCTCAGGCCGGTGCTCATATTGCTGTCCGGGGTCTTGACCGTGGCTTCGGCCGCGGCCTATCTCGTGGCTTGGCTGAGGCATATGAGCGGCTATGGCGAAGGCTCCAAACCGGATACCTGACCAGAACATCGACGCGGCAGCCGAAGCTGCGGCTGCCGATGCGGCCGCGTCTGGCGTGTTTCGCCGCCAAATCCGCTTCTGGCTGATCAGCGCCATCATCCTCGCGATCTTCCTCTATGTCTTCAGCGGCATCCTGCTGCCGTTCGTCGCCGGCATGGTGCTCGCCTACTTCCTCGACCCGGTCGCCGACCGGCTGCAGCGGCTCGGCCTGTCCAGGCTGATGGCGACGATTGTCATCCTGTTTGCCTTCATCGTCGTTCTGGTGCTGGCCTTCGTCATCCTCATTCCGGTGCTGGCTTCGCAGATGGCCGATTTCGCCAGCAAGCTGCCGGAATACCTGACCCGGCTGCAGAGCCTGATCACCAGCTTCGATCCGAGATGGCTGGAAGAGAAATTCGGCGTCGACGCCAATGGCCTGCGCGAAGGGTTGAACTCGCTGCTGACCTCCGGCTTCGGCCTGCTGACCGCGGTGTTCACCTCGATCTGGAGTTCCGGCGTGGCGCTGGTCTCGGTGGTCAGCCTGTTCGTCGTCACGCCTGTCGTCGCCTTCTATATGCTGCTCGACTGGGATCGCATGGTGGCGATTGTCGACAGCTGGGTGCCGCGCGATTATGTCCAGACCGTCAGGGCAATCGCCAACGACATCAACACCGCCACCGCCGGCTTCGTGCGCGGCCAGGGCACGCTGTGCTTGGTACTGGGCGCCATGTACGCCACCGGGCTGACTCTGACCGGTCTGAATTTCGGCATCCTCATCGGCCTGTTCGCCGGGCTGATCTCCTTCATCCCCTATGTCGGCTCGCTGACCGGGCTGGTGCTGGCCGTCGGCGTCGCCTTCGTCCAGTTCTGGCCGGACTGGACCATGGTCGCGGCGGTGGCCGGCGTGTTCTTCGTCGGCCAGTTCATCGAGGGCAACATCCTGCAGCCGAGGCTGGTGGGCAAAAGCGTCGGCCTGCATCCGGTGTGGCTGATGTTTTCGCTGTTTGCCTTCGGCGCGCTGTTCGGCTTCGTCGGCCTGCTGATCGCCGTGCCGGCCTCGGCCGCCGTTGCCGTCCTGGTGCGCTTTGCCATCGCCCGCTATCTCGAGTCGCCGCTCTACAAGGGCCACAACACCGAACCTGTGCCGCCGCTGCCGGCGCGTCGCCGCGGGAGCGGTGGGCCGCGCAGTTGAGCTAGATGCCGGACAAAAAGATCGACCCGCCGCGCCAGTTGCCGCTCGATCTCGGCCACGGCACCGGCTATTCGCGCGACGAACTCGTCGTCTCCGGCACCAACAGCCAGGCGGTGGCGCTGGTCGATCGCTGGCCGGACTGGCCGTCGCCGGTGGTCGTGCTCGCCGGCCCCGCAGGCTCTGGAAAAACCCATCTGGCGTCGATCTGGCGCGCCCGCGCCGGCGCAGTGAAGGTCGGCGCCGGGCGGATCGGCGACTGCATGGCGAGCCTCGGTGCGCGGCCGGCCCTGATCGACGATGTCGATGCCGGTCCGGTCGACGAAGAGGGGCTGTTCCACCTGATCAACACGGTGCGCGCGGCCGGCTCGACCTTGCTCTTGACCGCGCGGCGCTTTCCGTCCGCCTGGGGTGTCAGGCTCCCCGACCTCGCATCGCGGCTGAAGGCGGCGGCGGCGGTCGAGATCCACGAGCCCGACGATCTCTTGCTGGCCGGTGTCATCACCAAACTGTTCGCCGACCGCCAGGTCGAAGTCGAGCCGCATGTCGTGCAATATCTGGTGCGCCGCATCGAACGCTCGCTGGCCACCGCAATGCGCGTGGTCGAGCGGCTCGACCGCACGGCACTGGAGCGCAAGACACCGATCACAAGGGCGCTCGCCGCCGAAACCGTCAGCGCCATGGATGAGGGCCAGGGCGAGTTCGAGATTTAGCCGGTGGAGAACTTCCCTTCTCCCAACAAGCAGGGCTGTCCGGGGAAAGTTATTCATATATGAAGGCCCTCTGATTGGGGGAGAGACTCGGTCTCTTGGTCGGCTTGGATTGACCGGTGGCGGCTTGTCGATGGTGTGCATTTTCCGCCGCCCGAACAAGTATTGAGCCCCGTTTTACGGGGCATGCACATGTGGCATTTCGATTCACTCAAAACTTTCCCCGGACAGCCCTGCACAACAAGGCACAACAAGGGGAGAAGGAAAGAAGCTCCGGGCGGTGTCCCATTTCGGGAAACGTTGACTGGCATCTCTCTTGCACATGCAAGCTTGCCGGCTAACCCCGGTCCTGATTGCGTTCCAAATCAGGTTGTAGGCTCGCCGGGAGATGAGGCGGTTGGGGTTCTCTTCCCGGCGAGCTTGCCTTCAACGAGAGGTCGCCAGTCGCGTATACGGCACTGGCAACCGCGCTCACTGATAATCGCCGTCCCTCTTTGGCCGTTGTAATGGACCATCGAATGGTCTATTTTCACGGCAAATATGGACCAGAGGATGGTCCAAAGAGGAGAGCGCCGATGCAGGTATCCGTTACAGACGCCAAGGGACAGCTGACAGAATTGGTGCGTCGGGCCGAGGCAGGTGACGAGATCATTCTGACCCGTCACGGTCATGCAGCCGTGCGGCTGGTTCCGGTCAGGGCAGTGCCGGACAGAAAAAGCCGTCGGGCATTGCTGGAGGCGATGCGGGCATCCGGCGCCGCGAGGGCGAAGGATGGGCCATCTGCTGCGCGAAGTCAGGATTTCCTCTATGGCGATGATGGCCTGCCCGAATGATCGTGGTCGATACCTCGGCGCTGATGGCGATCGTTCTTGACGAGCCGGAGGCTGATGTCTGCATCGCGGCGCTCGAGGCCGAAGACGACATCCTGATATCCGCCGGCACCGTGGCCGAATCGCTGATCGTCGCGGCGCGGCGCAATGTCGGCGAAGAGCTGTCTAGCCTGATCGACAGGCTTGGTTTCGAAATTGCGGCGGTGACGCCGGCCTCTGCGCGTCGCATCGCCGAGGCCTACGCAAAATGGGGAAAGGGGATTCACCCGGCCGCGCTCAATTTCGGTGACTGTTTCGCCTATGAAGTGGCGAAGGAACATGCCTGCCGCCTGCTTTATATCGGCGACGATTTTTCGAGGACGGATATCGAAAGTGCTCTTTTAGGCACGGGTTATCCGCGCGACAGACTCTGCGCCACGGACAAAGGGTACGGGGTCGGAGCACCACCTACGAGCTCTCCCTCGAAATAATGGCGGCGATATATTTTGACCGAGAGTCGTCCCACCCGCAGGCTGTGCACCGCCCGTTTTTGATCTGATGTTCGCAGGCGGGATATCCATAGAGATGAAACGCGCATTCAGCACAAAGGCTGGCCATTGCGCTGCTTTCGACGAAACAAGTGCTGCCGCACTCGTCGCAACTGGTGATTGATCGGTCAGTCATTGGCTCAGCGACAGCCACAGCGGCTTGGGCTTCCTCAACACCATCTGCTGTTGATCGTGGCATCGTAGATCACACGCATCCGCCAGCGGCGGTCGACCCGGGCAAGCACGGCAGGGGAGTTGGGTCACGGCTCAGCTCCCTTCACCCGCCACCGCCTCTCGCTCCGCGCCAAAGCGCCTGCGGTAATCGCCCGGCGCCAGGCCGGTTATCCTGGCGAAAACTTTGCGGAAGGAGCCGGGATCGTCATAGCCGACGTCCCAGGCGATCTGGTCGATGGATCGGGTCGTCGATTGCAGCATCTCACGCGCCTTGCCGACGCGCAGGTGCTGGCAATACTCGGTCGGCTTGAGGCCGGTGGCGTTGCGAAAGCGGCGCAAAAAAGTCCGCTCCTCCAAGGCCGCATGCTCCGCCATGGTGGCAAGCGTCACATCGCGCGCGCCTCTCGCCTGGAGCCAGTGCTGCACCTTGAGGATGGCCTCGTCGCCATGGTTCAGCCTGGGAGCAAAGGGGCTGTAGAAGCGTTGCTCGCGTCCCGGCGGGTCGACCAGCATGAAACGGGCGGTGTCCATCATGACGGTCGGCCCAAGCACCCGGTCGACGAGTTTCAGGCCAAGGTCGGTCCAGGCCATATAGCCGCCGGCGGTGATGATGTCGCCGTCGTCGATGACCAGTCTGTCGGCATCCAGTGCGATGTCGGGAAAGCGTATCGCCAGCGCGTCGCGATAGGCCCAGTGCGTGGTCGCCGCACGACCCGACAGCAGGCCGGTCTCGGCAAGCACGAAGGCGCCGGCGCAGACCGAGCCGAGCGTAGCGCCCGCCGCATGACGAGCCCTGAGCCAGTCGGCATAGGGCGCAGCCGTCTCGCGAGCGATCGGATCACCCAGGGTCGGAGGCAAGATGACCATGGTAGGTCCATTGTCGGGGCCGGGCTCGCTGTCGAAGCTGCGGATGACGGTTTGGCTCGCCTCCTGCCACTGCCAATGGCTGACGCGAAGCCTCAGCGCGTCCGGCGACCGGTCGGCAGCCAGCCGGTTGGCCAGTTGGAACAGGTCGGTGAGACCGAGAACTGCCGCTTGCTGAACACCGGGATACACCACAAGCCCAATTTCAACCCGATCAGACAGCACAATCACCTGTCAGTTTTGCCACGTTCAATGTCTGTTTTGCCAATTCTCACCTTGACTCCGTTGCAATAGCTTGTCCACAGAAGGAACGAACCTTCCCCACCAATCCAGCCAACTGCAGCAAGGAGCACGACGATGAGCACATTCACCACCAGGGACGGCACCGGGATTTTCTACAAGGATTGGGGCACAGGCCAGCCAATCGTGTTCCATCACGGCTGGCCGCTGAGCGCCGACGACTGGGACAACCAGATGCTGTTCTTCCTCGACAAGGGCTTTCGCGTCATCGCGCATGACCGGCGCGGGCACGGCCGCTCGACACAGACCGCGACCGGCAACGAGATGGACACCTATGCCGCCGATGTCGCGGCTCTGGTCGCGCATCTTGATCTCAAGAACGCCGTCCATATCGGCCATTCGACCGGCGGCGGCGAGGTGGCGCGTTACGTGGCCCGCTACGGTGGCGAAGGACGCGTCGCCAAGGCGGTGCTGATCGGCGCGGTCCCGCCGATAATGCTCAAGACCGACAACAACCCCGGCGGCCTGCCGATCGAGGTCTTCGACGGCTTCCGTGCCGCTTTGGTCGCCAACCGCGCCCAGTTCTACAGGGATGTGCCGGCCGGCCCGTTCTATGGCTTCAATCGCGAGGGCGCCACGGTCTCGCAAGGAGCCGTCGACAATTGGTGGCGCCAGGGCATGATGGGCGGAGCCAAGGCTCACTACGACTGTATCAAGGCTTTTTCCGAGACCGACTTCACGGAAGACCTGAGGAAGATCGACGTGCCTGTCCTGATCATGCACGGCGACGACGACCAGATCGTGCCGATTGCCGACTCAGCCCTGCTTGCCGCCGAACTCGTGAGGCACGGCACGCTCAAGGTCTACAAGGGCCTGCCGCACGGCATGTGCACAACCCACCCGGAGATCATCAATCCGGATCTCCTGGCGTTTATCCAGGGCTGACGCTTCGCAAGCTTCAGGCGGGCCGGCTCGGAAATCCGGGCTCCTCGTCGGTCGCTTGGGTGCTTCGTCAGTCGCAGATGCTGTCCGGCGCAGCTGCGCCGGCAGCACGGCCCATGATTTCCGGTGAATGGATGGTCGGAGTGGAGAGATTCGAACTCCCGACCCTCTGGTCCCAAACCAGATGCGCTACCAGGCTGCGCTACACTCCGAGTCCTTGGCGGCGTATAGGGTTCCGGGCTTGGCTGCGCAACCCCTAAAACACGAAAACGGAACAAACGGCGGCCCGGGTCGAGAGCGGAGTGGGAAATGCCGGCCGGCGCAACGGTTTCGCGGCAGCGCCGCCTCAGGCACCCAGGTTGCTGTCCAGCGGCACGCTGCCGTTATACGTCCCCGCCGGGAAGAAAACGCCCGGTGCGATCTCGATCGTCCTGTCCGCGGCCGAGAGGGTTCCATCGTCGGTGGCCCGCCGTGAATGGGGTACGGCAGGCTCGGCCTTGCCGCCGGCAGCATTGCGCAGTAATGACGGGAATACAGCGGCGGTGCCGCTTGCACGTAGTAACGAGGTGTTCATGTCCGCGCGCATTTTCAGCCCAGCCAAAACCGCGATGCAGTCCGGCAAGGCCAAGACCGGCCACTGGGTGCTGGAATTCGATCCCGAGATGCGCAAGAAGATCGATCCGCTGATGGGCTACACCACGTCGGGTGACATGCGGAGCCAGATCAGGCTCACCTTCGACACAAGGGAAGAGGCGGTGGCCTATGCGGAGAAAGAGGGGCTGGGCTACCGCGTCGAGGAGCCGAAGGAATCCAAGCGCCGCCAGATTTCCTATGCGGAGAATTTCCGTTATGACCGCAGGACACCCTGGACGCATTGACCGGCAAATGCCGGGCAGCCGTCCCAGCGCATAAATTAGCCGGCCCTTGGGGTCGGCCAGCGGTCCCGTAGCTCAGCTGGATAGAGCACCGGCCTTCTAAGCCGATGGTCACAGGTTCGAATCCTGTCGGGATCGCCAGCATTTTTCTTGTCCAGCCCGGAGACATAGGTAACAGCGATGTGCTGGTCGGCCCGTGTTCTCGCCCGGAGGCGCGGGCTTTCATTTTTCAGCCTGGTGCTAAGTGCGACTAGCTCCAGGTGCCTCGTCGAGGAGCCCTTTGCTCACAGGCATCTGGCCGTCGGGAGTAAGCTTGTCCACTGCGTCGGGCAGTTCACTTGTGAGCCGGTCGAGAAGTTCCTCGCGGGACAATCCGGTTTGCTCCGCGAGATCGCTCAGCGTTTGCGGGTCGATCGCTTTCTCGACTTGGTCGCGCTGAACGGGGCGATTCGATCCTGTACCAACCCAGGAATCGACTTGATCGCCCGCACCCGCATTCCTGAGACGCTCCAGGATGTCGCCGAGCCCTCCGGGGGAGCCAGCGTTTTTGGCATCTGTCGAGTCCCTGCCAGCGATTAACTCGCCGATCCTATCCCTATTCTTGTAGGCAAGCAGGCCAAGCAAGGCTATGGCAACTTTTCCTATGTCAAGGCTCATTTCGCACCTCCTTCCATGAAGAACGGACAAGGCATGCGGCTTTGAAAGGTTCCACGGTATTTGCTGCTGGGCTGGTTTTCAGTTCGGTTAAGGGCGATGGGGGCTTCCCGGTCGAATCCCCGCAGGACTTCAGCACGGGTGCCGCCGAAACGATCAAGGCTATCGGACGTGCATGTTCAGCCTCGATCGTATCGGACAGTGGGACTCTGAATCACAGCGATGCAACCACTGCCCTCTCGACCTGAACCGTTGACAGGCCTCGCCCGGGCGGGCTTGGCCAGCCGTGATTGTGGACCACCCGCCAAAACTGAGGAATGGCGGGTAGTCCTTATCAGCGCAGGAAGGGACGTAGCTGCGCAGATCTCAGTTCGTTAGACCATTCCAATCTTGGTGGCCGCTATTTTCCATCGGCTCCTTGCGTGAGCTCACAGCTAGCAACTGCTACGAGCAGCCGCAGTTCCGGGTGGCGCAGTATCCGGGCTATTACGCGAAAACTGGTGAGACTTAGGTCCCGTCTCGGATCAGACCGAAGCCCAACCAAGGAACGTTTGCGGCTGCCTGAGGTTTGGTGTGCTTGGCGCGAAGACGATGCCGTTCAGCGCAATAGAGCTCACATAGGAGGCACTTATGAGTATGCGTCTTTCCACTGCAGCCGCCGGGTTTCTGTTGCTGGCCGGTATCGGCGCCGCTGCCGCTCAGGACGTAGTCATCGAGCCTGAACAGGAGACCGTCATCAGGGAATATGTCAAAAAGCAGCCGCTAGCATCGGTGAAAATCCCTGGAGTGGAGCTCAATATCGGCTCAACCTTGCCCGAAACCGTCGAACTTCATGAAATCCCCAACACAGAATACCGTTACGTGGTGGTCGACAACCGGGCCGTTGTCGTTGACCCGGGCACGCGCAAGATCATCAAAGTCATCGAATGAGCTAAGCGACTGGGAGGACAGCCCGCCGTGCCGAAAGGTGCGGCGGGACGTCGAGCGAGAGGAATGTGATCATCATGTCGAACCGTGAGATTGGAGCGTCGCAGGCGCTGCGAATGCGCGTGGCTGACCTCGCTGAGAGGATGCGCGGCGCCCGGATTACCGAGAACGAACTGAAGACCTTTCGAAAGGTCGCAGCAGTGCTGGAGGGCGGCAAGGGCAGAATCGATGCCGACGATTTGATTGCCGCATCCTTCGTCGTCGAGACGCCGGACTAACAAGAAGTGCTGCAATGTCCCTGTCTCCCAGCCTATTCTCTGTTGGCCTGACTTTCCAATGCCCGCAGTGCAACTTCGCCGTCGTCAAGAACGGCAGCTGGTTTCAGGTCGTTTCACATTACAAGTGCGAGGGATGCGGACGCGAGATCCGGATTACCTATACCGACAAGATTGCGATCTTCCAGAAGCACGCGCACTTGGCCATGCCGCCGGGAGCGCGGTAGCTGCGGCAGATGTGCAGACCAACTCCTTCATTGCCAACTCCTTCATCTTTGCTCTCCAGCTTTGGCGCTCTTACACGCTCATACGCAACATCTTCCGCTGGCTCGCGCTGGCCCTGCTTGCCTATGTCCGGCCGTGCTGGCGCTGCGGCTGTTCATACCCGGCCTGGAAGACCCCGAGCGCGCTTGGCTGGTCGTGGCGATGAGTTCGGCGCTGGCAGGCAATTTCACGTTGCTGGGCTCGGTGGCCAATCTGATTGTCGCCGAGCACGCGCGGGCCTCCGGAAAGACGCTGTCTTTCCGGGCGTTTTTCACGGTCGGACTGCCGATGACGCTGGTCATCTGAGTGCCGGGACGGCGTGGCTGGTACTTGGGTTTTAGCAGCAGGCAAGCCGGTTTCAGGTGCAGGCGGCCCGTTCGCATTATTTGGCGTGGGTGGGCCAGAACGCCCAGATCAGCAAAGCTGCCAAAGCCAGCCAGAGCGCCACGATAAAGAACATCCCCATCCTGCTTTGCGGGTGTTTTTCGAGCGCGGCAGCTCGCGCTCGGAGTTCGGCCATCAGCGGCGGCGGAACAAGCCTGATGGCCAGGACTACGCCGAGCGGAACGATGATCAGGTCGTCGATATAGCCGAGCACAGGAATGAAGTCGGGGATCAGGTCGATCGGGGACAGCGCATAGGCGGCTACCATTCCGGCAACGAATTTCGCAAACCAGGGCACCCGAGGGTCGCGCCCGGCGAACCACAGGGCGACGACATCAAGCTTGATATCGCGCGCCCGGCGCTTTGCCGCTTCCAGCCAGGCTTTCATAGGCGTCACTTTAGCACAGATTGTCCGCCGGGACATTTGCGCATGTATGTGCGGAATTCTCTTGTTTACGAATAGATTACCCGCGTTGGCGAATTGGATTTATCGAGACGCGGGCGCAAGCCTTCAAGCGGCCGCCGCCGCAGCGAGGCCGCGCACCAGATCGGCCGTGAGGTCGTCGACGTCCTCAAGCCCGATCTGCAGGCGCAACAGCGGGCCGTCATAAGGGCCCTTGGCGACGACGCGGTCGCCAAGGAATACCGGCACCGCAAGGCTCTCATAGCCGCCCCAGGAATAGCCGAGGCCGAATATCCTGAGCGCGTCGAGAAAAGCATGCTGCTGTTTCTGGCCGCCGCCCTTGAGCACGATTGAAAAGATGCCGCTCGAGCCGCAGAAGTCGCGCTTCCAGAGATCGTGATCGGGGTGGCTGGCAAGCGCTGGATGCAGCACGCGCGCCACGCCCGGCTGGCCCTCGAGCCAGCCGGCGATGGCCAGTGCGCTGCGCTGATGGTGGTCGAGGCGCACGCCCATGGTGCGCAGGCCGCGCAGCACCTGATAGACATCGTCCGGCCCGGCGCAGCAGCCCATCGTGTAGAAGGTCTCGCAAAGCTGTTTCCAGCAGGCGTTGTTGGCCGACGCGGTGCCGAGCAGCACGTCGGAATGGCCGGCCGGGTATTTCGTCGCCGCATGGATCGAGATGTCGACACCATGGTCGAGCGGTCGGAAGTAGAGCGGCGTCGCCCAGGTGTTGTCCATCATGACGATAGCGCCTGCGGCATGTGCCGCGCTGGCAATAGCTGGTATGTCCTGCACCTCGAAAGTGTTGGAGGCCGGCGATTCGGTGAACACGACCCTGGTGTTGGACTTGATCAGCGCGGCAATAGCGGCGCCGACATGCGGATCGTAGTACTCGACCTCGATGCCCAGCCGTTTCAGCATCGTGTCGGCGAAATTGCGGGTCGGGTGATAGACGGAATCGACGATCAGGACATGGTCGCCCGCCGATAGGAAGGCGAGCAGCGGCAGCGTCACCGCCGCCAGGCCCGAGGGCACCACAATCGTGCCGGCCGAGCCTTCCAGCCCGTCGATGGCGCTGGCAAGGGCGTCGGTGGTCGGCGTGCCGCGCGTGCCGTAGGTGTATTTCTGGCTGCGCGCCGCCATCGTCGCCGCGTTGGGATAGAGCACGGTCGAGGCATGCACGACCGGCGGATTGACGAAGCCGAAATAGTCGTGCGGATTGTTGCCCGAATGGGCAAGCCGCGTATTGATGCCCATTTCGTTGCCGTGTTTTGTCATTGCGCTTCGCCTCTGATGAAGCGCTAGCCATAGTGCGGCGGCATTGGCCGCGCAACCGTCCGCCATCCGCCAGCCGGCGCACTTCGGATATGCCAATTGATTCGCTGACAACCCTGTAATACGTGGCGTTCCGAAGGCGGATTTTCAAAGGCACAGCCCCGACTTGCGTCGACCGGGCCTTGCCGGCTTTGTTCGCGCTCATGGCTAATTTCCCGGCGCGTTTGGCTGCAATTCAGGCATTTGCGGCAATTGGTTTTCAAACTCTTTCGGTTTCGGTCATTTTCCTTGACCTCACTGGAATAATCGCCTTCGATGCAGTTCGTGAATGGGAGGCAGCGCGTCGGTTGCGATGCGGGGTTCCGGGAATGGGCCGGAACGGGAAGCTGCGTTCACACGGAAAAAGTCAGGTTCGCCTGAAAAAAAACAGAAAAGGGTCTGTGGGTTATGAAACACATTGCAATCGGCATCCTGGGCGCCGCCGCGCTTGGATTGGTGGCTTCGGCCGCGTCGGCGGCCACGCTCGACGACGTCAAGGCCAAGGGCTTCATCCAATGCGGCGTCTCGACCGGTCTGGCCGGCTTCTCGGCGCCGGACGACAAGGGCGACTGGCAAGGCATCGATGCAGATTTCTGCCGCGCTGTCGCGGCCGCCGTTTTCGGCGATGGCACCAAGGTCAAGTTCACGCCGCTCAGTGCCAAGGAACGCTTCACCGCACTGCAGTCAGGCGAGATCGACCTCCTGTCGCGCAACACCACCTGGACCATCAACCGCGATACGGCGCTTGGCCTGAACTTCGTAGGTGTCACCTACTATGACGGCCAGGGCTTCATGATCAACGCCAAGAAACTGCCGGGCGTGAATTCCGCGCTGCAGCTTTCGGGCGCGGCGGTCTGCGTGCAGAGCGGCACCACGACCGAACTCAACCTCGCCGATTACTTCAAGACGAACAAGATGGAGTACAGCCCGGTCGTCTTCGAACAGCTGTCAGAGGTCGACGCCGCCTATGACGCCGGTCGCTGCGACGTCTACACCACCGACCAATCGGGTCTCTACGGCATCCGGCTGACGTTGGGCTCGCCCGCCGACCACGTCGTGCTGCCCGAGATCATCTCCAAGGAACCGCTTGGACCGGCCGTGCGCCAGGGCGACGACCAGTGGTACCACATCGTCAAGTGGACCTATTTTGCGCTGTTGCAGGCAGAGGAACTCGGCATCACCAAGGCCAATGTCGAGGAGATGAAGACCTCGGACAATCCCGAGATCAAGCGCGTGCTCGGCCAGGAGGCCGACACCAAGATCGGCACCGATCTCGGCGTCTCCAACGACTGGGTCGTCAACATCGTCAAGGCAGTTGGCAATTACGGCGAGATGTTCGAACGCAATGTCGGGTCGGGCAGCCCGCTGAAGATCGCGCGCGGCATCAACGCGTTGTGGACCAAGGGCGGTCTGCAATACTCTCCGCCGATCCGCTGATCGAAATGTGATCCGGGAGGCAGATCGTCTGCCTCCCGGTTTCTCTTTCCAGGGGATGGTCGAATGGCATCGCAGGAAATTCTTCGCGAGGAGCCAAGCCGCGGTTCCTTCATCAACGATCCGAAAGTCCGCGGCATATTCTTCCAGGCGGTGGTCGTCATCGTGCTGGTGGCGTTGGTCTGGTGGTTCGTCCAAAACACCATCGACAATCTGACGCGCCTGCGCATTGCGTCAGGCTTCGGCTTCCTCAGGAGCCGCGCCGGATTCGACATCAGTGACAGCGCCATCGCCTATTCGTCGGATTCGACCTATGGCCGCGCCATTCTGGTCGGCTTTATCAACACGCTCATCGTTGCCGCCGCCGGCATCATCACCGCCACCATCATCGGCTTTATCCTCGGCGTCGGCCGGCTTTCGCACAACTGGCTGATCCGCAAGATCTGCATGGTCTATGTCGAGGTCTTTCGCAACATCCCGCCACTGCTGGTCATCTTCTTCTGGTATTCCGGCGTGCTTTCGGTGCTGCCGCCGCCGCGTGAAAGCATCAATTTGCCGTTCAGCTCCTTTCTCAACCAACGCGGCTTTTATTTTCCACGCGCCGTGTGGGGCGAAGGCTCCTGGCTGATCCTGGTCGCTTTGCTTCTCGGCATTGCCATGGCGTGGTTCGTCGCCCGCAAGGCGCGTCAGCGGCAGATGGCGACCGGCCAGCAATTCCCTGTGTTCTGGACATCGGCGGCTTTGATCATCGGCTTGCCGTTGCTGGCCTACGCGCTGAGCGGCTTCCCGCTGAGCTTCGATTATCCAAAGCAATCGACCTTCAACCTGACTGGCGGCTTTCAGGTCAAGCCGGAGTTCCTGTCGCTCTACCTGGCGCTGTCCTTCTATACAGCGGCCTTCATCGCCGAAATCGTGCGGGCCGGCATCATGGGCGTCAGTAAGGGGCAGACCGAGGCAGCCGGTGCGCTCGGGCTGCGGCCGGGATCGATCCTGCGGCTTGTCGTCATCCCGCAAGCCATGCGCATCGTCATTCCGCCGCTGACCAGCCAATATCTGAACCTGACCAAGAACTCGTCGCTCGCCATCGCCATCGGCTACCCGGATCTGACGGCGACGACCGGCACGGTGCTGAACCAGACCGGCCAGGCTATCGAGTGCGTGCTGATCATGATGGTGGTCTATCTCGCGCTCAGCCTGTTGACGTCGGTGGTCATGAACGTGGTCAACGCCAGAATGGCGCTGGTGGAGAGGTAGCGACATGCAAGAGCACGACCTTTCCTTCGTCCGCGTCGAAATGGCGCTGACACAGTCGGCGCCGTCAAGCGAGCGCGGCCTGGGCGCCTGGATACGCAAGAACCTGATTGCTTCGACCGGTGACACGATCCTGACCATCATCGGCATCGTGCTGGTCGCGATGATCCTGCCGCAACTGATCAGCTGGGCCTTCATCAACGCCCAATGGATCGGCACGGATCGCACCTTCTGTGCCACCGTGGCGCAGGGCGGCATCCAGCCGGACGGCTGGTCCGGCGCCTGTTGGGCCTTCGTCAACGCCAAGTTCGGCCAGTTCATGTTCGGCCGCTATCCGATCGATGAGCGCTGGCGGCCGATCCTGGTCGCCATCCTGTTCGTGGCACTTCTGGTGCCGCTGCTCATCCCGAAGGTGCCGCGCAAGGGGCTGAACGCCATTTTGTTCTTCGGCGCGCTGCCGATCTTTGCCTTCATCCTGCTGGTTGGGGGCGTGTTCGGCCTGCCGCATGTCGAAACCTCGCTATGGGGCGGGCTTCTGGTGACGCTCACCCTGTCCTTCGTCGGCATTGCCGTGTCGCTGCCGCTCGGCATCGTGCTGGCGCTGGGCCGGCGATCGAAGATGCCGATCGTCAAGATGCTGTGCGTCATCTTCATCGAAACGGTGCGCGGCATCCCGCTGATCACCGTCCTGTTCATGGCCAGCGTCATGCTGCCGCTGTTCCTGCCGGCCGGCGTCAGCTTCGACAAGTTCCTGCGCGCGCTGATCGGTGTCTCGCTGTTTGCCGCTGCCTATATGTCCGAAGTGGTGCGCGGCGGCCTGCAGGCTATCCCCAAGGGCCAGTATGAGGGTGCGGATTCGCTCGGCCTCGGTTACTGGCAGAAAATGGGCTTGATCGTGCTGCCGCAGGCGCTGAAGCTGGTCATTCCCGGCATCGTCAACACCTTCATCGGCATGTTCAAGGACACCAGCCTGGTCTCAATCATCTCGATGTTCGACCTGCTCGGCGTCGTCAAACAGAATTTTTCCGACCCCAACTGGGCAACGCCGCAAACGGCCAGGTCCGGCCTGGTGTTCGCTGCCTTCGTCTTCTGGCTGTTCTGTTTCGGCATGTCGCGCTATTCGATGTTCACGGAACGCCGGCTCGACACCGGCCACAAGCGCTAAGAACAAAAAAGGGAACCTGCCATGACCACAGAAAATGCAGTCAGCGCGGAAGAGATCAAGGTCAATGCCGCCAAGATGCAGGTTTCCACCACCGATGTCGCCATAGACATCATCGCCATGCACAAATGGTACGGCGAATTCCACGTGCTGAAGGACATCAACCTGAAGGTGATGCGCGGCGAGCGTATCGTCATTTGCGGCCCTTCGGGCTCCGGCAAATCGACGATGATCCGCTGCATCAACCGGCTGGAAGAGCATCAGAAGGGCAAGATCATCGTCGACGGCAAGGAATTGACCAACGACCTCAAGAAGATCGACGAGGTGCGCCGCGAGGTCGGCATGGTGTTCCAGCACTTCAACCTGTTCCCGCATCTGACCATCCTGGAAAACTGCACGCTGGCGCCGATCTGGGTGCGCAAGACGCCGAAGAAGCAGGCCGAGGAAATCGCCATGCACTTCCTCACGCGCGTCAAGATCCCGGAACAGGCCAACAAATATCCCGGCCAGCTTTCCGGTGGCCAGCAGCAGCGCGTCGCCATCGCCCGCTCGCTATGCATGAACCCGCGCATCATGCTGTTCGACGAGCCGACCTCGGCGCTCGATCCGGAAATGATCAAGGAGGTGTTGGAGACGATGGTTGGCCTCGCCGAAGAGGGCATGACAATGCTCTGCGTCACCCACGAGATGGGCTTTGCCCGCAAGGTCGCCAACCGGGTGATCTTCATGGATCAGGGCCAGATCGTCGAGCAGAACACGCCAGCCGAGTTCTTCGACAATCCGCGCCACGAGCGCACAAAACTGTTCCTGTCGCAGATCCTGCACTGAGCGCGGCAAATCAAAAAAGAGCCCGGCCGAAATCTGGCCGGGCTCTTTTGTGTCTGGGCTGTCCCTACTTGATCGGCTTGAAATACGGATTTCGAACCGCGCGCTGCCAGAAGCGCCTCATTCCTTCGCGCCCCCTCTGTCCTGCCGGACATCTCCCCCACGAGGGGGGAGATTGGCCGTCACCTCGGCTTTCGCCAATCTCCAACGTTGCAGGATGAAGCGCAGCGCCGAAGCTGCCAATCTCCCCCCCTGTGGGGCGTGTATGGACCGGGGACATCGTGGACGCTTGTGCGGGGACATGGTGGACACTTTCCGAATAGTTCGAATCGGGGGTGTAGATGCCGTTCAGCGAGGCTTCGGTGATATCTCAGAAGCAAGACTTTGTTGCCCTTGCCTCGGTTGAAGGCTCGAACGTTCGGGAGCTATGCCGACGTTTCGGCATCAGCCCGACGACCGGGTACAAGTGGCTGGAGCGCTACCGGCAGAGCGGTTGGGAGGGGCTGACCGAGCGGTCGCGACGGCCGCAAGGTAGTCCGCACCAAACGCCTGTGGCGACCGAAGCCAGGGTCCTCGAGGTTCGTGCGCGCAGCGACAACGCATGGGGCGGGCGCAAGATCAAGCGGATGCTGGAGAACCAAGGCGAAGCTGACGTCCCGGCGGCGAGCACCAGGGACTGTCAGGAATTCTGTGCGCGAGGCCATGATGATGGAAAGGAGAGAATCATCACATGGCTATCGAGAAGGAAC